>JBKJTI010000008.1:0-9624 GCA_046590425.1 Cypionkella sp. | reverse complement strand
ATATGTCAAAGAAAATGCTTATCGACGCCACCCATGCCGAGGAAACTCGGGTTGTTGTGGTCGATGGAAACAAGGTCGAAGAATTCGATTTTGAAACTTTAAACAAGCGCCAGCTTGCCGGAAATATCTACCTCGCCAAAGTGACCCGTGTGGAGCCTTCGCTGCAAGCGGCCTTTGTCGAATATGGTGGTAACCGTCACGGCTTCTTGGCGTTTGCCGAAATTCACCCGGATTATTATCAAATCCCGGTGGCCGACCGCAAAGCCCTGCTGGACGAAGAACGCGCCTATAACCGGGCGCAGGATGAAGAAGACAACCGCCGCTCGCGCCCGCGTCCCAAATCGCAGCAACAGCAGCGCCCGCGCGCTGAGGCTGTTGACGGTGACGCCGTGCAATCTGCTGAGATCAGCAGCATGGATGTGGTTGATCTTGGGGATGAAACCGGCGCGGATGCGCTGGTGCAATCGGCACCTGCTGAAGCGGTTGAACAGCCGCATCACAATCACGATCATCACGACCACAGCCACACGCATCACGTGGCTTCGGTGGATGGCGAAGAGGGTGAGCCGGTTTACCGCTCGATTGATCATGCCTCGGACACCGATGATGAGATCGAATCCATCGCTGAAGAAGACGTGTCGGAAGAAATCTCGGCCCCGCGTAAGCCTCGGGCGCGGCGCTATAAAATCCAGGAAGTGATCAAGGTGCGCCAGATCATGCTGGTGCAGGTGGTCAAGGAAGAACGCGGCAATAAGGGCGCGGCGCTAACGACCTACCTCAGCCTCGCAGGCCGTTACTGCGTTTTGATGCCGAATACCGCACGCGGTGGCGGGATTTCCCGTAAGATCACCCAAGCCGCTGACCGTAAGAAGCTGAAAGAGATCGCGACTGAGATTGAAGTGCCGGAAGGCGCGGGCCTGATCATCCGGACCGCAGGTGCCAAACGCACTAAGCCCGAAATCAAGCGCGATTACGAATATCTGATGCGACTGTGGGAGCAGATCCGCGAGCTGACCCTGAAGTCGATTGCTCCTGCCGCGATCTACGAGGAAGGCAATCTGATCAAGCGCACGATCCGCGACCTTTACAGCCGCGAGATTGATGAGATTCTGGTTGAAGGCGAGGCGGGCTACCGCACCGCGAAAGACTTCATGCGGATGATCATGCCAAGCCACGCCAAATCGGTGGTGCGCTATGATGAACAGACGCCGTTGTTCGCCAAATATCAGGTCGAAAGCTATCTCGGCGGTATGTTCAACCCGACGGTGCAGCTGAAATCCGGCGGCTATATTGTCATCGGCATCACCGAAGCTTTGGTGGCGGTTGACGTGAACTCGGGCCGTGCGACGAAAGAGGGGTCCATCGAGGACACCGCTTTGAAGACCAACCTTGAGGCTGCCGAAGAGGTGGCGCGTCAGCTGCGCCTGCGCGATTTGGCTGGCCTGATCGTGATCGACTTCATCGACATGGAAGAGCGTCGCAACAACGCCGCCGTCGAGAAGAAGCTGAAAGACAAGCTGAAAACCGACCGCGCGCGGATTCAGGTCGGGCGGATTTCCGGCTTTGGCCTGATGGAAATGTCGCGTCAGCGGTTGCGTCCGGGGATGCTGGAATCGACCACGCAGCCTTGCTCGCATTGCCACGGCACCGGGCTGATCCGCTCGGATGACAGCTTGGGTCTGCAGGTTCTGCGCGCACTGGAAGAAGAAGGCACGCGTAAGCGCAGCAAAGAAGTGCTGCTGCGCGCGCCGATTGGGATTGTGAACTTCCTGATCAACGGCAAGCGCGAGCATATCGCGCTGATTGAGGCGCGCTATGGCATGTCGGTGCGGATCGAATGTGATCCGGCAATGATTAGCCCGGATTTCTCGATTGAGAAGTTCAAGACCGCGACGCGGGTGGTGCCGGAAATCTCGTCGGTGATCTCGGGCAATGCCTCGCTGATGGGCGCGCCGGTGGCGGAAGAAGAAGATGAAGACGATATCATCGACGATGTGGATGACGTCGAAGCAGCGGAAGTGGTGGAAACGGTCCCCGTTGCTGCGGGAGCGACCGCACCTGCTGCGGCGAATGGCGACGGCGGCACCGGCAAGAAACGCCGCCGTCGGCGTCGTCGCAAGAAACCCGGTCAGCCAGGTGAGGCTATCGCCGGCGCGGATGCCGAAGGCGACGAAGGCGATGATGAGGGCGACGACGAGGCCGGCGATGATGCGATCTCGGAGGTCACCGAAATCGCAGCGGAGGTCCCGGTAGAGGCCGCCGCTGAGGTGGAAGTGAAAAAGCCAACCCGCACTCGCGCGCCACGTGGCAGCAAATCTGCGGCGGCAGGGGCAGATGCCGCTGCGGCAGAAGCACCTGCAGCTGAGGCGGCGAAACCTGCCAGCCGTCGCTCGCGCAGCAGAACCGCCAAGCCTGTGGCAGAGGTCGCTGTGGTTGACGCCGATGTTGCCGAAGCTGTGGCCGAAGCTGTGATCGTGGAAACCCCGGTTGTGGCTGAGGAAAAGCCGAAACCGACCCGCAGCCGCACGAGCCGTGCTAAGCCAAAGGCTGAAGCGGTGGTGGAAGCCGTTGTCGCTGAAACGCCGAACTCGGGCGCGGTTGAAGCGGTCGCAGAAGCGGCTCCGGTGGCAAATGCCCCGATGCTGCAAGCCGATCCGGGTTTGGTTGAGCCGGCCCCTGTGGCCAGCCTGCACGTCGATCCCGGTCTTGCAGACGCTGCGGTGGAGCCTGACGAAGATGATGGCTCGGCCAAGCCGAAAAAGCGTGGCTGGTGGTCTTTGGGCCGTTAAAGCTTAGAATTTGAGTGGGGGGCGGTGGGGAAACCCGCCGCCCTTTCTCTATCCGCGGCGGATCAGATAGGCGCTGCCGCCGTCCACTTCGCTGGCACCCAGATAATTATGCCCAGTCTCGGCGCAGAAATGCGGCAGATCAATCGCCGCCATCTTGTCACTGGCCAGTACCCGCAACACCTCGCCCGTCATCATGCCAATCAACCGCTTGCGCGCCTTGAGCACGGGCAGGGGACACAAAAGCCCCAAGCAATCTAACTCCACGTCCCAATGCATCACTAAGCCCATCCTCTGTGCTCAAATATCCCCGCCGGAGGCGTTGACGCCAGTCCAAAATGCCGCACGCAGACGTGAGGCAGCCTCACGTGACCTTTGCCGCCAACTGCGCTAGATCAGTCAAAAGGGAGTTTCCATGTTCGGCATCGACATCTTTGACGCAAGCCTGATCCCGGCGATGTTGGTGGCCCTTGTTGCGGGCGTCCTGTCGTTCCTGTCGCCTTGCGTGCTGCCGATCGTGCCGCCCTATCTTGCCTATATGTCCGGCATATCGGTGTCCGAGATGAAAACCGGTCGCTCGCCTCTCCTCGCCGCCTTGTTTTTCGTGCTTGGCCTGTCAACCGTTTTCCTACTGCTCGGTCTCGCCGCCTCGGCGTTCGGCGCGTTCTTTCTCGGCAATGCCAGCACTTTCGCCACCATCGCCGGGGTGGTGGTAATGATTTTCGGCGCGCATTTCATCGGCATCTTCCGCATCGGTTTTCTGGATCGTGAGATGCGTTTAGACGCAGGCGATCAAGGCGGCTCGGCTTTTGGCGCATACGTTCTGGGTCTCGCCTTCGCCTTCGGATGGACGCCCTGTATCGGCCCGCAGTTGGGTGCGATCCTGTCTCTGGCTGCACAAGAGGGCAACGTCGCGCGCGGCATGACCCTGCTGGCCGTTTATGCCGCAGGTCTGGGCATCCCTTTCCTGCTGGTCGCCGCATTTTTCACCCGCCTGGCCCCCATGGTCGCCTTTATGAAGCGCCATGCCGAACGGATCGAGAAGATCATGGGTCTGCTGCTCTGGACCATCGGCCTGTTGATGCTGACGGGCGGTTTTTCGTCGTTCTCCTATTGGCTGTTGGAGAATGTGCCCTTCCTTGCCAATCTGGGCTAAAATTCTCCCCCTTAGAATCGCCCAATTCCTCTGCCATGATGCCTCCAACTGGACAGAGGTACGATGGAACCGATCAACCCGCAGGCAATACCCGATCAGCGCGTGCAGCGCAGGCGGGTGTTTTATATTCCCGGCTATGATCCATTTCATCCGCGCCGATACCGTGAACTTTACCGCAAGGAAGGCCAGGCGCAGTCGGAGATTTCAGGCTATCAGCTTGCATTGAAACCGAAAAAGACCGGTGGGCCTTATGGTTGGCATGTTACCGGAAGGGTGAATGGTGCTTTGACAGAAGCCGATGTCGAGGTGCTGGTCTGGTCCGATATCGTCCGAGTGTCCATGGTGCGGGGAATTTTTGCAACCTATCTGCAACTGCTGCGCACGGCCTACGCCTATATCGGCTCGGGCGCGGTGTTTCGACTGGCGGGCTTGCGCAAGGGGCCGATGATTGCAGCGCTCTATCCGTTTGTGTTTCTCCTGGCAGAACTGCTGCTGGCCTGTTTGGCGGGTTGGGGCGTCGGCGAACTGGTGGCCTATGTGCATCCGATTTTGGGCTGGGCGGCGGGTCTGGGGGTGATCTGGGCGCTGCTGCGAGCCTTTAAGCGCTGGGATAACAAGGTCTTCGCATATTACCTCATGCATGATTACGCCTATTCAGCGCAAGCGGGCGGGGCCAACCCGCCGGAGCTTGAAGCCCGGATGACGGCGTTTCGGCTGTCGATCCGCGAAGCGATGTCGGCAGGTTTTGATGAGGTTCTGGTGGTTGGCCATTCTTCTGGCGCACATCTGGCGGTGTCTATTCTGGCCGATCTGCTGCGCGAAGGCCTACCCGCAGGGGCCGCGCGGTTGGCATTTCTGTCGCTGGGGCAAGTTGTGCCGATGGTGTCCTTCCTGCCGAAAGCCCAGCGTCTGCGTGCCGATCTGCACTACCTCTCCGCACGGGATGAACTGGTCTGGGTCGATGTCACCGCCCCCGGCGATGGCTGCGCCTTTGCGCTGTGTGATCCGGTGGCGGTGACGGGCGTGGCCCCGCCGGACAAATGCTGGCCCTTGGTGATCTCTGCCGCATTCACCCAGACGCTGTCGCCCGCGCGGTGGAAAGAACTGCGCTGGAAGTTTTTTCGGGCGCATTTTCAATACCTTTGCGCCTTTGATCGCCCCGGCGACTATGACTACTTCCAGATCACCGCCGGACCGCTGAGCCTTGCGGACCGCTACCGCGACCGTGCGCCGTCGAAAAGCCGTATCACCCGCCCCGCCTCTGGTTATCGGGACATGGCATGATCCCGCCCAAGCCGCGCCCGCGCGCCGACAAGGTTTCGCTGCTTCAATATTTGCGGCTGTTCCGCGCCGATATCCTGTCGGCGCAACCCGCTCGGCTCTATCGGGCGTGGATGGCCGAGTTTCGCACGCCGTTTTTCCGCAGCTATATGTGTAATGATCCGGCGCTAGTTACCCGTGTTCTGGCCGAGCGGCCGGATGATTTCCCCAAATCCAGCCGCATCCGCGAGGGGCTGAACCCGCTACTGGGCAATTCGGTGTTCGTCACCAATGGTGAGGTCTGGAAGCGCCAGCGCCGCATCATTGATCCGGCGTTTGAGGGCGGGCGGCTGCGCGACACTTTTCCCGCGATGTTGGCCGCTGGGCAGGCGGCGGTGGCGCGGATGCCTTTGGGCGAGGTTGAGGTTGAGCAGGAAATGAGCCACGCGGCGGCGGATGTGATCTTCCGCACGCTGTTCTCTATCCCGATTGAACACGAGGTCGCCTCGGCAGTTTTCGCCGAGTTCCGCACCTATCAGCGCACGCAACCCATTCTGAACCTTGCGGCTTTTCTGCCGTTGCCGAAATGGGTGCCCCGGTTTCACCGAACCGCGACTAAGCGTTCGGCGGCAGTGATCCGGGGGCTGATCACTCGGCTGACGGAAGGCCGTGTGGCCGAGATTGCCGCGGGAAATGCACCGAATGATCTGGCGACCAAGATCATGACAACCGCCGATCCGCTGACTGGAGAGCGCTTTGAAACGACCGAGATGGTCGATCAGGTGGCGATTTTCTTCCTCGCCGGACATGAAACCAGCGCCTCGGCTTTGTCGTGGGCGCTGTTGATGCTGGCGATGGACCCAGACGTGCAGGAAAAGGTCGCAGGCGAGGCGCTAGCTTTAGGCGATCAGCAGGAGTTTTCTGCGCTGTCCAAACTGCGCTTCACCCGCGATGTGTTCCGCGAGGTGCTGCGGCTCTATCCTCCGGTGCCGATGATGGTGCGGGAGAACCTCTGCCCCGAGGATATGCGGGGGCGCAAAGTGGCTTCTGGCGCGCAGATCGTGCTCAGCCCGTGGCATCTGCACCGCCACGAGCGCATCTGGGACCGCCCCGATGAATTCGACCCAAACCGTTGGCAAACCGAGGAAAACCGCGCCTGCGCCCGCGATGCTTATATGCCGTTCTCGGCAGGGCCTCGGGTTTGTACCGGCGCGGGTTTTGCCATGGTCGAAGGTACTCTGCTGTTGGCGCTTTTGGCGCGTGCATTTCGGTTTGAATGTGTGGCGGGGCGAGAGGCTGTACCAGTCGCGCATTTGACGGTGCGAGCGAAGGACGGGATTTGGTTGCGGATCACCCGGCGTTAACGCCTAAGCGTCTCCAACACAAACACCCGAATTGCCGAGGCAAGGCCTACATCACCGTCGCGGCCTGCGTCGATTTCTGCCGCCAAAGCGTTCAGGGTCTGGCCACGCGTGTGGGCGATTTCGCAAAATCCATCCCAGAACGCCGCTTCCAGCGAGATCGAGGTGCGATGCCCCTTCAGCGTCACCGAATGCTTTACGGGCCGGCCGCTCATTCCGGATCTTTCGGAGTGCGCGCATGGCCATCAAGGTCACGCTGTTCTTTGTCCAAGCGCGCCGCATCAAGTGCCTTATCGGCCTTGCGACGGCCAAACTTCACCGCATTGGCATCCGCCTGCGCGCGGGTGGCGGCCTTATCCTTGGCCTTCCGCACCGCCCGCAGGTTGACGATTTCGGCCATTAGCCTTTTGGCCCGACCATATCCTCCGGCCGCACCACGCGGTCAAAGGTTTCACCATCAACATACCCCAAAGCAATCGCTTCCTCGCGCAAAGTGGTCCCGTTTTTATGCGCGGTTTTGGCGACCTTAGTGGCGGCGTCGTAGCCGATGGTCGGGGCCAAAGCCGTGACCAGCATTAGCGATTCTTTCATCAATTTGTCGATGCGGGCGATATTGGCTTGGGTGCCCACCACCATATTATCGGTGAAAGACCCCGCCGCATCGCCCAAAAGCTGCATGGATTGCAAGACGTTATAGGACATCATTGGGTTGTAGACGTTCAGCTCGAAATGCCCCTGCGATCCTGCAAAACCCACTGCCGCATCATTGCCCATCACTTGGGCACAGACCATGGTCAGGGCCTCGGCTTGAGTCGGGTTGACCTTGCCTGGCATGATCGAAGACCCCGGCTCGTTCTCCGGCAAGATCAACTCACCCAGACCCGAACGCGGGCCAGAACCCAGCAAGCGCAGGTCATTGGCGATCTTGAACAGGCTTGCCGCGACGGTTTTCAGCGCGCCCGAGAACATCACCATCGCGTCATGCGCGGCCAAAGCCTCGAACTTGTTCGGTGCGGTCACGAAGGGCAGGTCGGTGATCTCGGCAATCGCTGCGGCAACCCGCACATCCCAACCCACACGGGTGTTAAGCCCAGTGCCCACAGCGGTGCCGCCTTGGGCCAATTCGTAAATATCGGGCAGGCACATTTTCACCCGCGCGATGCCTTTTTCAACCTGCTTGGCATAACCGGAGAATTCTTGGCCCAAGGTCAGCGGCGTTGCATCCTGGGTATGGGTGCGTCCTATTTTGATAATGTCTTTGAATTCAACGGCCTTGGCATCCAGAGCTGCATGTAGCTTGACCAAACCCGGCAGCAAAACATCGCGCGCCATCATGCCGATGGCGACATGCATCGCGGTGGGAAAAGTGTCGTTCGACGATTGCCCCATGTTGACATGATCATTTGGATGCACAGGTTTCTTCGACCCTATCACCCCGCCCAACATCTCAATTGCGCGGTTCGAGATCACCTCATTGGCATTCATGTTCGACTGGGTGCCCGAGCCGGTCTGCCAGACTACCAATGGAAAATTGTCATCGAATTTGCCGTCGATGACTTCCTGCGCGGCTTTGGCAATCGTCTCGCCAAGCCCCGAATCAATATCGCCCTGCGCGATGTTGACCAGTGCGCAGGCCTTTTTGATCACGCCCAAAGCCCGAACGATAGCGATCGGCTGACGCTCCCAGCCAATCGGGAAGTTCTGGATCGAGCGCTGGGTTTGCGCGCCCCAGTATTTATCGGCGGGAACGTCCAGCGGGCCAAAGCTGTCGGTTTCGGTACGAGTGGCGGACATCTGCAAGCCTCCAAATTAAGATGCCTGCGGCTTAGCGTGGCAGGCTCAAAAATTCAATCGGTATGCAGAGGTATACCGCTATTATCCCAATTCACGCACGTTTGAAGATGAAAATACGGGCAGGCGGGATGTTCAGCCAGACTTTCGGCCCTGCGATAACCTTCAGACCCAACCGGCTGAGTTGTTCGGCCGAGAGTGCAGGCTTGGTGCTATAGGTGAACTGGACATAACGCCCATTGGGGCCGAGGATTTCAAACGCGGCCTTCACGATGGATTCGCGCACGGCCATTGGCATCGACAGCAGCGGCAGGCCGGAAATCACAGCCTCAACCCCGGGCTCGACATTGCCAACCACCGATTGTGCCGGGGCATTGTGCACGGTGATGTTGGGGAATTTCTGCCGCAGCATCTTGGTGAAGCTGGGGCTCATCTCATACAGCGACAGATTTTCAGGCGGCAGGCCGGTTTCCAGAATACCGCTGGTCAGAACGCCGGTTCCGGGGCCAAATTCAACCACGCGACCCGATTTTGGGCCCAAACCTTGCGCCATGGCGCGGGCCAGAAAGCGCGACGATGGCACGACGGAGGCTACTTGCAGCGGATTGCTCAGGAATTGACGCAAGAACAGTGTGGTTTCTTTGGGCATTGCAGCCTCCTGTAAAACAGCCAAGTCTATTGCTTGCGGAACTTATCCAACCGAACAATCTGCGCTTCGCCCTGCGGCGGCGGATCGTCTTCGGGGTCTTCATCGTCCTCGTCTTCGTCGTCATCTTCGTGCGTTTCAAACCGCAGACCAAACTCGACCGAGGGGTCTACAAAGGTGCGCACGGCGTCAAACGGGATCACCAAATGCTCGGGTTGATTGCCGAAATTCAACGTGATTTCAAAACCTTCATCGCTGACGATCAGATCTTCAAACCAATGCTGCACCACAATCGTCATCTCACCGGGGTAACGTGAGCGCAGCCAGTCGGCCATAACAACCCGCTCAACTGTGGTGTCAAAGGTGATGAAAAAATGATGCGCGCCGGGTAGGCCGTTGGCGGACACATCCTTGAGAACGGTTTGAATCAATCCCCGCATTGCGCGGTGCATGAGGTTTCCGTAATCAATAGACTTCGCCATGAGCCACCCCTTCTTAATTCTGCCACCATAGGGGATTCGCCTTCAAAGGGAAGGGGGACGGCTCAGAATGCTGCAACTGCAGCGGAAGTTATCGCGCAGAGGGCGAGTACCCCCGGCAGCGGCCAGTGTCGGCGCAGCAGAA
>JBKJTI010000093.1:0-39143 GCA_046590425.1 Cypionkella sp. | reverse complement strand
AAGCCGTTCGCTTGGACCAAAACTGCCGAAGACATCCTCGCTCGGGAACGACGCGCGCTCGACAAACTCGATGAAATCAGAGGGAATAGGTAGCAAGCGTCAGATTCAGAACACTAGATCTATCCGCGCGCATCAGCCTGAGCATCAATGCGGTCAAAATTGGCGGGGAACAAATAGCCGCTGTGCTGGTTCTAATTTTGATTACCCGTCCCGCAAGCCCAATAGGAGAGCCTTTGGCTATGTCAAACTCGCTGAGCCCGATCCGCACGCTGATCACCGCGCTCGGACCCCCTGACATCCTTGACGCCGCCGTTGTCATTCCGGCCCGCAATGAACAACGGCGCGTAACCGCGTGTCTCAACGCGCTCGCCGTTGCCATCGACGGCGCACACCCGGTTCGCACCGGGCTGGTCATCGTCGTCAACAACAGCGACGACGCAACGTGTGACAGGGTATCGGCTTGGGCAGTCGCGCATCCACATATCTCTGTGCAGGTGATAGATTGCGAGTTCCCGCCATCCGAGGCGCACGCTGGTGCTGCCCGACGGTTCGGACTCGACTTTGCGCTCAAGCGGCTGAAATCCGATGGTATTTTGTTCACCTCTGACGCCGACAGCCGGGTGCGCCCGGACTGGATCACCAGCAATCTGACAGCGCTGCTGCATGCCGATCTGATTTGCGGCGCCTTTGCCGCAGATCAAGATGAGGCGCGCTTGCTGCCCGCCGCCGTGGACAGACATTGCCAAGTCGAGTCAGATTACATGTGTGTCGCAGTAAAACTTGCGGCCCGTCTCGACCCCGTGCCGCACGATCCGGACCCACCCCATCTGAACGCCTCAGGGGCAAGCCTCGCCTTTACGCAGCAGCTGTATGAAACCGTCGGCGGCATGCCCGCCATCAACATGAGCGAGGACCGCGCCTTCGCGGCCCTTGCCGAACGGCATGACTTTCGGGTGCGCCACAGCAAGGCAATCATGGTTGACACGTCCTGCCGGATGACCGGGCGCACCATCGGCGGAATGGCCGGAGCCTTGCGCGAACGCGCGATCGAAGTTGACCCGGTGGTCGACCAGTGGCTGGAACCTGCATCTAACTTTGTCAAACGGTATCAGCTGCGCGGGTGGTTGCGAAGCGCATGGCCCAATCCGACCGCGCTGCGGGGTCGGCTTGCCCCGGCTTTGGGTGTGGAAGAATCCACCCGGCTCATGAGCGCGCCCCTGCCCGCCACATTTGGCGCATTTCTGGAACAGATCGAGGCCACGACCGCGGCACTAACCCGCATGAGGATGCGGATAAGTGACTGCCACGCAGAACTTCCCAAACTGGTCGATTTTTACGCGAGGCTTTCAGACTTTGCCGCCTCCTTGCAGCCAAAGCGACAAGCGCGATGATGGCGGAAGGCACGTTCCAGATCGCCAATCCCTATGAAGGTGTGTTGCAGGCTGTTGCGAAGCGCGCGGGTGCGGCAGATCGGGGCGAGATCACGCTTGCCGCCGACATCAGGGCGCTACGCGACAGCGGTTTGCTGGATCATGTAGCGCGCGCCTGCCTTCCGGGCGGTGATGCGAAGGCGGGCGCGGATGCGTTGCGTCAGGTCGGCCGTGCTAGCCTGTCGGTCGGGCGTATTGTGGAAGGTCACGCCAATGCCCTTGCCTTGATCCAGCTTTACGGCACCCCGGTCCAGCGCCAACGGGCCGCCGATGGGGCGGCGGGGCAAGCCCTTTTCGGCGTCTGGGGGGCAGATGGCAAAAAGCCTGTAACAATCGGCACGGTGCATCAGAATGCGGCGACGCTTTCGGGGTCAAAGCAGTTCTGCTCCGGCATCGGCTTGGTCACCCAAGCAGTGATCGCCGTGGAAACCCATGATGGACCGCAGCTTTTTGTGGCTGACGTCGATGACCCGGCGCGCGGTGATGTGTCTGGCTGGCAGGTCAGCGGCATGCGCGCCACCGCATCCGGCAGCCATGATTTTACCGGGGTGACCGCGCAAATGCTGGGCCAAGCGCGCGACTACTTGCGAGAACCGCACTTTGAAGGCGGCATCTGGCGCTATTGCGCCATTCATTGCGGGGGAATGGAAGCCTTGGCTGAGCACGCGCGCCAGCATATCCTTAGACGCGGGCAATCCGACAATCCCCTGCAACGCGCAAGACTGGCTCGGCTGGTCAGCCACGCCCATACGGCGCGGCTATGGGCCGATGCAAGCAGCTTGGCAGTGGCACAAAGTTCGCAAGCCGAAGCCGTGCCGCACGCGCTTCTGGCACGCGAGGCGGTGGAGCAAGCCTGTGTGGCGGGCATCACCCTGACCGAGCGCATCATGGGCACCGCCGCCTTCAACGAGAGATCCGATGCCGACCGAATCCGGCGTGACCTTGCGTTCTTTCTGCGGCAGGCCGATCTGGATGGCAAACTGGATAGGGCTGCCAAGGCATTGTTGACCCAAGGCACCCCGGTGGTGGGCGAGGTGTTTTCGTGACGCCCCTGTTGTTGGCGGCCCAAGCCGCGCCGTGGACCACGATTGAAACGCTGTCAGGCGGCGGCGACGTTTTGCTGTTGGCACCGCATCCCGATGATGAAACGCTTGGCTGCGGCGGCGCGATTGCAGCCTTAACCGACGCGGGCCACCGTGTTCAGGTGGTGGTGCTGACCGATGGCTGCCAATCGCACCCCCGGTCGCGCAGCCATCCCCGCGAAAAACTTCGCCACCTGCGCGCCGACGAAGTCACGCGCGCAGTGCAGGTTCTGACCAACGGACGCGGTCCAGATCCGGTGCTGCTGGATTACCCAGACAGCGTGTACCCAGAAGGTGAAGCCGTCTATAACGGTGCGGAACAGCGCATCCTTGATCTGATCACCGACACGACGACCGCACTTTGGACGACATGGGCAGGTGACCCCCACCCCGATCACGGCCGCGCCGCACGGATTGCAGCCCGCGTTGCCCACCAAAACCCCCGCCTTGCGTTCTGGTCTTATCCGATCTGGGGCCGCTTCGCCGAAAATCCCCTCACCTTTCTGACGAACCAACTCGTGCGGCTGGACACCCAGCCTTGGCAAGACCGCAAGGCAAAGGCCGTGGCCGCACATGCCTCGCAGATGAGCGCACTGATCACCGACGATCCCGGCGGATTTCGAATGACCGACACGCTGCAGCAGCACTTCATCACCACCGCAGAACTTTACCTGTTGGAGGCCAAGCGATGACAACGCCCTCCCAGCACTTCGACATGTTGTACCGCGCCAATACAGATCCGTGGGATTACCAGACCAGCGACTATGAACGACGCAAGTATGACGCGACTCTCGCGGCATTGACCCGTCCGCGCTACAGCAGCGCAGTCGAGGCTGGCTGTTCCATCGGCGTTCTCAGTGTCCATCTGGCTGCGCGTTGCGACAAGCTTCTGGCACTCGATTTTTCTGCCCGCGCGGTTGCTCAAGCGACCGAGCGTTTGGCCGCGTTTCCCAACGCCGCAGCGCGGTGTGCCACCCTGCCGCAGGACTGGCCGCGCGCCGCGTATGATCTGATCATGCTGTCAGAAATCCTCTACTATCTCTCTGGCGCAGAAATTGACGCAATGGCCCGACATGTGGCGCGCGATGCAGCCCCGGCAGGTGCCTGCGTTCTGGTCCATTGGCAGGGCGAGACACAGACCCCGATCAGCGCCAATGACGCCCGAGACCGGTTTTGCAGGGCGTTGGCCGGGCTGCGTCCGTTTCAGGTGATCATCCACCACACCGGCGCAGACTATGATCACCGCACGCTCTTGTTCAACGAGGCCCGCTGATGCCAGACAACACCGCCCCGCCCTTCGCCGCTGATGCCCCCGTCCCGACACCCGCCGAGCGTTCGGCTTTGCAAGATACTATCGACCGCGCTCTGGCAGCCCGAAACGAAAGCGGCAAGGTCGGCATCGCGGCCTGTGTGCTGCGCGATGGCCGCATCATTGCCAAGGCAGAAAACGAGGTGCATCTGCAATGCGATCCGACCCGACATGCGGAAATGGTGGCGATCACCCGCGCCGCCGCGACACTTGGCACCACCGATTTGTCAGACTGCGTGATGATTTCTACCCTGCAACCCTGTGAGATGTGCCTGTCGGCCATGCGCTTTGCCGACATCCGCCGGGTGATATTCGCCGCAACCCAAGACCGCGTCGCGGCCAAGTATTTCGTGTTTCCCCACCTGCGGCTTGCGGATTTTCAACGCGGCGAAAGCTTCACGGCGATTGGTGGGGTTTATGAAGACCGCGTGTTGCCGCTTTATGCCACCGGAGAGGAATAGCATGCCGATCCCGGACCTGACCTCGATCCTTGAAACCGCGCTATATGTCGAGGATATCGACCGCGCCGGCGCGTTTTACGAAAATATCATGGGCCTGCGCCTTCTACATGCCGAAGCCCGGATGCGCGCCTATGATGTGCGGGGGCGCAGCGTCCTTCTGCTGTTTTTGCGCGGGGCGACGACGGAACCGGTGCGCACGAAAAGCGGCCTGATCCCTGCCCATGATGCCAACGGCCAGATTCACATTGCCTTTGCGATTGCCGCCGATCAGTTGGAGCCTTGGCGACAGCATCTGACGGATCACGGCATCGCCATTGAGGGCACATCCGATTGGCAACGCGGCGGACACAGCCTGTATTTTCGCGATCCCGATGGCAACATGCTCGAAGTCGCCACCACCCCCGGATTGTGGGAAGGGTTCTGACCACTTCGGATTTATCCTCGCCCGCCGCCGCTGTTCTGCATCTGCAACTTCACGGATGCGAAGAAGAAAACGGCGGGGCGTTCTTACACCCTGCCCTCAGATACCCGCGACCACACTGCAGACCGAACCCAGCTGGGCGTCCTCTGCATCCACGCCGCCCGCCAGTCCGGTATAAGGTTCGGGGCCTTCTGCGGGAGCGTGCACCTCTTTGCCGTCCACCGCACCGGTGATAGAGGTCTGATCTCTGGTCCCGGTGGCCGCAGGCGCGCTATCATCGGCGTGTGGGGTGGCTTCACCGGCCGGACGATCCCCGCCATCCGCACTTTGCCCCGGCTCGGTCACGCCTGCTTCGGTATTCGACCCGCTTTGCTCGGACGGCACCGCCACGCCCGCGCCGCCCGTGGCGTCATCCGGGGCCGCCAAAGCTGCGCAGCGTTTTAGCACCGCTGCCTGATCATCTGCACTTAACCCCGTCCAATGCGCCCGGATTTCAGACTCGGGCCGCAGCAGCGTCAGGCCCTTGTCACTGAAAAACCCCGCGCCGACGCGATCCCACCAGTTTTCGGCTGAAGTAAGATCGTCGCTGGCGGATTGGGCGAACGATGGTGGAGCAGCCAGAAAGGCCAAGCAAGCCAAAGTGCGAAACATCGGAACAATCCTTTCGTGTGCAGGTTCGTATCAACAACATCCGGTAAGGAAAATTGTTCCTTCCGCCGAAACTGGCTGCGGCCCTTTTGATAGGTGTGGGCTTTGACGCTAATGTTTGTGCCGAACGCAACATGAGCTGTTCACGATGATTTTGCTTTCAGGTCAAGAGCTTCCATGGCAACTATCTGAGGGTTGGTTTTAGAAGTGCTACACTCGGCAGCTTAGGAGAACGTGTTGGCTGAAGAGAACAAAACACCAGATGACAAAATGTCAGTTTCCAGCATCATCGACCAGATGATCGTTGACGAGGATCGCGAAGGCATTCCTGAACATCTCCGCTTGTTGGCACGTCAGTTAGAATTGGCTTTGGCGCGTCAAAAGGCTGGCCCCAAACTGGACGATTAATTCAAACAGCCGATCTAGGCTCAGGACTCATTGATCATATCCAGAAGATGACGATGGCCGCGATTGCTATGGCGGACATAAAGGTGTGGGCGCAGCGGTCGTAACGGGTGTGGATGCGCCTCCAATCCTTGAGCTTTCCGAACATGTTCTCGATCTTGTGGCGCTTGCGATAGAGCGCCTTGTCATGAGGTATCTGGATTTTTCTGTTTGATTTCGATGGGATGCAGGCCGCGCAGTTGCGATCTGCAATGGCTTCCCGGAACCAGTCGGAATCGTAGCCCTTGTCTGCCAGGAGGGCCTTCGCCGGGGGCAGCGTCGAGAGCAAGGCCGCCGCTCCGGTATAGTCGCTGACCTGGCCTGCGGTCAGAAACAGGGTGCGGGGCCGTCCCTCACTGTCGCAGACCGCGTGGAGTTTTGAGTTCAACCCGCCTTTGGTGCGTCCAATAAACCAGGGAAGAGCCCCTTTTTGAGCAGGCTGGCTGCGGTCCGGTGCGCCTTGAGATGGGTCGCGTCGATCATCACCTCCTCCGTCTCGCCACCGCCCTTGGCAAGCTCGACGAAGATGCGCCCGAAAACGCCCATCTCGCTCCAGCGGATGAAGCGATTGTAGATTGTCTTGTGAGGCCCGTAGCTTGCCGGAACGTCGCGCCACCTGAGCCCATTGCGGATCACAAAGATAATGCCGCTTACCACCCGCCGATCATCGACACGCGGCACCCCGTGCGAGAGCGGAAAGAACGAGGAAATCCGGCCCATTTGGGCTTCGGAAAGCAGAAACATCTCGGTCATGGCGACACCTCCTTGGTGCCGCCAGTGAATCAGTGAGCTGTCAGGCCATCAAGCAGTTTAACGGGTCCAGAGCCTAGTGACGAAAGCGTCCGGACTTAGCTTTAGATCGCAAAAAATTTGGTCGCCCGCCCCAGACGGCCACTGTGCCAAAAGCGCGGGGGTTACAATGTTGACCTCAAGCATCTCACGACGCTGCGCGAAAACACATGCCGCACCTCTTGGTTTGGGAACAAAGCTCTTCGTCAAAGGTTAACAAGATGCAGAGTGGATTTGATCTCCATGTCCTATTCTGTCGTCCCATCTCATCCAAAATGTCGTCAAAGGAGCTTCACATGCCTACCAAATCGCTCGCTGATCTGTTCTTGGAGCAGCTTAAAGACATTTATTACGCCGAGCGTAAAATTCTTGCGGCCCTGCCGAAGATGGTGCGTGGCGCACAATCGCCCGAGCTGAAATCGGCCTTTCAAACCCACCGCGAGCAGACGGAAGATCATGTCGCCCGGCTGCAAGAGGTGTTCAATCTGCTGGGCAAGCCCGCGCGCGGCAAGACATGCCCTGCCATCGACGGTATCCTTGAAGAAGGCGAAGAAGTGCTCGACGCCTACAAGGGCATGGCTGCGATCGACGCAGGGTTGATCGCTGCAGCACAGGCCGTCGAACACTACGAAATCGCGCGCTATGGCACCCTTGCCCGCTGGGCAGAAGTGCTTGGCTACGCCGAAGCAGCTGAACTGTTGAACCTTACCCTTCAGGAAGAAGAAGACACCGACACGTTGTTGACCGATATCGCTGACGAATCTGTCAATCAGGCGGCACTGCAGGCCGCTTAAGCCATCCGATTTTCAGGCGTTCAGCAATGATGGCCTCATGGAGA
Organism: Cypionkella sp.; assembly: GCA_046590425.1. Classification (GTDB taxonomy): domain Bacteria; phylum Pseudomonadota; class Alphaproteobacteria; order Rhodobacterales; family Rhodobacteraceae; genus Cypionkella. The sequence continues at coordinate 31,721 of JBKJTI010000093.1, read as the reverse complement.
CATGAGGCCATCATCATTTAAATCAGTTCCACGACCACCACCATCACGCAGATGATGGCGACCATGATCGCCAGAACGTATGGCCAACTGACGCCCCCCGTCATTGGTGTCACCGGTCGCTGGAGCTCGCTTGCCGCAGCCATGCGGCGTTGTTCGGGGTGTGGGCGGATGGCCTCCAGCCTCGTCATCCGTGCCAAACGGGACCGCTGCCGGATCGGGAAAAGCCACCTTGTCCGAACCCTTGCCCGCATCAATCGCCGCGCGGATCGCATCTGAGGTTGGCGCGGCTGGTTTTTTGCCAGGTTCGCTCATGGCTTCATCACCACTTTGATGCAACCCTCCTTCTTGTCACGGAAGGTGCGGTAAAGGTCGGGGCCATCGGCAAGCGTGGCGGGGTGGGTGATGATAAAGCTGGGGTCAATCGTGCCATCCACCACCTTTTGCAGCAGCGGCTCAAGATAGCGATGCGTGTGAGTTTGGCCGGATTTCAACGTCAGACCCTTGTTCATGAAAGCCCCCATCGGCAGCTTGTCGAGCATACCCAGATACACGCCGGGCATCGAGATCGTACCGCCTTTGCGACAGCACATGATTGCCTCGCGCAGCACATGCGGGCGGTCGGTGGCCAGCATCAGCGCCGCCTTCACCCCGTCGACCACCGCATCAAAGCTGCCGCCGACATGGGCTTCAGCGCCAACGCAATCAATGCAGCTGTCGGGGCCGCGCCCCTTGGTCATCGCCGCCAAGGCTTCGGGCACGCTGACATCGTCAAAATTGATCGTCTCGGCCTTGCCCTTCTCACGCGCCATCGCCAGACGTTCCGGCACACGGTCAATCGCAATCACCCGCCCGGCCCCCAGCATCCACGCGCTTTGGATGGCGAACTGCCCAACCGGGCCGCAGCCCCAGATCGCCACGGTGTCGCCAGGCTGGATCTGGGCATTTTCCGCCGCCATATATCCGGTGGGAAACACATCCGACAAAAACAGCACCTGCTCGTCGTCCAGATCGTCGGGCACTTTGACGTGGCCGACATCCGCGAAGGGCACGCGCAGAAAATCAGCCTGACCGCCCGCATATCCCCCCAACATATGCGAATAGCCAAACAACCCGGCCGGCGAATGTCCCATCGCCTTTTCCGCGATTTTGGCGTTGGGATTGCTTCGGTCGCAAAGCGAGAACATCTTGCGCTCGCAGAACCAACATTCCCCGCATGAGATGTTGAACGGCACCACGATGCGGTCGCCGATCTTCAGTTTTTCCACCGCAGCGCCGACTTCGACAACCTCGCCCATGGTTTCATGGCCAAGAATATCGCCAGATTCCATCGTAGGCACAAAGCCGTCAAAGATGTGCAGATCAGACCCGCAGATCGCGCAAGCGGTGACCCGGATGATCGCATCCTTGGGATGCATAATCTTCGGATCGTCCACAGTATCATGTCGGATATCCCCCGACCCGTGCCAGCAAAGAGCTTTCATATCCTGTCCTTCCGGTAATATGCCTTGCTGGAATCGAACCTGCGTGGACGGTGTTTGTTCCTGAAATAGTAAGGGCCGGAGGATTCCCCGGCCTTTACGTCAGAACTCCGCTGAGAGATTAAGCGCGCCGATGATGCGCAAAGCCGCTAAACAGACGCCCCTCATCGCGATGTTTTCCGCCTTTGACGGCACCGCTATGCGCCGCAACCGCCGCGATCAAAGCCGTTGCCGCCGCGAAGAACGCAGCCAGAATGGCACTGATGCGCGCAACCTCCGCCGCATCAATCGCCGCCTGCTTAGCCTCGGCAATAGCCGCCTCAGCATCCGTGCGGATCTTTTGTGCTGCGGCTACAGCCGTGTCGACACGCGTGGCAGCCTCAGCCGCAGGGATACCCGCCTGCGCTGCAACCGCGCTGGCTAGATACGTCCGCTCCGCGTCGGTGACCTTACCCGTCATCGCCACATTGCCCAAGATAGACACCACATCCGCGCTATAATCCGCCGGAGCCGTCGCAGCACCCGCCGGGGCCGCAGGGGCAACCTGCGCAGGACGCAGCAGCGACGAAGTGACAAAATCCACCGGATTGGCCAACACACCGCCGCCCTCCTCGCCAGCCGCTTGCACCGCACCTTGCGCAGCACCTCCAGCCACATCGCCCGCAACAGTGGCTGCGGTTTGCGCCACCGATCCCGCAGCAGAAGCGACAGCACCTGCCGCTGACAACGACGTTGAGGCCGCACCATGCACCAGCATAGCCGATACAATAACGCCCACGCCCCAGACCACCAGCCCATTCAGCCCGTCGCGTGTACTCACTTCATCCGGGCTGGCACTGTCCACGCGCCGCCGCATCCGGCCCGCGATATAGCCGCCAGCCATGTAGCTTGCGACCATGGTCACCACGATCCAGATCGCGCTAACGATCAGCATCACGTCGAAACTGCCTTCTCCGCGTTCTGCCGAAATGACAGACAGCCCCAAAACTGCGCCAAAAGTTGTAAACACTGTCCCGACAGCCACCGCTATCACAGCCCCACCCAAAATTGCGGGCCAATCCAGATAAGAGCCCTCCAACGGCCTTTCCGGCGCTGAACCGCGGGTCGTCTCTAACGTGCGTTCCATGTCTGATTTCCTTATTGCGATCAGCGCAAGCCGATGAGGGACAAAACGGCCAAAACGACGACAACGAGGCCGACTAGATAAATGATCCCGTTCATTTGGTTGATCCTTTGTTCTGAAACGCACTTTCACCAGTGCCATTTGCAGAACCACGCAAGGGCGAAGTTGTTCCCATGGATCAGAAAAATAGCGTGGGGAACATTTCAGCCAGCAAAAGATTGATGTCATGATCGACAGTCACGTCGGTCGATTTAAGAGGAGGAGACGATCATGGCTGACAATAAAGGTTCTCAAGGCGGCTCGGGCAATAAATCGTCCGGCGGAAAGTCTGACGGCGGCGGAACCTCGGGCAACAAGTCGTCGGGTGGTGGCGCGTCGGGTGAAAAATCCGGCGGCAACACCCGTGGCGGCAGCTCTGAGCAGCACGCCGAAGCTGGCCGTCAAAGCCGCAAGAATGACTGAAATCGCTATTCTGCGAGGCCGGAGCATGTCTCCGGCCTTTTGCTATCCTGACCCGGATTTCGCCCATGCGCCTTCATTTCAGCGTCGACATGCAAAGGCTGTTCGGGCCGGGGTCGCCTTGGGCGGTGCCGTGGTCAGAGCGTATCCTTGAGAACGTCGCCCGGATCGCGCAGCGCCACCCGCATCAGACCATTTTCACGCGGTTCATCCCGCCTGCAAGTGCTTCGGATGCCGTGGGCGCATGGCGGCGCTATTACACCAAATGGGCCGAAGTCACCGGCGAACAACTGGGCACGGATTGGCTCAATCTATTTCCCGAACTTGAACGCTACGCCCCGCCCGCCCGGATCATCGACAAGACGGTCTATTCACCGTGGACGGAAGGCAGGCTCGACGCCGTGTTGCGCGGCACCGGCGTTACCTCCCTTGTGATCACCGGTGGCGAGTCTGATGTCTGCGTGATGGCGACGGTGCTTGGGGCCATTGATCGCGGGTATGAAATCATCCTGCCGACCGATGCTTTGTGCAGCGCCTCCGACGAAACCCATGACGCCGCGATGCAAATTTTTCGCCTGCGTTTTTCGGCGCAGATCACCCTCACCAGGGTCGCCGAAGCGCTAGAGGATTGGCCGGCCTAAGCCGATGGAACATTCCCGCTTTTTGCAAGTTGATAGGGACAGCCCTTAGCCCTTCGGAAATCGCATATGGCCAAAAAGCTCGCCACCCCAGCCAAAGCCACCCCCGCCGCCGAGACCGCCACCATCGTCGACCAATCCCTGCACCGGGGCACGGGTGGCGAGTTGCACCAGACCGCCGCGCCGGATGGAGAAATTCTGACAACCGCTGTGGGCGTCCCGGTGTCCGACGATCACAACACGCTGAAAGTCGGCCCGCGCGGGCCAGTTCTGATGGAAGACTTTCATTTCCGCGAAAAGATTTTTCATTTTGATCATGAACGTATCCCGGAGCGGGTGGTGCATGCACGCGGCTATGGTGCGCACGGGTTTTTTGAAACCTACGAGTCCCTTTCGGATTACACCCGCGCCGATCTGTTCCAGCGGGCGGGCGAAAAGACCCCGGCCTTCGTGCGCTTTTCCACCGTTGCGGGCTCAAAAGGCTCGTTCGACTTGGCGCGCGATGTGCGCGGCTTTGCGGTAAAGATCTACACCAAAGAAGGCAACTGGGATCTGGTCGGCAACAACATCCCGGTGTTTTTCATCCAGGATGCCATCCGTTTCCCCGATGTCATTCACGCGGTAAAGCCCGAACCTGACCGCGGTTTTCCGCAAGCACAGTCGGCGCATGACAACTTCTGGGATTTTATCTCGCTGACGCCCGAGTCAATGCATATGGTGATGTGGACCATGTCGGACCGGGCGATCCCGCGTTCCTTCCGGTTCATGGAAGGCTTTGGCGTTCACACCTTCCGGTTTCTGAACGACCGCGACGAATCGACCTTTGTGAAATTCATCTGGAAGCCGAAGCTGGGCTTGCAATCAGTGGCATGGAATGAGGCCGTCAAAATCAACGGGGCCGATCCCGACTTTCACCGCCGCGATCTGTGGAATGCCATTCAGTCGGGCGATTTCCCGGAGTGGGAATTGAAAGTGCAACTCTTTGACCAAGAGTTTGCGGACAAGTTCGAATTTCGACGTGCTCGATCCCACTAAGCTTATTCCTGAAGACATCATCAAACCGGTCCCGATCGGTCGTTTGGTGCTGGACCGAATGCCCGACAATTTCTTTGCTGAAACCGAGCAAGTCGCGTTCATGACGCAAAACGTGCCGCCGGGGATCGACTTTTCCAATGATCCGCTACTGCAGGGGCGGAATTTTTCTTATCTCGACACGCAGTTGAAGCGGCTTGGTGGGCCGAATTTCACTCATTTGCCGATCAATGCGCCGAAATGCCCCTTCGGGCATTTTCAGCAAGACGGCCATATGGCGATGCGCAATCCGGTCGGTCGGGTGAATTACCAACCCAACTCGCACCAACCTGACGGTCCGCGTGAATCTCCTGAACGCGGGTTTCGCAGCTTTGCTGAAGAAACCACGGGACAGAAAACGCGGCTGCGCGCGGAAAGCTTTGCCGACCATTACAGTCAGGCGCGGCAATTTTTCATCAGCCAGACCGTGCCCGAGCAACGCCACATCGCCATGGCTCTGACCTTTGAGTTGAGCAAGTGTGAAATCCCGGCGATCCGTGAGCGCGTGATTTCCCATTTGCTGAACATCGACGAAGCGCTTGCGGAAACGGTAGCTGAGAAATTGGGCATGTTCAGCCTGCCGGATCCGGCACCAGCGGCGATGCCCACGCGCCAGGATTTGCCCGCCTCTGACGCCCTTAGCATCCTGAAGAATGGGCCTGAAAGCTTTAAGGGGCGCAAGCTGGGCATTCTCGTGAGCGATGGTTGCGACATGGATCAGTTGCAGGCGCTGAAAGCTGCGGCAGAACGTGAAGGTGCTACCTATGAGATCATCGCGCCAAAAGTCGGCGGGGTTATCGCGTCGGATGGCACGCATGTTTTGGCGCAACACATGATCGACGGCGGCCCATCGGTGCTGTTTGACGCGGTGGTACTTGTCTTGTCAGAGGAAGGTGCGGACATGCTTGCGCGCGAGGCGGCTGCCCGTGATTTCGTGGCAGACGCCTTCGCCCACTGCAAGTTCATCGCTTATACCGCGCAAGCGCTGCCCTTGCTGGCGAGGGCGCAGGTCGACCCCGAGGCGGATGAGGGGATGGTTGTTCTGGATGGTAAAAAGGCGGCAAGCGGTTTCATCGAAAGCTGCCGCCCTCTGCGGCTTTGGGCGCGTGAGACCGCCGCCAAGCTGTAACCGCATTGCAAAGCAGACCGGGGTGCGCAGATTTGCCCCGGTCATATGGTACGAAAGAGCCCGGTCAAACCGGGCTCTTTGTTGTGTTGAGAGGGTTGGTCAGTTCGCGGGGGTCATCATCGAACGGCCCAAGGTGGTGGCATCATTCGGATTATAGCTTGTCTGCGCTTCCAGTTGATCTTTGGTCCAGCCCATATAGACCCGCACGTCGGTGCCTTTGGTGTACAGCATCAGATCTTCCATCGGCACAGCGACACGGTGCTCACCCATTCCGAGGAAACCACCGACGTCGAGCACGGCGTGGGTGATTTTTGCAGCGTCGATCGCCATTCCGGTGGCCGTATCGGTTCCCGTTTTTGGGGCGGTGCTGGCCCCGGTCGTATCAGGAACCGTGGTTGCATCGGCCCCGGTGGTATCGGTTCCGGTGGTGGTGTCGGCTGTACTGCCGCTGCCAGAGGTAGTTCCCTCGGTTCCGGTGGTGGAAGCGGTGCCTGTGGCGTCTGCTCCGGCAGCGGAACCTTCAGTGGTCGCATCGGTGCCTGCTCTAGCCCCGGCCGTGTCAGTCGTGGTGGTGCCCGACCCGGTGGTATCGGTTTCGGTGGCTGCGGTGCCTGCCGCAGTCCCGGTCGTATCGCCACTGGTAGCGGTTCCGGTCGTGTCAGTCCCGGTGGTATCGGTGGCAGCTGTTCCGGTCGTATCCGACCCTGTCGTGGCGTCCGTGCCTGTCCCCGTGGCCGCTGTGCCATCGGTCGACATCGCGCCGGTCGCGTCCACCGTTCCGACAGGCTTGGTGCCGGTGGCAACGCCGGCTGCGGTGCCAGTCGCGGCGTCAAATACAAGGTCTTGCACTTCGCCCACGGCATCGCCGTTTGCATCATAGATCGTCGCCCCCAAAAGCTGCTCGACGGTCAGCGCGGTGTCTTGGCGCGCGTATCCGTCTGGCGCGGTGATGGTGGGCATGGTCGCTGTTGTCTGCGCAGTAACCCCGGACCCCATAAGAGCCGCAACAAGAGCGGTGCTGAGTAGAAGTCGTTTCATGATGATATCTCCAAACGTTTCCTGCCGCGGGATGCGACTGTAAGGTGAACCGGACGAAGGGGCTAAATGTTCCCACCCCGACTGCGCGATCTGCGCTGCTCGGCGGAACTTTGGTGACGCTGCGGCGTTGATCTTGAAGTACATGAAAGGACCGCCGCCATGTCGGAAGATCGAGAAACCCGCCGCCCTGCGCCCAATGTCATTGATCAGCGCCAACAACAAATCGACCCGGCCCGGCACCATCATGCCGACCCCGACAGACGCCCCAATACCAACACCAAGCAACCGGGCAACTTGCCAGAACTTTCAAAAGCCGAGATAGAGGAAAACTACAGGCGCGATCCCACCAAGAAACGGTAACACCGCTTCTTCACACCGAGCGACATCGTGATTGACCCTGAGTTTTTTGCCCGCCGCGCCGCCGAAGTGGCCCCCGATCTGATCGGCCATTTGCTGATTGTGGGCGAGACTGGGGGTATCATCGTCGAGACCGAAGCTTATGAGCCAAGGGATCCGGCATCGCACAGCTTTGCGGGCCCAACGCTGCGCAATCAGTCGATGTTTGGGCCGTCAGGCCATTGTTATGTCTATAGATCCTATGGATTGCACTGGTGCATGAATATTGTCTGTCGCCCCGGCCATGCGGTGCTGCTGCGTGCCTTGCAGCCCACGCTTGGACTTGACGTCATGGCGGTGCGGCGAGGCACGCAAATCGAAAAAGCGCTGTGTTCAGGGCCGGGCAAGTTGACGGTGGCGTTGGGTGTAGACAAGAGCCATGACGGCCTGCCGTTCGATGGCCATTCCATAAGCTTGATCGCACCCAGCTTTCCCCTCAACCCGGTACAAAGCGTGCGGATTGGCATCAGCCGCGCGGTTGATCTTCCTTGGCGCTGGTATGTTGCGGGAAGCCCGTGGCTTAGCCGCAAATCTTAATGTTCCCTGCAATTTACCGTCCGGTTGCTCTGTCTCTGGCTGGGCGCGGGAACATACCTCGTCACCGCAGGTTGGATCCTTATAAAACAGGAGACTTCACCATGTCGCATGCTGATCCAACCCGCGCATCAGACGATGAGCATGCGGGGCCATCAAATTATCCAAAATACCCCAAGCCCCCCTTTCCCGAACAAACCCAATCGCTTCCCGGCAGCTTTCTTGCCATGCAGCCCCGTCCCGATCATGGCGAAGCGAGTTGGCGCGGTGCGGGCCGTTTGAAGGGGATGGTGGCCGTGATCACTGGCGGTGACAGCGGGATCGGGCGTGCCGTTGCCATCGCGTTTGCGCGCGAGGGTGCTGACATCGTGCTTTCCTATCTGAACGAGGCAGACGATGCGGCGGATACAGTGCGCTGGGTGGAAGACAGTGGCCGCGCTTGTCTGCCGCTGGCGGGCGATATCGCTGAGGCTGCCCATTGCCGCGCGATCATCGACCAAACGGTGAAACGCTTTGGTCGGATTGACATTCTGGTGAATAATGCCGCGCATCAGGAGACCTTTGACAGTCTGGGCGACATCCCTGACGAGGAATGGCAGCGCACTTTTGCGGTGAACATTCACGCGATGTTCTACCTTGCAAAAGCGGCGGTGCCACACATGGCGCCCGGCAGTTCGATCATCAACACCGCATCGATTAATGCGGACATGCCGAATCCTTCACTTCTGGCCTATGCCACAACAAAAGGCGCGATCCAGAATTTCACCGGCGGCTTGGCGCAGATGCTGGCTGAAAAGGCGATCAGGGTGAATTGCGTGGCTCCGGGGCCGGTCTGGACACCGCTGATTCCTGCCAGCATGTCAGCCGAGAAGGTTGCAAACTTTGGGGCGAACTATCCGATGAAACGTCCGTCTCAACCAGTGGAGCTTGCCTCGGCTTATGTGATGTTGGCGGAACCGATGTCGAGCTACGTCTCTGGTGCCACGATAGCTGTCACGGGCGGCAAGCCACTGATTTAATTATATTTTCTAGAAAATGCGCGCGGAGGGCCCGCGCGCGTTCAGGACATGTGCTGTCGCTGGATATCAGCTGTAGATCGGTGGAATGACCTCACCGGGTTGCTGCGGCTGCGGGTCTTGCGCCGGGATCGGTGCAGGATCTGGCATCGGATCGGGAAAGGGCTGATCTTCTGGCATCGGAATATCCGACGGCGGCAAGTCATTTGGGGCCGCCCGCCAGCGCGATGCGCCTGCGGCATCGTGCCAATCCTCATGTGATCCGCGCCGTAGATCGGCGCGTCTGTCAACGCGACATTCATGTCTTGAACGGCACAGGGTGTGTGGTGGGCATGATCCATGTGATGCTCCATTATGGGTACGGTGAAGACACCTTCTGCGAAGGGTACGAGGGAGCTGTCGCATGGCCGCAGCGGGGAACGAGGGGGAACCGCTGTGTTTTCTCGCCGTTGCGCCAGATTGATGTGCAGAAGGCGTCTTCACCAGAGAGAACCCCCCACAAACAGAATTGTTCCCTGCCACGCGCACAGATTGTTGCATCGCTGAGAATGCGTAAGCCAGCGGGGAATGCTGGGTGTTGAAAAGTAACGCAAGTAAATGATTTATAATATTAATTTAGGATTTCCCCAAGCTAGACCCCGATAAGATCGAAAGGAGACCCTTAAAAATCGCGGCTCGGGAACAAAGCGCCTTACCACTGGTTGTGGCTTCAACAGCACCAGTGCGCGGGGAGCCACCATGAACAAACCGTCTTCATTTCTGAATTTTAACGGCCATCCCTTGCCCGCAAATGTGCATGTCGAGCCTCAGGCTCTGCTGTGCTTTTCGCATCTGCGCTGGGATTTTGTTTTTCAGCGCCCGCAGCATTTGCTGGGCCATGCGGCATCAACCTATCGGGTTTATTACATTGAGGAGCCGGAGTTTGCCCCGACCTCCCCGCATTTTCGGATGCGGGTGGCAGCCTCGGGCGTCACGGTATTGACCCCGGTCTTTGACCACCAAACCAATCATGCGCAGGAAATGCGGGCGCTGGTGGAAGGGTTGCAGCGCAGCTTGAACGGGTATCGTCAGGTTCATTGGTTTTACACCCCCATGGCCATGAATTTCGCCCGAGATCTGGATTGCGATCTGCGGGTGTACGATTGCATGGACGAACTGACCGGCTTCCGGTTTGCGCCCACTGAAATGGCCAGGCTGGAAGCAGAGCTTATTGCGCAGTCCAATCTGGTGTTCACAGGCGGTCAGAGCCTGTTCGCCGCAAAGTGCGACCGGCATCCCGATGTGCATCTTTTTGCAAGCAGTGTGGATGTGGCGCATTTCAGCCGCGCCCGGGCGGCACTGCGTGACCCTGATGATCAGGCCGGCATTGCTGGCCCCCGCATAGGCTACTTTGGCGTCATTGATGAGCGGATGGACTTGGCCCTTGTGGCGCAGGCAGCCCAAGAGTTGCCCGATGTTCAGTTCATCATGTTGGGGCCCATTGCAAAGATCGAGCCGCAAGATCTGCCGCAAGCCGCCAACATCCATTGGCTGGGGCGGAAGGATTACGCCGATCTGCCAGCCTATGTCGCCAACTGGAACGCCGCGTGGATGCCGTTTGCGCTGAACGAGGCGACCAAATTCATAAGCCCGACCAAGACCCCGGAGTTTCTGGCGGCCGGTCTGCGGGTTACGGCCACGGCGATCACCGATGTGGTCTCGCCCTATGGCAAGCAGGGTCTGGTGCGTATCGCCGATGCCAATTCAATCGCGGAAGCGCTGCGCGAAAGTTTGATCCCGCCAACGGCAAAGTGGCACGGCGCGGTTGATGCCTGCCTGGGCGCGATGTCCTGGCAGAACACTTGGTCCGGGATGCAGAGCCTTATGACGGCACGGTCCCAACTGGTAGAAAGCGTTTAACATGCATGATTGGCTGGTTGTCGGCGCTGGCTTCGCTGGCAGCGTTTTGGCGGAGCGTATCGCGTCGCAGCGCAATGAAACCGTTCTTGTCATGGATAAGCGCGGGCATAGTGCGGGCAACGCGTATGACCATCTGGATGCGGTAGGCATTTTGATCCACCGCTACGGCCCGCATATTTTTCACACCAATTCGGAAGTGATTGTTAACTATCTGTCGCAGTTTACCCAATGGCGTCCCTATACCCATCGTGTGCTGGCACAGGTCGACGGCCAGTTTTTGCCAATTCCCATAAACCTTGACACCATAAATCGCCTTTACGGCCTTTCGCTGGATTCGGAAGGGATGGAGGCTTTTCTGGCGGCGCGACGTGAAGTCGTCGCGGACATACAGACATCAGAAGATGTTGTGGTCTCGACTGTAGGTCGCGAGCTTTATGAGAAGTTCTTCCAAGGCTATACCCGCAAGCAATGGGGGCTTGATCCGTCACAACTGTCGCGCATCGTCACTGCGCGGATTCCCACGCGCACTGATCGGGATAGTCGATATTTCACCGACGCTTTTCAGCAAATGCCGGCCGATGGATATACCGCGATGTTCACCAACATGCTGGATCACCCCAACATCGACCTAGAGTTGGGTGAGTCTTGGAATGAGGCCCGTGACCGCGCCCGCGCCAAGCGCATCATCTTCACCGGACCGATTGATGAATTTTTCGACTATCGGTTTGGAAAATTGCCCTATCGCTCGTTGCGCTTCGTTCACGAAACCCGCGATGTGGAATGGGCGCAGCCGGTCGCGGTGGTGAATTATCCGCAGACCGAAGATTATACCCGCATCACTGAATACAAACATCTGACGGGCCAGAAACACCCAAAAACCAGCCTGTCCTATGAATACCCCAGCAGCGAGGGCGACCCCTACTATCCCATCCCGCGCCCGGAAAATCAGGAGCTCTATCGGCTTTACCGTGCTGCGGCCGAGCGTTTACCCGACGTATGGTTTGCGGGCAGGCTGGGGTCTTATCAGTATCTGAATATGGATCAGGTGGTCGGGCAGGCATTGGCAACCTTCGACCGGATTGATGCGCGCAGAGCACCGACCTCACTCGTGAGGGCGGCCGAATGAATAAGGTGGCACGATGAACATGCGCCGCGTTGTCGCCATTTCAGATTTTTGCACCCGTGTGCCGCCCGATCCCGTGACGACGTCGTTTTGCGATGCGGCTTTGTCGGTGCGTCTGAACGCCGATGTGGCGGTGACCGGCGGCTATCTTGAGCGACTGCCACTGGCATGCGTACGCCACGGCATCGCTGACGCCGCCGAGGTGTGGAGCTTTACCGGCTCTGATGCAGACACGGTTGGCTTGACCCCCTCGCCTCATAGTGTGGGCTTGCGACGATTTCGCGCGGATGGTCATACGGCCCCTTATGGGTCAGCGCAGATGATGCGCCATATCCGCACCGTGGGTGCGCCCGACATCTTGTGTGTTTGGGGGCTTGGTGTGACGCCAGACGTGTTTGCAGCCTGTCCAAACGCGGTCACGATCTACAATTCCCTCGACGTCGATGCCCTTCGCATTCCGTTTGAGATCAGCCGACACATCGGCATTTTCCTCACCGCGTCAGAAGCGCAAACAAAAGTTGTGCGCGCACTCCACCCAGACGCCTTGATCGAAATGCTGCCGATTGGCCCTGAATTTGCCTCGCCCGAGACGTTCTTTCCTATGGGAATAGAGAAAGACTTTGAGTTGATCTACGTAGCGGCAGCGCAACCCTACAAGCGGCATGATATCTTGTTCAACGCGCTAGCCGAATTGCCGCGTAGCATCAGCGCGCTTTGCGTCTTTGGCTATGGCGAAAACGCCGATGCGCTGCGCAGACAAGCCGCGGAGATGGGGCTGAATGTCACGTTTGTCGGCCCACCGGGCGTCGGTCACGCGGAAGTAAACCGTCTGATGAACCGCGCCCGCATCGGTGTAGTCTGTGGTCGCAACGACGGCGCGCCTGCCATTCTGACCGAGTATATGCTGGCCGGGCTGCCGGTTCTGGCCAACGCAGATCTGTGCTGCGGCTTGAAGTATATCCGGCCCGACACCGGCCGCACCGCGAGTGCCACAAATTTTGCCCAAGCGATTGTGGATATGCTGGCCGACAGCGCGATCTACCAGCCCCGCAAGGCGGTGTTGGACAACTGGGCGTGGCCGCATTCCATCAAGCGGCTTGCCGCGCTGATCGAACGCGCTTCAGCGTCGCGCCAAGAGTTGCGCAGAGCATGATGCTGCAGCGATCCCCAGCGACGGCGTCGCTCGCCCCAGTGCCCGTAATCTTGGCGACGGACAGTTCCGATCCCTCCGGGGTTGGTCACCATATGCTGACCTTGGCGCAGCATTTTGGCGATGGCTTTGAAGCTCAGTTGGCATTTGCTGACACGACGCAGGCAAACGCATTTACAAAGCGCGCCCGCAAACTTGGCCTTCGCGCCGACACGGTGGCTGGAGAGGCTTGGGCGGATTGGTTTGCAGCGCAGCCGGGCAACTTGCTGCACGTCCATGCAGGCATTGGCTGGGAAGGTCAAACATTGGTGGCCGCCGGGCGCAAGGCGGGGATGACCATCGTTCGAACTGAGCATTTACCCTGGCTGATCGACGATGCTTTGCAGCGTCAGGACTATGCCGCGATGCTGCGTCACACAGCGCAAGTGATCGCCGTGTCCCCCACATCTGCGCATAGCTGGCAAAAGGGGCTTGCGCTTTTGCCCCATCGCGCCCCGGTCACGGCCATCAACAACGGCATCGCAACCCCAAAACCCACGATCCCTGCCGACCAGGTGCGCCGAGGTCTTTGCATAGGGCCGCATGATCCGTTTGTGCTCCATATTGGCCGCTTCACCGCGCAGAAGGCGCAAAGCACGTTGGTTGCGGCTTTCTCTATGGTGCAACAGACCTACCCTACGGCAAAGCTTGTGATGGTGGGGGATGGTCCGCTTTTGCCCACCGTGAAAAAGCAGATCACCCAGCAAGCCCTGTCCGGTATCACGATTTTGCCACCCCCGCAGGATGTCGCCAGCCTTATGCGGGCCGCGGACCTTTTCGTGTTGCCATCGCTGTTTGAAGGCCTGCCGCTGGTGCTGCTTGAGGCGATGGCGCTGGGTCTGCCCAGCGTTACGACCGGCGCGGACGGCATTGTGGATGCGATTGGGGCGGCACATCCCTTTCTGGTGCGGCAGAATGCACCCGACGCGCTGGCGCGTGGCATCATCGGCGCTTTGGCTGACCCTGAGCATGCCCGCAGGGTGGCAGCGCATCAGGCGCAGCGGTTTGAAACCAGCTTTGCCGCCAGTGAAATGACTAAAGCCACCGAAATTATCTATCAACGTGCCATTGCCGACAGGCTGGCCGAGCAACGGAAACCAGCTATGCAAAGCCTTACACGCATTGGCATTATCGGCGCGGGCGGCATTGCTCAGCGCCATCTTGATATCCTGTCTGCCTTTGCGGACGTCAAAGTTGTGGCGGTAGCAGACCCCGATATGCCTCGTGCCACGGCGCTCGCGCAAACGGTGGCGGCCAACGTCTATGACAATGTCCAGACGATGTTGAACGATGTCGCATTGGATGCCGTGTTCATCTGCGTGCCGCCCTTTGCGCATGGAGAAACCGAACGCGCGGTGCTGGCGGCGGGCCTGCCGTTCTTTGTCGAAAAGCCGCTGTCGACTGATCTGGAAACCGCCGAGGCGATCTCAAAAGCGGTGACAGCAGCGGGCTTGATCACGGCGGTCGGCTATCATTGGCGCTATCTGGATACGCTGGATGCTGCGCGCCGCGCGCTTGGGCCCAGCGTGCCGCAGCTGATGCAAGGCTTCTGGCTGGATCAAACGCCACCGCCTTCGTGGTGGGGCCATCAGGCCCAGTCAGGCGGGCAGGTGATCGAGCAGGTCACGCATCTTGTGGATACCTTGCGGGTCTTGGCCGGGGGGGTCACCTCGGTCTATGCGCAAGGCAACCATTTGCCACGTAAGGATTTTCCCGATCTGGACGTGACCACCGCAAGCACTGCCACGCTGTCCTTTGCCTCTGGGACGGTGGCCACCTTGGCCTCCACCTGCCTGTTGAACTGGAGCCAGCGGATCGGCGTCCACCTGTTTGCCGACGGTTTGGCGATAGAGTTGACCGATCAAGAGGTGATGATCGACACTGGTGCGGGGCGTAACCCCAAACGCGCCAAGGTCGATCCGGTGTGGCGCGAGGATCGTGATTTCATCGACGCCGTGCGCGGCCTGCCCAATCTGATCCGCACCAATTATGCCGAAGCCTTGGAAACCCACCGCGTCGCCGTAGCGATATCCCGCTCGTTACAGACGGGCGAGATACAACACCTCACGCCCGCTTTGCCGCAACCTGTGGTGCCCGTGGGGCAGTTGCGCGTGCCCTTGGCGCACCCGCAGCACCACCGCGAAGTCCGCTCGATCGGGGTCGGCAGACCGTTCGAGGCGGAAATCTTCAGCTATGACGAAGCTCCGGCAGAGTCGGGCCAGATCCGGCTTGACCTGATGTATACCGGCCTCTCCGCAGGCACCGAACTGACCTTCCTGAAAGGAACCAATCCTTATCTCGCGTCATCCTGGGACGCCGATGCCGGGATGTTTCGCGCTGATCGGCCCTCGGTCGAGTTTCCTGTGCGCTTCATGGGTTATATGGAGGTCGCGCGCCTCAGCGACACCAAGGCCGATGGCTTTGCGGTGGGCGACGTGGTGGCGACGACCTTTGGCCACAAAACCGGCCATATCGCCGCACCCGCGCAGGATTTTTTGGTGCCTATGCCCGCCGATCTCGATCCGATGCTGGGTATCTTCGCCGCCCAAATGGGGCCGATTGCCGCCAATGGCATCCTGCACGCGGATGCTCTGTGCCACCCTGCCGGAGACGCCGCGTTCGGTGCGGGCGTGCAGGGCCGGCGCGTGGTTGTGTGGGGCGGCGGAACCGTGGGCCTGCTCACTGCGCTGTTCGCCCGCGCGGTAGGGGCGCAGTCTGTCGTTCTGGCTGAACCCTCGGCGTTTCGACGCGGCGTGGCGGAACGGATGGGCCTGCAAGCAATGGACGAAGACGCCGCAATGTCCGAGGCGAAATTATGGGGCGCCCCCGGTGATCGTGGGGCGGATATCGTCTTTCAAACCCGCGCGCGCTCTGACAGCCTACACCGCGCACTTGCCGCGTTGCGTCCGCAAGGCAGTGTCATCGACCTTGCGTTCTACCAAGGCGGCATGGACGGCGTGCGGCTGGGAGAGGAGTTTCACCACAACGGACTGCGGCTGATCTGTGCGCAGATTGGTCGGGTGCCATCCGGGTTCGCCCCTGCTTGGCCGCGTATGCGACTGGCAGAAGAAACCCTCGCGCTGCTTGCGGCGCAGGGCAGTCTGATCCGTGACACGATGATCACCCATGTTGTCCCGTTCGAGGAAGCCCCCGGCTTCCTGTCCCACCTCCTCCACAATCGCCCCGAGTTCCTTCAGATCGTTTTCGCGCAAAACCTATGACACACCCGCTTCCTCACCCTGCCGACCGTCCCGTCCGCATCCTGTTCGTTTTCGCCTGGCTGGTCGTGGGCGGCGAGGAAACCGAAGTGCGGCTGCTGGCGCAAGCCTTGGACAAGGCGCGCTACCGCATTGATGTCATGGCCTGTTTGCGTCTGCCAGGAATGCCGGATCAGACTCATGATCAGCTTGAAGCGCTGGGTGTGCGGGTGGATCGCACCGCTTACGATCTTAGCTTTGAGGATACCGTGCAATATCTGGAGCGGAAGATCGCGGGCTATGACATCATCGTGTCCTGTCAGGACGTTGCAGACATCTACCCCGCGCTAGAGCGTCTGCGCCACCGTCCACCGTTGATTGAACATGGCGGCTTGGTCTCGGAAGCCTTGTCGGGCCCGAAACATTTCACCACCCGCTATGTCGGCGTGTGCGAAACGATCCGGGCGGCTGCGGCCTCGAACATGCCAGACAGGCCGCATCATGCCCGGACCATCCCCTCGATGGTGGATATCGCTGCGTATCAGCCGTGGCACCGAACGGCAGTGCGCAGCCAATTGGGCATAGCAGCAGATGCACTGGTGATCGGGTGGGTAGGTCGTTTGGACCGCAAAAAGCGGGTCGAGGATTTCCTGCACGCCGCAGCTTTGCTGCGCGCCACCCATCTGCAGGCAAAGTTTCTGGTGGTAGGCGGGCCCGATGCCTTCATGCCTGAGTATGCGGTGGAGTTGAAGCTAATGGCCGCTCGGCTTGGCCTGTCCGGGGCCGTTATCTTTACAGGCGACAGGCCCGACGTGTACGATCTTCTCAGTGCCATGGATATGTTTGTGTGGTTGTCGCGCGGCGAGGGCATGCCCCACGTGATTGCCGAAGCCGGAGCCGCGCGGCTTCCGGTGATTGCGACAGCCGATAACGGGGCAGTTGAGCAGATCACCCACGGTGTGACTGGCCTGTTCGTGCCGCACGAAGACATCACCTCCATTTCCGCCGCAATGAAACGGCTCGCTGACGCGCCTGCGCAGCGCCTGCAGTTAGGGTCAGCTCTCTATGCCCATGTGGAAGCGACCTACGACACGAAGGTGGTGGTTCCACAGTGGCTACAGCTGTTTGACGAGGTGCTGTCAGAAATTCCCATCCCGCAACCGGCCCTGTTCCGCAGTTTCGTGCAAGGCGGGTTTGAATGTTCCACCCATCGCTTGCGCTCGGGGCGAAGGCTGGATCTGATTGCGGCAACCGGGCACGACACCTATGCCGCGGGCGATTATCGCCAGTTAGGCCAACTGGGCGTGCGCACGGTCCGCGACGGGGTGCGCTGGCATCTGATCGGGCAGCAGCCGGGCAGATATGACTTCTCCAGCTTCCTGCCGATGGCCAAAGCCGCGCAAGCCACCGGAACGCAAGTGATCTGGGATTTGCTGCACTACGGCTGGCCCGATCACATTGATATCTGGTCTCCGGCGTTTGTAGACAGCTTCGCAGCCTTCGCCCGCGCCACCGCCCGGCTGTGGCGCGAGATCAGCGATGACGTGCCATTCTGGTGCCCGGTGAACGAGATTTCGTTTTTCGCCTGGGCGGGTGGTGATGCGCAATACCTGAACCCCTTTGCGACCGGGCGGGGCTTTGAGTTGAAGGTTCAGCTTGCCCGCGCCAGCATTGCCGCCATCCACGCGCTGCGCGACGTCGATCCGCGCGCGCGCATCGTGCATTGCGAGCCGCTGATCGCCATCCACCACGACCCTGCCCTGCACAGGCCTCGGTGGGAAGCCGAAGGCTGGCATCAGGCGCAGTTTCAAGCGTTTGAGCTGCTGATGGGGCGGATGTGGCCGCAGATCGGCGGCGATCCGTCCATGCTTGATATCGTTGGGGTCAATTATTACTCGAACAACCAATGGATTCACGGCGGCCCGCCGATTGACGTCGACCATCCATTTTACCGCCCACTGTCTGACCTGCTGTTCGAGGTTTATGCGCGCTATCAAAGGCCGATGTTCATCGCGGAGACAGGCGTCGAAGGCGACCGCCGCGCCGCCTGGTTTCGCTATGTCACAGCCGAAGTCGCCCGCGCGCGCCGACGCGGCGTCCCGGTCGAGGGCGTTTGCCTCTATCCGATCCTCAATCATCCCGGCTGGGACGATGACCGCGACTGCCACAATGGCCTGCTTTTACAGAACCCGGCGGATGCCCTGCGCGACGTTGACCAAGCACTCGCCGCGGCGGTGGCCGAGACTGTCGCGGATTATCCGCCCCGAACCTCAGCCTTGCGGTCGGCTGACGCCATCCCCGCTCTCTGGGAACCTACAAGCTGACACTGCGTTGCCAAATCGGACGTTAATCTGATGGGGATTTGAAATGGCACCTCGGGCAAACTGGAAGGGCACGTTGAAAATCGCCGAGGTGATGTGCTCGGTTGCGCTTTACACGGCGGCCTCAACATCTGAA
Organism: Cypionkella sp.; assembly: GCA_046590425.1. Lineage (GTDB taxonomy): Bacteria > Pseudomonadota > Alphaproteobacteria > Rhodobacterales > Rhodobacteraceae > Cypionkella. Next base: position 12,974 of record JBKJTI010000093.1, on the reverse strand, counting down.
CGGATCGCGTTTCACACCGTCAATCGTGCGACCGGAAACCGCGTGCGGCGGGAATTTGTTGACGGCGATACGGGCGATGTGGTGGGCCGCGAGGATCAGGTGAAGGGATATGAAGTGGCCGACGGCGACCACATCATCCTGCAACCCGACGAGATCGCCGCGGCCATCCCAGACAGCGACAAGGTGCTGGACATCCAGGCATTTGTAAGCTGCGCAGACATTGACGACGTGTATTTCGACAAACCCTATTACCTGTCGGCCACCGACCGCCCCAGCGCCGAAGTGTTCGTGCTGATCCGCGACGGGCTGATGAAAACCCGCACCGCCGCCATCGCACAAACTCTGCTGTTTCGGCGGATGCGGAATCTGCTGATCCGTCCGCATGGCGCGGGCCTTGTCGCCACAACGCTGAATTTCGATTACGAAGTCCGCTCGGCAGAGGCCGCCTTCAAGGACATCGCAGAGACGAAACTTGAAGGCGAGATGCTGGATCTGGCCCGGCATATCATCAAGACCAAGATGGGCGAATTCGATATCGCGGCCTTTGATGACCGCTACGAAAACGCGCTGGCCGATCTGGTGAAAGCCAAGGCGGAAGGCCGCAAGATCAAACCGCCCACCAAGCCCAAGGACGACGGCGTTGTCGATCTGATGGCAGCCTTGCGCGAAAGTGCGGCGGCGAGTGGCAAGAAGCCCGCCAAGCGCAAGGCCGAACCTGCCACACCCCGGCGCAAGGCAGGCTAAGCCATGGCACTTGAGACCTATCAACAAAAACGCAACTTCAAATCCACGCCCGAGCCGAAAGGCCGCAAGGGCCGAAAGGCCGGCAACAGCTATGTCATCCAGAAACATGCGGCCACTCGTCTGCACTATGACTTGCGGCTAGAGATTGACGGGGTGCTGAAAAGCTGGGCGGTGACGCGTGGGCCGTCTTTGCTGGCGGGCGAAAAACGTCTGGCGGTGCATGTCGAAGATCACCCGCTGGCCTATGGTGACTTTGAGGGCACCATTCCGAAAGGCGAATATGGCGGCGGCACCGTTATCGTCTGGGATCGCGGCACATGGCAGGCGGTTGGAGATGGGGCCAAGGGTTATGCCAAAGGGCATTTGGAATTTGAGCTATCCGGTGAAAAGTTGCAGGGCCGCTGGCATCTGGTGCGCATGCAGGGCAAGCCCGGTGAGAAGCGCGAGAACTGGCTGCTGATCAAAGCCGAGGACGATACTGCGCGGCCAGAAGGGGCGGCAGACATTCTGGAAGAACTGCCATTGTCGGTCAAAACCGGGCGGGATTTGCCGGAAGTGGCAGGCGAAGCGCCGGGGTGGTCGTCGAAAACCGGGAAGATGGCCCGAGGCAACCAGATTGTCGATCAACTTTGATTGGGGTTCGGTCAAAACAACATTTCGGGTGGCCATGCCGTAATCTCCATTTTATTGGCAATATATGCCAATGACGCCTGTCTGTCGAAAGAGCCTCGGCTGAATCGCAAGACGGCAATGGCCGAGCGAAAGATAAAATATCTTCAGGCGGCGATCTCCGCCTCCCTTGCCCCGCTTTCGCCAACCTCTTCACCGACGATTTTCAGCCTGGCTTTGCAAATAGCCCTCCTTGGCAATCCAAAGCTCCGCCGCTATGACAGGCGACGCCGGACGCAAAAAACTCGGGGCTGCCTCCAAAATCCAAGAGCACACGAACCTGCCTCACCTTGGGCTCCTCGATCACTGCGAAGCTGAGTTGGCTGTCGGCCGAATGGCTGCGCATGATGGTTACAAGAATAACCACGTCCGACGAGAAGTTGCCTTAATGCAGCGTTAAGGGCGCCGGGGCCGTCGAGGGTGAATAGGCTCGCGGCAGTTCCTTATTCAACAGGCGACCGACACCTTAGAATCTATTCCATCCCGCCAGCTCCTTTGCGAAACGTGCGGGCGATTTGGGGCTGCCGTCGGTGTACCGAATGAGCGCGCCCAAGGGCGCTGTGTCGATGATTGTGATTGCAGACATGATTCCTCATCCTGAATGCGAGCATCCGCACTCATCATATTGATATTGTTGTGTTTTATCAAAAATTGAGGGCGAAGAATCCCGCCCTCGGGGGCACCGATCACTTTGCAGCCATCATCGCAGTGCTCTCCACGAGCAAGTCGATCTACTCGTCAAAGCCAACGCCCCCAAGACGGGGACAGAGGCGAAGGTGGCCGCGCGCGTCATATTTTGCGCAGCACTCGGATGCTCGCGCCGCAGGATTCGCAAGATGGCATAGATCCGGCCCGCAGCAACGGTAAGGCCCAGCATGATGATGACCCAAACAGGCTAGAACACCCCGCGCAGATGCGCCGGACATGGCGACGGCAAGGTAAAGATTTCCCTGACGCCCTGCAGGTGCGTTAGATGCCAGGCCCGCCACAACGCTTAAATGCTTTGATGGTTCCGATTGAATTTGTTGATAAATATCGGAACCACCCTGCGGTGGTGACGTTTCCTAGACAGCGCTGATTGCGTCAAACCAAAGCATCTACAGGAGATGATGATGAAAAATCTTATGCTTTCCACCGCAGTATTCGTGGGTCTTGCTGGCGCTGCCTTCGCGCAGGATTCTGCAACTGCCTTCCGCGCCGCAGCCGATCCGATGAACGTGCGGGCGTCTGACTTTATCGGAATGCGCATCTACGCCTCGGAAGCGGCGATTGATGCGACCGAATACAGCGGCACCCAAGACGGCTGGGACGACATCGGTGAGATCAACGACGTTGTGCTGTCGCGGGACGGCAAAGTTGACGCTGTTCTGGTCGATATTGGCGGCTTCCTTGGCATCGGCGAACGTCAGGTTGCTGTTGGCATGGAGGCGATCAAATTTGTCGGCGACAGCGCGACTGCAGACAAGGCCGATGATTTCTTCCTTGTGATGTCGGCGAAGCGTGCCGATCTTGAGGCAGCACCGCCCTATGCCATGAACAGCGAACCGGCGACTGACGCAACCGCGCCAGCCGCGACCGAAGCGGGCCCCGCAACGGATGCGATGACCGCAGGCTCGGCCCGTCAACCGATGGTGCGCGATGGCTATGTGGTGGCAGATGCAAGCTTTCTGACCTCGGAAAAACTGACCGGGGCCAAGGTCTATGACGGCACCGATGCCGCGATTGGCGAAGTTTCCAATCTTGTGCTGTCTGCTGATGGTCAGGTGACGCAGGTGATCGTCGATGTCGGCGGCTTCTTGGGGATGGGCGAAAAGCCCGTCGCTTTGCCGCTGGCCGATATCGACATCCTGCGCCAGACCGATGGCGATGAGGTGCGTGTGTATCTGAGCCAGACCAAAGAGCAGCTGGAAGCCATGCCGAACTATGAAGGCTGATCTTTAACGATCTGACTTCGAAGGCCCGCCTTAATCGGCGGGCTTTTTCATTGCGCTTATCCTCTGTGGACAGAATTTCGGACACGCGTGCATACAGCGAGTTGACAAAGCCTATCGCTTCTTTAACCCGGTAGCGAACCTAGGGCGGGTGCCAAACAGTTATCCCGCCAACCCTGCGATAGGACCCAAGAATGTTGATTGATCTCGATGCCATTTTCGCGTCGTCTCCGTCGCCGCATGTGGTGCTGGACCGCGATCTGCGGATGATTTGGGCAAACGATGCCTATCTTGCCGTGACGGGCCGCACGCGCGATCAGGTGATTGGCCGGATCATGACAGAAGAATTCCCGGCGCCGCCGGATTCTATCGCAGACCGGATGCTGAAGACGTCGCTCAAGCGGGTGTTTGAAAACGGCGTCACCGATCATTTGCCGTTGATCCCCTATCCGATTGTCGGGGCGGATGGCAAAATAGCAGCCCGTTATTGGAGTGCGACACACACGCCGCTGACCAACGCGCAGGGTGTGGTCGAATATCTGCTGCAAAACACCAATGATGTGACCCGGCTTTATGTCGCGGCCACGGATAATACTGCCGTAAGCTCTGCGGATCAGAGCACGATGGTGCGGCGGGCAGAGGCTGTGGCGCAGCAAAACCTTGAGCTTGGCAGCGTCGCACAGTTTTTCCGCACGATTTTCGATCAGGCCCCCGGTTTTATCGCCATCCTGTCCGGCCCGGACCATGTTTTTCAACTGGCCAATGACGCCTATCAAGACCTGATCGGGCGGACAGATGTGTTGGGCAAGACCGTGCGCTCAGCCCTGCCAGAATTGCAGGAGCAGGGATTTTTTGAGCTGCTCGATCAGGTTTACACCAGCGGCACCCCGTTTTTGCAGACCGGGGCCGCAGTGCGGTTCCGCCCGCATGAAGGCGATGCCGAAATTCAACGCTACGTCGATTTCATCTTTCAGCCATTGCGCGACTCGGATGGTCTGATCACGGGCATTTTCGTGCAAGGCCATGATGTTACCAAACAGAAGGCCGCCGAGTTTGAGTTGATTGAAACCCGCGAGCGGTTTCGCACCATGGCGCAGTCGATGCCGAACCAAGTCTGGACAGCCGCACCTGATGGGGGCTTGGATTGGCTGAATGATCAGGCCTATGCCTATACTGGCCTTGACGAGGCCGGGCTGCAAGGCGCGGCTTGGGCGCAGGCATTGCACCCGGATGATGTGAACGCGGCTGGCGCACACTGGGCCGAAGCCATTGCAAGCGGCGTGGAGTATGAGACCGAATTTCGCATCCGTCGCCATGATGGGGCCTATAGGTGGTTCATCGTGCGGGCCGCGCCAGTTTATTGCGCCGCTGGTCGCGTCGAACGCTGGGTCGGCACCAATACCGACATTGAGGATTTGAAGCTGGCCGAAGCCGCGATTGCCCAGATGAATCAAACGCTGGAAGACCGTGTCGCCGAGCGCAACCGCGAGCTTGAAGTGGTGAACGCCGCGCTGCGCCAAAGCCAGAAGATGGAGGCCATAGGCAATCTTGCGGGCGGGATTGCGCATGATTTCAACAACCTGCTGCAAACCATCAGCGGCAGTCTGCAACTGGCGATGCGCAGAATCGACCCCAATTCGGATGCGCTGCCACGGGTGGCGCTGGCGATGAAAGCGGTGGAGCGGGGTGCGACTTTGGCCTCGCAACTGTTGTCGTTCGGGCGCAGGCAGCCGCTGGCGCCGAAAGTGATAAACCTTGGCCGGCTTTTGCGCGATGCAGGCAATATCGTGCGCAGTGCCATTGGCGAAGGTGTCGAGGTGGAAACCATCGTCGCCGGTGGTTTGTGGAACACCTGCGTAGACCCCACCAACGTTGAAAGTGCCGTGCTGAACATGGCGATCAACGGGCGTGACGCGATGGAGGGCCACGGCAAGCTGACCATCGAGGTCGGTAATGCCGATCTGGATGATGCCTACGCGCGCAGGCATCTGGATGTGGTGCCGGGGCAATATGTAATGCTGGCCGTAACTGATACCGGGTCGGGCATGTCTGCGGATGTGATCGAGCGGGTGTTTGATCCGTTCTTCACCACCAAACCCGAAGGCCGTGGCACGGGCTTGGGCATGTCGATGGTCTACGGCTTTGTAAAGCAATCGGGCGGGCATATCAAAATTTACAGCGAGATTGGCAGCGGCACTTCGGTGAAAATCTACCTGCCCCGCTCGCTGGATGCCGAAGAACTGCCGCCCAACCTGTCGCATGCCGATTTGGCGGGCGGGCATGAGACGATCCTGCTGGTCGAGGATGATGAGGACGTGCGTGTCACCGCCGCCCATCTGTTGAATGATCTGGGCTACACCGTGCTGCAAGCCCGCGACGCCGACCGCGCCTTGGCGGTGATCGAAAGCGGGGTGCGGATTGATCTGTTGTTCACCGATGTGGTGATGCCCGGCAAAGTCACCAGCCGCGAGATGGCCGACCGCGCTCGCCAGTTGATCCCGCAGCTGCCGGTGCTGTTCACCTCGGGCTATACGCGCAACTCCATCGTGCATGGCGGCAGGCTTGATCCGGGCGTGCAACTGCTGAGCAAACCCTACACGCAAGAGCAACTGGCGCTGAAAATCCGCGAGGTTTTGGGCAAACCAGGCGCACTTGCCCCGATTGCCACTGCCGCGCCGACCGAAACAGCCACGCCCACCGTTCAGCCGCCGCAACCCGTCGCCGCAATCGCTGGTCTGCGGGTGCTGGTCTGCGAAGATCAGGTGCTGATCCGGATGGATATGGTGGATGGGCTTGAGGAATATGGCTGCGCTGTGCAAGGCGTAGGCTCGGGAACCGAGGCGCTGGCGGCGTTGCAAAATGTGCCGTTTGATCTGTTGATCGTCGATGTCGGTCTGCCGGATATGTCGGGGGTCGAGGTGGCGCGGCAAGCGGTGGCGATGTTTGGCAACCTTCTGATTATCTTCGCAACCGGCGAGCGCAGCGTCACAGGGGCGGAAGATCTGCCAAAACACGCCGTTTTGGGCAAACCATTCTCGGATCGGGAGCTGAAGGAAGCGATCCTAGGGCTGCTGGAAAAATTAACGCCACTGCAGCAGGGGGTTTGGCGCGGGGAACAGATCAAATAGGCTGGGCGCCCTATTGCCGCGCATCTGCGGCGACCGGCGTTGACGAACATAACAGGAACATCTATGATCTTGTAATGGCAAGCATGACCCTACAAGACAAACTCGCGATCCTATCGGATGCGGCGAAATACGACGCCTCTTGCGCCTCATCGGGTGGGGAAAAGCGCGATTCCCGAAAGGGCGGTGTTGGGTCTTCGGGGGGCAGCGGCATTTGTCACGCCTATACGCCGGACGGGCGCTGCATTTCGCTTTTGAAAATCCTGATGACGAATTTCTGCATCTTTGATTGCGCCTATTGCATCAACCGGGTGTCGTCAAACGTCGAACGCGCGCGGTTTTCGGTGGAAGAGGTGGTGTCGCTGACGCTGGAGTTTTATCGTCGCAATTACATCGAGGGGCTGTTTTTATCGTCGGGCATCATCCGCTCGCCGGATCAGACCATGGCAGATATGGTGCGCATCGCGCAGAGCCTGCGCCAGGATCATGGCTTCAAGGGCTATATCCATCTGAAAACCATCCCCGATGCCTCGGCTGAGTTGATAAAATCCGCCGGGCTTTATGCGGATCGGCTGTCGATCAATGTCGAGCTGCCACAGGATGCCAGCCTGCGCCAGTTTGCCCCCGAAAAGCGCCCCGAAACCATCCGCGCCACCATGGCGCAGGTCCGGCTGGAAGGTGAAGCCGCGAAAGACCGCAGCCATACCGGCAAAAAGCCACCGCGTTTCGCGCCTGCGGGGCAAAGCACGCAGATGATCATCGGCGCGGATAAGACCGATGATGTCACGATCCTGACCAGCGCGACGCGGCTTTACACCGGGTATAAACTGCGGCGGGTCTATTATTCGGCGTTCTCGCCGATCCCGGATGCCTCGGCCGCGTTGCCGTTGATCCAGCCGCCGCTTTTGCGCGAGCATCGGTTGTATCAAGCCGATTGGCTGCTGCGCTTCTACGGTTTCAGCGCCGATGAGATCGCCACCGGGGCCACGGCGGGGCATCTTGACCTAGAGCTTGATCCAAAGCTGGCTTGGGCGTTGCAGCATCGCGGCTTGTTTCCGCTGGATGTGAATCGCGCCACGCGCGACATGCTGCTGCGCGTGCCGGGGTTTGGCACCCGCACGGTGGACCGGATTATAAGCGCCCGCAAAAACCACGCCTTGCGGTTTGAAGACTTGGTGCGGATCGGCGCATTGATGAAGAAAGCCAAAGCCTTCATCAGCTTGCCCGGATGGACCCCAGCGGGCATGACCGACAGCGCCAACTTGCGGGCGCGCTTCGCCCCGCCGCCCGAGCAGTTGCGCCTGATTTGAGTTATGCCGCCCCCCTACCCCCGCGCGGCACCTTTGCGGCTTGGCGTCAGGCGGCGCGCGTTGCGGTCTCGCACCGCATCCCGCCCGATCAGTTGGAATGGAACGGAGATGGCGGCCTGTTTGCCGCAGACCCGCTGCCAGTAGCACCCGGCCCGGATCAGATCCGCGTGCCAGAGGGTTTTTTGAAACTGGCCGAACAGGTGATCTGGCATAGCGCACCCGAGCGGTTTTCGCTGCTGTATCAGGCGCTATGGCGGCTTGATCAGCGCGACGGCACGCCGTTGTCGCAAACCGACACGCTGGGCCCCAGGTTGCACCTGATGGCCAAGGGCGTCAGCCGCGACATCCACAAGATGCACGCATTTGTGCGGTTTCGCGAAATACTGTCTGATACGCCGCGCCGCAGCTTTGCCGCTTGGTTTGAGCCGGAGCACAACACGCTGGAACCGGGGGCCACATTTTTCGCCAAGCGGTTTGCCGATATGGATTGGATGATCGCCACCCCACAACTGACGGCGCAGTTTCGCGATGGCGTCCTTAGCTTTGGCCCTGCAGGCGCGCGGCCCGATCTGCCTGACGATGCCTCTGAATCCCTGTGGGCGACCTACTTTGCCAACATCTTCAATCCGGCGCGGATCAAGCTGGATGCGATGCGGTCGGAAATGCCGCTGAAATACTGGAAAAACCTGCCCGAAACCCGGCTGATCCCCGAAATGCTGAAAGACGCCGAAGCCCGCGTGCAGCGGATGCGCGATGCCGGGGCCAGTGCTGCGCGTCCGGGGTCAGCGCCCGTTTCGACCCGCTATCGCGATGCGATGCCGCAGGCCGCCGCCTTGCCCGACAGCTTGGATCATGCGCGGGATGCTGCGATGCAATGTCGCCGCTGCGGGCTGTGCGAGGCGGCAACCCAAACCGTTTGGGGCGCGGGTGCGCCGGATGCCGCGTTGATGATCGTGGGCGAACAGCCCGGCGATCAGGAAGACCTTGCGGGTCGGCCCTTCGTGGGGCCAGCAGGTCAGGCGCTGCATCAGGCAATGGCTGCGGCGGGGGTGGATGCGGGCAAGGTTTGGCTGACCAATGCGGTGAAGCATTTCAAATTCACCCCGCGCGGCAAGCAGCGCCTGCACCAATCACCCGACCGTGCCGAAATTGAGCATTGTCGCTGGTGGCTGGGGCTGGAGATTGGCTATATCCAGCCCCGCCTGACCTTGGCCTTGGGGGCCTCGGCGGCTTTTGCGCTGACGGGGGATGCAAGCCCGCTGGCGGCGCGGCGGGGCAAAGTGCAGATCGGCCTGCACGACGGCCCAGTGCTGGTATCTTGGCACCCTGCGCATATTTTGCGGCTGCCAGACCCGAATGTACAGTCGCGTGCGCGGCAAGAGTTGATCGACGATCTGCGTCTGGCATTTGCGATGGCTGGCGCCGAGGCTTAAGACCCGAAATGCCCAAGGCGCGACACTGACAGGCCCACGCCACATCAAAGCATTACCTCTGCCCCGATATATGACTGGTTTCTGTCAGTTTAGCGCGCATGTGAGATGCGAGATAATCCTTGGATTATGCCCCTGATCATCGAATTTAAACGCATCTGAAATGCGGGATAATTTCACGACACTCCATTTGGTTGGCGAAACAATCGACGCCAAGCGCGCGCATCAGCGCGCCCAAGCCGGAGAAATCCTTCAACTGGTGCGGGGTGTCTATGTCGATCAGGCCGCCGATGTCGACGCCGCCATCCTGGATCATGCGATCCGCATCGCACATTATCTTTACCCCAACGCCTACCTGTCATCCGCAAGTGCTGCGCTTCTGGCTCGTCACAGGATGGGCGGCTGTTCATCAGCGGTCGACGCAATCAGCGCACCCGGCTGCCCAACCTCGAGATCATTCAGAACGAAGCACCACAACATCCTCCCACGGCAACGGCAATCGTGGGCAATGGTCTGGGCGAACTGCGGATTTCAGTGTCTTCCCCCCGTCAGCGCTTTCTCGAATCATTTTCGGCTGCGCAGTGCGCACGCCAGCGCCATCACAAGCGACATGCGGGCGCAAATGGCCGCACGCCTCGTCGTAGAACTTGGTACACCCAAGGCGGTCGCAGATGCTATCTGGGCTTTGGCGCGCGAGAACAACTGGTATCGCGAGGGCGAAGGTGCCCAGCGCTATCTTTTGACGCAGCCCGGAGCCGCCAAACCCCCGGTGAAAAAAGGCGGCGCTGGATCTGCTGGTTGGCTGGCATGTTGAACCGCTCGGGCGCCTGGCCCATGACGGCTTCGAATGGCGCTGGAAACCGACCCGGCGAGTAGGCCCGACGCTTGTGCGCCAAACCACGCCCGGAAAACTCCCCGCCTTCATTGAACCGCTGCTGTCCGAAGGCTGGCTTGCCCAGGTGCTCCATGAACGCGATGACCGCGCAGCACTGCGGCGTGGGCAACGCTATTTGTCGAACATCACAATTATCTCAGCAGGCGACGACGGAGCGAACCTACCGCAGAATCGTCTTGCAACCGTGCTGAGCGACTTTGTCGCGGCGGGACCATTCAAAGGTCGCTACGAAGGCCCGTCGCACGGTGGGATTGAGGGAAGTTTCGAGCAGGACCTTGCGAAGATCTACGCGCGGGCTGAAACGCCGCGTCTTTCGGGCGTCCAGATCAAGGCCCCAATGCACCTTGCGCCGGACGGCAAGCTCTTGCCGGCGATTGATCTCGCCTTCACGCATATCCTGAGGCCCGCAGGAACGGCTGGTTTCGAAATGCTGCCAATCGTCGAATGGCTTTGCCTGCAACTTGGCCGCGCGGCAGGCTTCACCGTGCCGGATGTCGCGCTGACTGTGATGCCAGGTGGCATGTTGCCTGCCCTCATCGTGGAGCGTTTCGACATTCGCAGCGGCCCGGAAGATCTTCGCAGGCTTGCGTTGGAAGATTTCTGTTGCGTCCTCGATCTCCCCGCCTCGGCGAAATACGACGCAACTATAGAACGCATGGCACGCGGGCTGCGGACCCTGTCGACAAACCCGAGAGCTGACCTTGAGATCATATTCAGACGTGCAGTCTTTGCATGGGCAATCGCCGATGGAGAAATGCACCTGAAGAACCTTGCCCTGAGGATCGCGGAGGCCAACGCGAAATCCTTCACCTCGGTCCGTCTTGCGCCGCTTTATGACGCGGTCACAACGCGGGTTTTCCCCGGCCTCGCTGGCGACCGCATGGCGCTTAAACTCAACGGAAAAGATGACCGCCTGACAGGTGGAGATTTTCTGACTCTGGCACGCACGAACGGCATTGCTCAGGGTGTCGCCGAGGCGATCCTTGCCGCGCTTACGACCAACCTCAGGAACGCGGTCGAGACGGTGCGGCTGCCGGATTTCGCGGTAAAGGCCGAGGCTGCAAACGCCGTCCAAGGCCAGATCATGGCGCTTGTTCGCGCGCGCTGTGCGGCACTTGCCGACGAAGCCAGTTAGGTTTGCGCCAATGCTGCAGGCTGCAAGCGCAAGGGGCTCGTGCGCGTCGCGGCCTACACGCAGAGCGACCGGCGTTTCGGATAGGAGTGAACGTCCTCCGGCTTAGCTGGGTGTTCTCGGCCATCCCGCGAATGCGCATATCCACAATCATCGGCTGGCGCGGCGAAGTTGCATCTTCCCCTTCATCGAAATCTGCTGTCAGACGGGTGGGAGGACCGCAATGGAAAGCGCGAAAAGGATTCAAGCAACGCACGACGCTAAATTGATGGCCGAATACAAGCCAGAGGTGCCCTCGCCGCGGAAGTGCTTAGCCCATTGCGCCTTGACCATCGGTGCCCTGCCCCGGTTCGCAGCCGGGCAATCTGGTTCACGTTGGTGCCGACCGCATCCAGTCCGAGAGGGATTTCGCGCCAAGCTGAGTGCAAAGCGCATCGAAGGCATGGAGTTCTTCGGCAGGCAGGCGGCAGCTGACGACCTGGCCCTTGTCCTCCGACCGTGGCCGTCCGCGCTCGGCCCCTTGCTGCATTTCAGAATCAGCAATTCCATTGCCAGCCTTCGCCAAAACCGTGGGCCCGATTTAGGTGTTCAGTCCCGGCATCTGGTGGATCGGGTCTAGGATGAATCGATCTGGCTCTGATGTCCAGATTTTGCAGATGTATTCGTAGGGTTCGAGGCCGTGCAGCGTCTTGAGCCTCCGGGCGAAGTTGTAGGCAGCGAGGAAGTCCGCAAGGTGTGTTCGCAGCTGAACGTGGCTGTCGTAGTGGAACCGTTTCACGGTCGCGTCCTTTATCGTGCGGTTCATTCGCTCGACTTGACCGTTAGTCCAAGGGTGGTTGGGCTTGGTCAGGCGGTGCTCGATCCCGTTGGCCTCACAGATCATGTCGAAGCGCATCGGCCGGGAATAGATTGTGTTGCGGTTCCGGGGCTGCTCTGCGAATTGAATGCCCCTCGCAATTGTCTCTCGGACCAATGGCGCTCCAATGGCTCGATCCGTGAGAATGGTGTGGACCCGGTAGGGCACGGCTTCGAGCAAGTGTTGCAGAAACTCCCAAGCAGTCATTCTATCAGCCGTTTCATGGAGTTGGGCGACGGCGAACTTGGCCGCTCGGTCCCCTCTCGGGCATTTTCAACGCCCTGCCGGGCAACGGATGCCGACGAAAAGATATAGCTTCCCCTCAGCGGTTTGCACCTCGGCAATGTCGATGTGGAAGAAGCCCCCTTTCGGTGATGCGAAGCATCACCTGCCGGGCAACGGATGGGGTAGCGCTTGAATTTCTGCCGCTTAGGCTTGTCGCCCTCGACATCACGCAACCGCGAGATGCCATGTCGCTTTAGGCACCGATGCAGCGCCGAGCGGGTCAATTGCGGAATCGACGATTGAAGCGCATAGAGACAGCCGTCAAGCGGCAGCAGCGTGTGGCGCCGGAACGCGACGACCGCTGCTTCCTCAGCCTCACTTAGAACAGTTGATCGGGGTACCGTTGGCCCGGTCTTCCTATCCTCGACCGTCGTCAGCTTCCGCCATTTCGCAACCGTCTTGGGGTTGATACCCAGCTCCTGGCTCAGCTGCGCGAGCGAAGCTTGCCCCTCTCGGGACATTGCGTTGCAATGCCCTACCGGGCAATGGAGCGCTGTATAGCAGCTCTGACGGCGTGCGTGGTCGTGGCGCTCCCGTGACGAACTTGTCGGATGTTCCTTCCTTCCATTCCTGAGAAAGGATCGCACCATCAAATCG
>JBKJTI010000152.1:0-53053 GCA_046590425.1 Cypionkella sp. | reverse complement strand
CCGGCTTTGAAATCCGGGATTTTCTTGCCGAGCGCAGCGATCTGCTCGGCTTCAATGATGGCGATCAAGTTCATCGCAGTTCCTTTGTTTGCAGGGTTTTCCCCGACGTGATGCAGCTGTAGAGCTTCTGGTCTTCGATCGGGTCGCCACAGAATTTGTGACCCCGCCAGAGATGCGGCTAGCGTTTTATAGTCCGAATTTCGGGCCAGACTTGCAGAAGAAGGCAAGAGTTGCGGCCAAAAGGAATCGGGCCCGATGGGCTTTTGACCCCGGACTACGGGCGTATAGGGTTTGTGGGGGGATGGGTCAAGGGGCCTTGGGTGTCCACGCGTGGACAAGGGTATCGTATATGTAAAATCAATGGGTTAGTATGGTGTCATTAAGGATTTGTTAACGGTTGGAGTGCGGATACCGCGCAGCCTCCGACGGGGATATTTGAGCGCAGAGGATGCCCTGCAGATTTGCTCTTTCTGAAATACTCCCCGCGGAGCATGCAACCTATGGGTCAAGCCTTCCGCCGCAGATAGGCTTGCCACAGATCAGGTCGGCGGGTCTTGGTGATGTCTTCGGCCTGCGCTTGGCGCCATTTGGCGATGGCAGCATGGTTGCCGGACTGCAGGACTTCGGGGATCGCAAGATCGTTCCAGATCGCGGGGCGGGTGTATTGGGGATGCTCTAGCAGACCGTCGGAAAAGGACTCTTCTACCGTAGACTCTTGATTTCCCAGCACTTTCGGCAGCAGACGTACGGTGGCGTCGATCAGGGCGGTTGCTGCGATTTCGCCCCCGGTCAGCACGAAATCGCCAAGGCTGACTTCTTCGATGTCGTGATGGTCGAGCAGGCGTTGATCGACGCCTTCGAACCGTCCGCACAGCAGCGTCACGCCGTCACAGGCGGCGAAGCAGCGGGCCATGGCTTGGTTGAAAGGCCTGCCGCGTGGGCTAAGGTAGATCACCGGCCAGCGATTGCGGTCGCGCGGGGTGTGAAGGGCGGCATCCGTCAGGGCCGCGTCCAGCACATCGGCGCGCAGCACCATGCCCGCACCACCGCCTGCAGGGGTGTCATCGACGTTCAGGTGCTTGCCCTGCCCGAAGCTGCGCAGGTTGATCACATCCAGCGCCCAAAGGCCGAGATCGAGCGCCTTACCGGTCAGTGAAATTCCCAGGATACCGGGGAAGGCATCAGGCATCAGGGTGATGATTTTGGCGCGCCACGCGTCTTTGACGTGCAGCGGTTCCTCCATCAGATCGCGCGGCTTGAGGCTGGCGCGGATCGAGATGCGGCCATGCGATTTATTGGGCGGGATGTCGCTGGGCGGGGCTTCGGGTGTGTCGGTCATAATGGCTTTTACCCTGCGGCACGGGGCTGCGCTAGGCCAAACCATCCTCGGGCTGGGCGGCGTTCGTCGCGGCGATCAGATCACGCAAGGGGGTTTCGGCGACGGAGTTGAGGTGTTTTGCCAGCCATTCTGCCAGCAGGTCGGTACTGGGGGATTTGCCCCAGATATCCGGGTCTTGCGGCATGGCGTCGGCGAGGCGGGTGGCGAACAGGCTGATCAGATCGGGGTCTTCGGGCAGCAGGGCCAGCGCCAAAGTTGGACCGTCGCCGGGCACCTGCGCGATCATGGCCGGATCGGTGCTGTGCAGGATCAGGGCGATGATTTCGGCGCGCGACGCACCCGCTCGGGCGCGTTCAAACAAGGCGGTGCGGATATGGGCGGGCTCGGCATGGGCAGAGAGAGCCAGCAGATGTTGCGCCACTATGGGGGGCGGGGTGTCATCGGGCAGATCGGCCAAGGGGGCAATCATGCGGCGGGCTGTGTTCAGCTCATTGCGCTGCACCGGGTTGCCGGGATGGGCGATCTGATCAATGGCGTGATCGAGAATGCCGTTGATTTCATTGACCTTCCACGGGTCCCAGATCATCCGGGCCAAGGGGATCGACAGGAAGGAAATCGCCACGGGCAGCATCTGGGAATAAGGTGGGATGAAGCCCAAGGCACCGCCGATGCCGCGCCCGGTGCCGAACAGCAAGGTGACGAACAGCAGTTGGATGGCGGCATTGCTGAACAGGGTGGCCCAGGCCTGATACTGTGTCCAGTCGTGGAACTGGCGCGGCCAGTTTTGCGGGCGGATGATGAATTGCCACAGCAGGAACAGCACGAGGAACACTGGCACCAAGGGCCAACCATAACCGCCAAGCCCTGCCAGCAGCGGCCCGATATAGAGCAGCGCGGTTGCGCCCATCAGCCATCGCATACGGTTGTGCATCACACCTCCATCTCGCCTGCGCGCAGAGTGGCGCGGACGCTTTGGTTATTCAAGACCCTCGGGCGGATCGACGATGATGCGGCCAGCGGTCAGATCGACGGTGGGCACCGCTTTTAGTGTAAAGGGCAGCAGCAGGCCGGATTTCAGGCCGGGGCCTGCGATTTCGATCAGATCGCCCGCGCCGTGGTTGTGAACGGCTTGCACACGGCCAAGTTCTTTGCCGCCGGTATCAAACGCAGCGAGGCCGATCAGATCGGCATGGTAGAATTCATCATCGGGCAGGTGCGGAAGTTTTTTCTTTTCGACGTAGAGGCTTACGCCTTTCAGCGCATCGGCCTGTTCTTTGGTTTCCACGCCTGCGATGCGCGCACCAAGACCGCCTGCGACAGGCTTGGTGAGTTTGATTTTATAGGTTGTTTGACCGTCTTCGGTGAACAGTGGGCCGTAGCTGGCGATGGATTCAGGATCGGTGCAGAAGCTTTTCAGCCGCACTTCGCCCTGCACGCCGAAAGAGCCTGCGATGGCGCCGACGCAGATGTGGTCTGGGTTGGGCATTTGGCTCTCCTATGAAAAAGCGGCCCCCCGAAGGGAGCCGCCGTTTGGATTACTCAGCAGCAGCCGGTGCTTCTGCACGAGCGGCTTTCTTTTTCGCCAGTTCAGCCATGCGCTTGCCGGGGACGGCCGATTTCGGGTTAGAGCGGACCTTTTTGGTCAGCACGCCAGCGGCTTCCAGCATACGCGCGATACGGTCGGTCGGCTGTGCGCCTTGGCCGAGCCAGTATTGCACGCGCTCCATGTTCATTTTCACGCGCTCTTCGCTGTCTTTGGCCAAGAGCGGGTTGTAGGTGCCCAGCTTTTCCAAGAAGCGACCATCGCGCGGGTTGCGGCTGTCGGTGGCAACGATCGAGTAGTGCGGACGCTTTTTCGAACCACCACGGGCGAGGCGAATTTTCATGGACATAGTGTAGTCTCCTTGGGTTTGGTTGGAACCGCGATTCTGCGGTTATTTCTGCAGTTGTTCGTGATGCCTGATGACTTCCGAGATGATGAAGGTCAGGAATTTCTTGGCAAATTCGGGGTCGAGGTCGGCTTCTTTCGAAAGCCACTCCAGCCGCTCGATCTGGCGCGCTTCGCGACTGGGATCGGACGGGGGAAGATCATGCTCGGCCTTCAGGCGGCCCACGGCTTGGGTGCGCTTGAAGCGTTCGGCAAGGGTGTAGACCAGGATCGCATCGAGGCGGTCGATCGATTCGCGGTGGTCTTTCAGCACCTCGGCGGCGCGGAAGATGGCGTCGGTCATTGTAGCTGCTCCGGGGCTGGGTGACGCCAGATTTGGCTGGCACCGAAGGTTTCGTGAATAAAGCTACCGTCGCGGGTGCAGCCCAAGCGTTGGGCCAGAGCCTGGCTGCGGTGGTTTTCTTCAGCGATCAGGCTGATGGCGGTGTTCCAGCCGAGGGTGGTATAGACAAAGCGGCGGGTGGCGAGGGCGGCTTCATGGGCGAGACCGCGGCCTTCGGCCTCAGCGGCCCAGGTCGACCAGCCGAGTTCCGGCTCGGGCCAACCTTCGGGGAACCATGGGCCTGCCATGCCGAGGGCCGTGTCGGTGGTTTTGTCGGCTAGGATGAACATCGAATAGCCGCGGTGCAGCCAATGGCCAGTCAGATGGCCAAAGCTGCGCCATGCCTGCGCGCGGCTGACGGGGCCGCCGACATGGGCACTGCGGGGCGAGGCTAAGAAATCTGCCATCGCCTCAAAATCAGCGGTTTTCGGGCCGCGCAAGCGCAGGCGTTCGGTCTCGATCACCGGGATGCCGATCAGTTCGATCATGCCAGCCCCCGCAGATCGTGACGGATCACCACATCGGTGGGGTCCACACCGGGGGCATCGACCTGCACACCACCGAGGCGCAGGCCAAGGGCGATGGAGCGGGCGTTGCCGGGGTCGATGTAGTTGTCGATATGATCCCAGCCGAAGGTTTTATGCGCCCAAGCCATCACAGCGCGCGCGCCTTCGGCGGCTAGGCCACGGCCTTCGGCGCTATCGACCACATACCAGCCCAGTTCAGGCTCGGGGTAGCAGAGCGGCTGATAGATGCCGACTTCGCCGAGATATTCCCCGGTCGAACGGTCGTCCATTGAGAACGGGCCGAAGCCCATCAGCGGCCATTGCGCGACTTCCGAGGCGAAGATTTTCCACGCTTGCTCGGCGGTGAAGGGGCCCCCCTCCCACACCGCGCGGTCCGACGCGTAAAAGGCTTGGCGATGCGCAAAGTCTTCGTAGCGTGGCATCCGCAGGCGCAGGCGTTCGGTTTCGATCACCGGGGCCGTGGTGTGGGCGATATGCTGCGGTCGGGTGATCATGCGGCACCTGCTGTAAAGCCATAGACTGAACCAGCATCAAACCAGGTCGGCTTTTCACCGTCGCGCAACGTGCCACCCAGCGCCAGCGCGATCCGGCGCGACGCGGTATTGTTCTGATGCACCTCGGCTCGCGCGGACCTGACGCCCAAAGCGGCAAACATCCAGCCCTGCATCGCCTTCGCGGCTTCGGTCGCAAAACCTTTGCCCTCAGCCTCTGCCGTCCACAGCGACCACGTCAGCTCCAACTCGGCACCGTCAATCCATTGCATCGGGCCAAAATGACCAATCGGGTCGCCTGTAGAGCGATCCACGGCGATCAGCCGACCAAAGCCCCGCATGACCCAATGGCCGAAGAAACCCGCAAATTTCTGTGCAGCTTCGGCTTCATTTTTCGGGCCGCCCACAAAGATTGCCCGGTTCGACATCGTGAAATCCCGAAACGCTGGCCAGTCCGATGCCTGAGGCCCGCGCAGCACCAAACGCTCCGTCTCGATGGCGGGCAGGCCGATCAGTTCAGGATGCGGTGCAGACAGGCTCATTTCTTCTTCATTAACCCCGACAGGCTGGAGGGCAGCGACAGGCCGCGTGGCATGCCGGGAAAGCCGCCACCCATACCCGCGCCCATGCCGAGGCCTTGTTTCATGCCTTTGGCGGCTTCGGCCATGGCTTCGGGCGATATATTCGCCATATCCGGCATCCCACCTTTGGCGCCAATCATCTGCTTGATGGCGTTTTTCATAGCACCGCCTTTGCCCATTTTCTTCATCATATCAGCCATTTGCTTGTGCTGTTTCAGAAGCTTGTTCACTTCGGAAACCTCAAGCCCAGCGCCTGCGGCGATGCGCTTTTTGCGCGAAGCGGCAAGCAAATCAGGGTTGGCGCGTTCTTTCTTGGTCATCGAATTGACCAAGGCGATTTGGTGGGTTAGCATTTTGTCATTGAAACCAGCGGCTTCAGCTTTCTTTGCCATGCCGCCCATGCCGGGCATCATGCCCATCAGGCCCTGCATACCGCCCATCTTCTGCATCTGTTCCAACTGGCTTTTCAGGTCGTTCATGTTGAACAGACCCTTAGCGAAGCGGCGTGCCATACGTTCGGCTTGTTCGGCCTCAAACGTCTCACGGGCCTTTTCGACCAAGGCCACAATGTCGCCCATGCCAAGGATGCGGCCTGCGACGCGTTCAGCCTCGAAGGTTTCCAGCGCGTCCATCTTTTCGCCAAGACCGACGAAGCGGATCGGCTTGCCGGTGACGGCGCGCATCGACAAGGCGGCACCACCGCGACCGTCGCCATCCATCCGGGTGAGCACGACGCCGGAAATGCCGACTTTGGCGTTGAATTCGGACGCCACGTTCACGGCGTCTTGACCCGTCAGACCATCAACCACCAGCAGGGTTTCGCGCGGCTGGGCGATGTCGCGGACGGACTGGATTTCGTCCATCAGCACTTCGTCGATGTGCAGACGGCCTGCGGTGTCGAAGAACACCACATCATAGCCGCCCATCGCGGCTTGGGTCTTGGCGCGCTTGGCGATCTGAACAGCGGTTTCGCCTTTGACGATCGGCAGGCTGTCCACACCGACTTGCGCCGCGAGGATCGCCAACTGCTCCATAGCGGCCGGGCGGTTGGTGTCCAAAGACGCCAGCAGCACGCGCTTGCCGTTGCGGTCTTTCAGGCGTTTCGCCAGCTTGGCGGTGGTGGTGGTTTTGCCCGAGCCTTGCAGACCGACCATCAGAATAGCGGAGGGCGGGTTGTCGATTTTCAGCGCTTCGGGTTCATCATCGCCCGCCAACACGCGCACGAGTTCATCGTGGACGATCTTGACGACTTGTTGGCCGGGGGTGATCGACTTGGTGACGGCTTGGCCAATGGCGCGGACCTTCACCGCTTTGACGAAGTTGCGCGCGACTTCCAGCGAAACGTCGGCGTCCAGCAAGGCGGTGCGGACTTCGCGCAGGGCAGTGTCAACGTCACTTTCCGAGAGCGCACCGGCCTTGGTCAAGCGGTCGAACACGCCACCAAGGCGTTCTGACAGGCTTTCAAACATCGCGCTCTCCTAGATCAAAACCCCTTAGATGGGGTGCTACGGCGGGTTTCCCAAGGCCAATGCGAAACAACACCTGTGGGCGCAACGCGCTGACAGGTGGCGATCCCAGGCTATGGCCTAAGGGACCGGAAGCGGTTGCCTCCGGGGAATTGGGTCGGGCGATACGCGGTTGAGTGGTGGGAGTCAAGCAGGGTTGGGGGATCGGCGACTTTTCGGACGTTTTTGGGTCTGCCCGGATTTACAAAGCTCCAGGGCGGCCTCTGGCGGCTTTTGAACACCCGACCTTAGCATCCGCCTAAGCAGAGCTTCGGGCAAGCCTTATGTGAAAGCCGACAAACCCCTTGCTTTATTGGCGGCCTTTGCTGATTTATGTGCGCAAATGCACAGGGGATCTGCTCGATGGATAACTGGGACGAGATCAGGACGGCGTTTCAGGTGGCGCGGATGGGCACGGTTTCGGGCGCGGCCGAGGTGATGGGAGTGCATCATGCCACGGTGATCCGCCATATCGACTCACTGGAAAAGCGACTGGGGGCAAAGCTGTTTCAGCGCCATGCGCGGGGATACACGCCGACGGAATCCGGGCGTGATCTGTTGTCGGTGGCGCAGACCACCGAGGATCAGTTTGGCCAGTTGGCCAGCCGGATCAAGGGTCAAGGCGAGACTGTGGCTGGCGAGTTGGTGGTGACCTCGATCACCGGCATTGCGCATCTGCTGGCCCCAGTTTTCGCGGCGTTCCAAGAGGCGCATCCGGCGGTGGTGATCCGGTTTCTGACCGATATGCGGCTGTATCGGTTGGATTACGGCGAGGCACATGTGGCGATCCGGGCGGGGGCGACGCCGCAGGAGCCCGACAACGTCGCGCTGCCTTTGGTGAAGATGCAGATGGGGCTTTACGGTTCGAAAGCCTATGTCGAACGGCACGGGATGCCGAATGGCGAGGCCGAGATGCTGCGGCATCGCTTCATCGGCATCGACAATCCTGACAACCGTGCGCCGTTCTATCGCTGGCTGCGCGAACGGGTGTCGCAAGATCGGCTGACCTTTCGCGTCAACGAACCCGCAGCAGCGGAAGTCGCCGTGAAGGCGGGGATGGGTCTGGGGTTCTTGCGCGCACATGAGGCGCGGCTGGACCCCGATCTGGTTGAGGTGATGGCCCCGATCCCGGAATGGGATTCACCTTTGTGGATCGTGACGCATGTGGATTTGCACCGCACGTTGAAGGTGCAAAGCTTCCTGAGTTGTCTGCGCCATGCGGCCTCAAGCTGGTGTCAGGCTTGAGAATTTGGGCTGGGCTTAGCCCAGCTGAGCGCGGCCACGTTGCGATGTTGGCGTTTTCGACGCTGGTGGCGGGCAGCTTTAGTTTGGGAGCCATGGCGGCGCGTTATGTCTCGCCTTCTGCACTGACGGTGGCTCGGTTTGCTTTGGCGGGCGGGCTGGTGGGGCTGGCGGCTTTTTTGACCGTGGGGGTGCCGCGCAAGACTTGGGTGGCACCGTGGCGCTACGTGATCTTAGGTGGGTTGCTGGCCTGTTATTTCGTGCTGATGTTCTGGGGATTACAGACAGCAGAAGCCGTGCCGACGGCGGCTGTGTTCACGTTGACGCCGTTGATGGCGGCGGGGTTTGGCTGGCTGCTGCTGGGGCAGATCACCACCGCACGGATGGGCCTGGCGCTGCTGATTGGCGCTGCGGGCGCGTTGTGGGTGATCTTTCGCGGCGATCTGGCGGCGCTGGCGCGATTTGAGGTGGGGCGCGGCGAGTTCATCTATTTCTTCGGCTGCATTGCGCACGCGCTTTATGCGCCGATGGTGCGTAAGCTGAACCGAGGCGAGCCTGCGCTGGTGTTCACCTTTGGCATGATGCTGGCAGGTTTTGTGATTCTATGCCTGTGGGGCTGGCGCGATGTGCTGGCGACGGATTGGGCCACCCTGCCCGCAATAGTCTGGATTTGCTTGATTTATGTCTCGGTCGCGGCCTCGGCAATGACCTTTGTGCTGCTGCAATTCGCCACGCTGCGGCTGCCGTCCGCCAAGGTGATGGCCTATACCTATCTGGTGCCGTCCTGGGTTATCCTGTGGGAAGTGGCCTTGGGCCGTCCTGCCCCGCCGATAAATGTGCTGGGCGGTGTCATTCTAACCGCTTTGGCCTTAATCCTGCTGTTGAAGGATGAAACGGCATAGCGTAGACGTTTTCCTAGCTGACATGTTAGCGCTAATAGTGCTGTATGTGATCGGTTCTGGGAGGACAGTTATGTATATCGGGCTCGATCTGGGCACATCGGGACTGAAGGGCATCTTGATGGATGAGAGCCAGCGCGTGCTGGCCGAGGCGACAGCGCCTTTGACGGTCGAGCGACCTGCCGAGGGGTGGTCGGAACAGGCTCCAGCGTCTTGGATTGCAGCGGCAGAGATTGTGTTGGGCAAATTGGCCGCACACGGGTTGGGTGCGGTAAAGGGCATCGGGCTTTCCGGCCATATGCACGGGGCGACGCTGCTGGATGCGTCTGATGCCGTTCTGCGGCCGTGTATTCTGTGGAACGACACCCGCAGCTTTGCCGAAGCCGAGGCTTTGGATGCGAAGCCAGAGTTCCGCAACCTGTCGGGAAATATCGTGTTTCCGGGTTTCACTGCGCCGAAACTGGACTGGTTGCGCAAGCATGAGCCTGCCCTTTGGGACAAAGTCGCCAAAATCCTGCTGCCAAAGGATTATCTGCGACTGTGGCTGACTGGCGAGCATGTGTCCGAGATGTCGGACGCTGCTGGGACGGCTTGGCTGGATACTGGCAAGCGCGCGTGGTCGGATGTCTTGCTGGCGGATACCGGGCTTTCCCGCGCACAGATGCCGCGATTGGTGGAAGGGTCCGAGGTTTCGGGCAAGCTGCGTGGCGATCTGGCCAGCCGCTTTGGTATGACGGCAAGTGTTGTGGTGGCGGGCGGCGGCGGCGATAACGCGGCCTCGGGCGTCGGGGTCGGTGTGGTCCGCGCTGGCGAAGCGTTTGTGTCCTTGGGCACCTCGGGCGTGCTGTTTGCAGCCAATGATGGCTACCAGCCCGACCCTGCCACAGCGGTGCATACGTTCTGCCATGCGTTGCCGAATACTTGGCACCAGATGGGGGTGATCCTGGCCGCGTCAGATGCGTTGAACTGGTATTCCAAGCTGGTGGGCGCGGATGCTGCGAGTTTGACGAGCGAAGTCGGGCCACTGCAAGCACCGGGGAAAACCGTGTTCCTGCCCTATCTGGGCGGTGAGCGCACGCCGTTGAATAGCGCCTCGATCCGGGGTGCGTTCACCGGGCTGGAGCATGCGACCGACCGTCAGGCGGGCACGCGCGCGGTGCTGGAAGGCGTAACATTCGCCTTCCGCGACAGCCGCGACGCTTTGGCGGCAACGGGCACGAAGCTGGAGCATTTGCTGGCGGTGGGGGGCGGATCCCGCTCTGACTACTGGTTGCGCGCGATCGCGACGGCGCTGGATTGCCCGGTCAGCCTACCCGTGGCTGGCGATTTCGGTGGTGCCTTTGGTGCCGCCCGCCTTGGCCTGATGGCCGCCACAGGTGCGGGGGCGGAAGTGGCCACCCTGCCCGAAATCGCGCGGGAAATCCTGCCCGACCCGACACTGAAAGACGCCTTCGATGCGGGCTATGCCCGGTATCGTGCTGCACAAACTGCTATCAGGAGCCTCGCATGACCGATTTTTTCAAGAACATCCCCGCCATCAAATATGAGGGCGAAGGCTCGACCAACGAGTTTGCGTTCCGGCATTACGACCCCGAAGAGGTGCTGCTGGGCAAGCGGATGGAAGACCATCTGCGCTTTGCAGTCGCCTATTGGCACAGCTTTGCGTGGCCGGGGGGCGACCCGTTTGGGGGCCAGACCTTTGATCGCCCATGGTTTGGCGACACGATGGCGCTGGCCAAGCTGAAGGCCGATGTGGCGTTTGAGATGTTCGATATTCTGGGCACGCCGTTCTATGCCTTCCACGATGCCGATGCGCGGCCCGAGGGCGCGACTTTCGCGGAATCCTTGCGCAACCTTGAGGAAATCGTTGATTACCTTGGCGAAAAGCAGGCGGGTCATAAGGCCAAGCTGCTGTGGGGCACCGCGAACATGTTCAGCCACAAGCGCTGGATGTCGGGGGCTGCCACCAACCCTGACCCGGAGGTTTACGCCTATGCGGCAGCCACGGTAAAATCCTGTCTCGATGCCACGCATAAGTTGGGCGGCGCGAACTATGTGCTGTGGGGCGGGCGTGAGGGTTATGAGACGCTGCTGAACACCGATCTTGCCCAAGAGCGCGCCCATGCTGGCCGCTTCCTGCAATCGGTTGTCGAGTACAAATACAAGATCGGCTACAAGGGTGCGATCTTGATCGAGCCGAAGCCCCAAGAGCCTTCGAAGCACCAGTATGACTACGATGTGGCGACGGTGTACGGCTTCCTGAAGGATTTCGGGCTGGAGAAAGAGGTCCAAGTCAATATCGAGCAGGGCCATGCGATCTTGGCAGGCCACTCGTTTGAGCATGAGATCGCCACGGCCGCGGCTTTGGGGATTTTCGGTTCGATCGACATGAACCGGAATGACTATCAATCCGGCTGGGACACCGATCAGTTCCCGAACAACCACGCCGAAAAGGCGGTGGCGTTCTATGAGATCCTGCGGGCGGGCGGCTATACCACGGGTGGCACCAATTTCGACGCCAAAGTGCGGCGTCAATCACTGGACCCGGAGGATCTGATTTTGGCGCATGTCGGCGGCATGGATACCTGCGCGCGGGCGCTGAAAGCAGCAGCCTATCTCTTGGAGGATGACACGTTGGAAGCCGCCCGCCGGGCACGCTACGCCGGATGGGAACGTGAGGGGGCCAAAGCCATGCTCACGCAACCGTTGGAGGTGATCGCCGAAGCGGTGGTCGCGAACAACATCAACCCACAACCACGCTCGGGCCGTCAGGAACGGCTGGAGAACTTGTGGAACCACTATATCTGAGCGGGTGCGGTGCTGGCGGCCGGGGGTTTCAGCCCCCCGGAGCCCCGTGACGTATTCAGGCCAAGTTGAAAGTCATCGGTGGGAATCAGAGCGGATCGCCTTCAATCTGATTCTGATTGAAGGCGATCCGTTCTAGATAAGCGCAGCCAGCGGCGGGATGCCATCGCTGGCCGTGACGCTTTTTAAGGCGGCGGCAGCGGCGCGGTGGCCGAGGCGGAGCGCGCGTTTGGGCAGCCAGCCTTGATGGATGGCGTAGATCACGCCTGCGCAAAAGGCGTCTCCGGCTCCGACGGGGCTGAGAATTTCGGCGGGGTTTGTCGGCTCGGGCAGCGACCAAAGCGGGGTTTGGTCGAGCCAGAGCGCGAGAGAGCCGGTGTGCAGGATCACAGTTTTTGCGCCTTGCACTTGCAGGACGGTGGCGGCTTCCAGCAGGCGAGCGCGGTCGTCGGGGGCAATGTCGGCACGGTTGGTGGCGCGGGCGGCTTCGATCTCATTCAGGAACAGGTAATCTGCGTGTGGCAGGGTGGCTTTGACGGTGTCGGCAAAGTGGGGGGTGGCGGACGAGACCAGATCAACGCAGGTGATCATGCCAACGGCTTGGGCGCGGGCAAGCAGGCGGGCGGCAGGGGTTTCACCGCTGGGTTCCACCGCGTCGAGGGTGGCGAGCAGGTTCGGGTAGCCGAGGTAGAAGATTTTGGTGTTTTGGGTGGCGATGGACTCAATGGAAATGTCGTGTTCGCTCAGCGCGTCGTTCGCGCCGGGGTGGTAGAAAAAGGTGCGGCTGTCGCCGGAGACGTTCATCACATGGGTGTGGGCTGTCGGGTGGCTGGCGGTTTGCTTCAGCCAGCGCGTATCAACTTTGGCGGCAGCGCAGGCGGCAAGGCAAATTTCGGCGTGGGTGTCGGTGCCGATCAGACCCACAGCGTAGAGTGGCAAGTTGGTTTGGAAGGCGGCGAGGTCAAGGATGACGTTGGCGGCGCCGCCACCGACTCCGATGGCCTCATGCTGGATGCGGACAAGGTCACTTTTCTGCGGCCAAGCATCGATACTGTGGACGATATCGACGATCCAGTTTCCGGCGCAGGCGATGCCATTTTTTGGGGAACTGCTTGTCATGCGTAGTCCACGGCGACGGTGCGGTTTTCCTTTCCCGCCGTCAGCGCGGCGGTGAGGATGGCATGGTGGGCTGCGGCCTCTGACGGGTGGGCGCAGGGGAAGCCTGCAGCATCACCGCCCGCGAGTTCGTCAAGATAGGCGGCCCACATTTGTTGGATAGCATCGGTGAAACCGAATTCAAAGATGCCGCCGGTGATGCCGGGGAATAGCGGTGTGTAGCCGAGGTCTTCGGTTTGCCACGTTTGGCTGCCGCCGTTTTTGTAGTGCATGAACTGCCATTGCCGGGGGGATTTGGTGGTGAAGAAGGCGCTGCCCTTCATGCCGAGCACGCGGAGCGACCAGGTGTTGGCTTCGCCCGGTGCGATACGCCAAGTCTTGAGCACCATGGGGAAATTGCCGTAGGTGGTCGGGACGCGGGCGGTGACGGTGGCGTTGTCCCATGTCTCACACGGCACGAGGTTGCCTTTGCCGTCGGGACGTTGGGTGACGCGCTTTACAAGGCTGGCCTGCACGGTATCGGGACGCCAGCCAAGCCGAAGCGGAACGTGCAGGACGTGCATCCCCAGATCGCCCATGCAGCCATATTCGCCGTTGACCGCCTGCATTCGCTTCCAGTTGATCACCTTGTCGGGGTTGATATCTGAGGAATGCAGGAAGCTGGCTTCGACTTCGAGAATTTCACCGACAGCACCCGAGTTCACAAAATCAATCACCTTTTGCGCGCCGGGATAGAACGGCATCTCTGACGAGCAGCGCACGGTGAGTTCGGGATGGGCGGTGATGGCGGCCATGATGCTGCGGTTTTGGGCGAGATCCATGCCGAAGGGTTTTTCCCCAAACAGGTGTTTTCCGGCGTCCAGGATGTCGGGATACATCTGCGCATGCAGAACATGGGGGATTGCGCAGTAGACGGCGTCAACCTCGGGGTTGGCGAGCAACGCCTTGTAGTCAGTTGTGGTTTGGATTTGGCCAAGGTGGGTCGCGAACCAATCCATCAATGTGGGATTGGTGTCGCAGACCGCGACGATGCGCGGCTTGGCTTTGGGATTGGCAAGGTGCAGCCAGCGCGCGGCGGCGGAAGCAAATTCGCGGCCCATCAAACCACAACCGATGATACCGAAGCGTATTTCCTGCATAGCTTAAGCCAGATGCTTGGCGGCGGTTTCCGCTGTGGCGTTGTCGTGCACAATCGCCATCAGCGCGCGGGTCATGCCGCCAGGGTTGGCGTGCTGGACGACATTGCGACCGTAAACGATCCCACGCGCGCCTTGCTGCATCAGCTCATGCGTGCGGGCGAGGATTTCGGCATCCGAGACGCGACCGCCGCCCCGTACCAAAACCGGGACGCCTTGGGCGATTTCGATCACACGATGGTACGCGGACACATTGGTGCAGGGATCCGCTTTGATGATATCAGCGCCAAGTTCAGCGGCTTGGCGGACGAGGGGCAGGATTTTGGCGATGTCGCCGTCCACCATATAACCGCCCTTGGCATTGTCTTGCATCACCAGCGGTTCGACCATCAGCGGCATGCCGTAGATTTCACACTCGCGCTTCAGGGCGTTCACGTTGCGCACGCAGTCTCGGTAGAGTTCGGGCTGGTTGGGGAGGAGGAGGAGGTTGACGACGATACAGGCGGCGTCGAGGACGAGGCCCTGTTCGACTGGGCGGTCGATAACTTCGGAATAGAGGGTGCGCGGCAGCGGGGTGCCGTAGACATTGGCAATATCGGTGCGCAAAACCAGCGCAGGGCGGTTTCTGCCGGGGATGGCTTGCAGGATTTTCGCGGTGCCGGGAGGCAGTTGGATGGCGTCGGGGGCGGCGGCGGCGACGGTCTGGATGGATTTCGTCATGTTTTCGATGCCGCCCAAGAAAGAGGCCTCGTTGAACATGCCGTGGTCGATGGCGACATCAAAGCAGTTGCCAGAGGTCGCGAACAGGCGGTTGAGACGGGCGGTTTTCATGGCGAGATCCTGCTACTGAAAACGTTTCCATAATCGGTATCGGCGGGTGCGGATTCTGTCAACGTCAAAGGAAAACCCTGACAGGGCGGGCGTTTGCTTGGCGGTTCGAGACGGTCTGGCCTCGGGGGGCAATGGCGGGAGATAGCGATGGCTTGTCAGCAGTATCTGGATGCGGAACAAGCGTGATTTGAGTAGGAATTACTGGCGTTTGTGCGGATACCCTCGGGGTCAACCAAGCCCGAGAATATCCCGGATGTGGTGCGGGCGGCAGCGTGGGTCGCGGCGCGATGGAAGCCCGTGCGTTGAGAGGGCAGAGGTGTTGCCAACGGAGGGGCATCCGGTGGTGTGCGGGCATTGGCTGCATGCCGGGGCCGATAAACCAACGATCCTGATTTATGGACATTTCGATGTGCAGCCGGCCGAGCCGTTCGCTCTTTGGGGCAGCCACCGTTTGAGCCGGTGGTGCGGGATCGTCCAGTTTGGGGGCCGTGGGGCATAGAATGACAAGGGCGGCATGTTCGGGCCTATTCTGGCGGAGGAATCGATGGCTGGTGATGGCGCAAGATCCGGCAAAGATTTTGACGGCACTGGCTGCACATGTGCAGGCGCATTGTCCTGCCGGAGTGGCGGCTGAACCGAAACCGGGCAAGTCGGGGCGGGACCGTTTTTGGTGCCATCCGGGCATCATGCAACCGCCATCGCCGCGCAGGTGTTGGAGGAGGTTTAGGACAACCCCCCCTGTTCGGACGCGGTTGGGCGGGTCTAATCCGGTGATGACCACGCTGTTAGATGTGTTGGGGGTTCATGCGGCGATGTTTGGCGTTTCGCATGATGATGAGAATTTGCATGCGCCGAATGAGTTCCGGCTGGATGCGTTTCGGTTGGGCCAAGCGGCTTATGTGCGGTTGTTGCAGCGGTTGGGGGCGTGATTTGCTAGGTGCGTGAAATCACGCACCTACCCATGATGCGCGGGGGTCAGGACAGGGCCGCGAGCAGGTCCATGGCGGTGATCTGATCGAATTGGACGTGGCGGTGCATCAGCGCCTCGGCCCCGGCGGCGTCGCGCGCGAAGATCAGGGCGGCAATGGCGCGGTGTTCGGCGGCAGAGGTGGCAATGGCACCTGCATAGCGGTAGCGGGCGCGGTAATAGGCCAGCAATTTGCGGGCGTTGGTTTTGATCATCTCGGTCAGGAAGCCGTTGCCTGCGGCCAGCGCCACACATTCATGAAAACGCAGGTTCAGCTGGTAATAGGCATCGGGGTTGGCGTCGCCTTGTTCGGCGGAGAACGTCTCACAGGCTCGTACAGCGGCTTCCAGCGCTGCGGCCCAAGACACCGATAGACGGCGCGCGGCGAGGCCTGCGGCTTGGCCTTCGAGTTTGGCGTGGACTTCTAGGATAGCCAAAAATTCCTCAAGGCTGGGGCGAAACACCGTCGCCCCCTTGCGCGGCAGGCGGCGCACCAGGCCCATGGCTTCGAGTTGCAGGATGGCTTCGCGGACGGGGGTGCGGGAGACGGCAAATTCGGTGACAAGCTCGGCCTCATCAATCACGTCGCCGGGGTTGAGGCGGCCCGTGTCGATCCACGACAGGATCTTGTTGGTAAGGGTTTCGGTTTGGCCTGCCATATCAGATCAAAAGACCGAAAAGGCTGTCAGGTAAAGGGGGATAGCAGGAAAACTTCATGTGAGGCTCGGTCGATTGTTTCGTAAATGCAACCAATGGCAGATCGCCGCACAATGACTTCCGCGCGATGGCTGCATGAAAGAAACCGATCTGTAGCGGGAAAGCCGCAAATGTGGCTGAATTGAGGGGGAAATCTAACAAATTCAAAGCAGGCTTGGCCTAACCACTGGAAATCGTATCGTAACCTCGATAATCCTTCGAGCAATCAGCTCCCGAAAGTGGAGCGTATAACATTCCGGGCGCTAAAGTCTGGGTTTTTGAGGCGGAGTAGTACGATGGTAAAAGCGATTGATTTCGCGGTCCGCAATGTTGCGGGCGGAGCGCAGCATGGCAGCGTTGCAGGCGACAGTCAGGGAAATTTCATTCAGGTCGGCTCGGGGGACAGCGTTTCGCTGAATCTCTCCCGCGCAAGCGTGGTGGGCTATGAGCAGCAAGGCGGCGATTTGCTGGTCAAGCTGTCGGATGGCCGTAGCATCGTGCTGAGCAACTATTTCAACGAAAACGCGGGGGATGTGAACCATCTCTATCTGTCCTCGGATGGCGAGATCACCGAGGTGATCATCCGCGAAGGTCAAGATGGCGTGCTGGCAGCAGACTACGGCCCGGTCGGTGGCTGGGACAAGTGGAGCCCGCTGGACGATATGCGCTTTACCCAAGCGGATAGCATCTCGGATGTGGCGCTGGTCTCGAATGAGCCTGCCGGGATGGCACCGTTTGTGCCAGGGCTGCTGGGCTTGGGCGGTTTCGGCGCGATTGCTGCGGGGGCTGGCGCGATTGCAATTATTGGTGGTGGCGGCGGCGGCGGTGGTGGTGGTGGTACGCCGGATACGACTCCGCCTGCAGTGACAGTGACTGAAGGCACCAAATCGGTAAAGCACGTTGAAAACGGCGCGGATTATGTCAATGGCGTGGTGATCGGCGGAACCAGCGAGCCGGGTGCAAAGATCGACGTTTTGGTTAATGGTCATACGCAAACCACTACAGTGGACAGCAGCGGCAACTGGACTGTGACCTTCCCAACGACGGAGGTTGATCCGGGCGAATATGAAATCCCGGTGGTGGTGAAAGCCACCGATGCGGCGGGCAACAGCACAACCTGGAACGATGTTCTGGTGGTGGATACTGTGCCAAACCCGATCAATTTTGATGCTGTGACGGGTGACGACAAGGTGAACTTTGTCGAGAATTCGGCCGGGTTGGTGGTGACAGGCACCTCGAATGCGGGCGCAACCTTGAATGTAACGCTGAACGGTGTGACGAACTCGGTTGTGGTTGGCACCGATGGACATTGGACCACGACTTATCCGACGGGCACCCTGCCCACTGGGGAATATACCCAAACGATTACCGCGACTTCAACGGATACCCACGGCAACACCTCGACCTCGACACATACGTTCGCGGTGGATACGCAGACTTCGGTGGCCTTTACAGGCACACCGGGCGGCGATGGCATGGTGAATGCGTCGGAAGCGGCTGCGGGTGTGGTGCTGAACGGCACGGCGCAGGCTGGGGCTTCGGTTTCGGTGGTGTGGAATGGCACCTCGATGACCACGGTGGCGAATTCGAGCGGTGTGTGGTCGGTGACCTATCCGGCAAGTTCGGTGACAACTGGTACTTATACCTCGACCGCGACTGCGACCGCGACCGACAGCTTTGGCAACACCGCGACGGCGACGCAGGTGGTGCATGTGGACACTGAAACTTCGGTGACGGTGAACAATGGCCAGTCGGGCGGCGATGATGTGATCTCGGGCGCTGAAGCTGCGGCTGGGGTGGTTTTGACGGGGACTGCAGAAGCTGGGGCAACGGTTGTGGTGACGCTGGAAGGCATGTCGCATACCGTGACGACGAGCGCGTCTGGCACTTGGACCGCGACGTTCAGCACCTCTGAGATCCGCCAGGGCAGCTATGATTCGGTGGTTTCGGTGACTTCGACCGATACGGCGGGCAACGCCGCTTCGACCACGCATAACCTGCATATCGACACGCAAACCGCTGTGGCGGTGAATCCGGGCCAAGCGGGCGGCGATGATCTGGTCAACGCCGCTGAGGCTTCGGCGGGGCTGGCGCTGACTGGCACGGCGGAAGCTGGGGCGCAGGTGACGGTGACGTTTGAGGGCGTGACCAAGACCGTGACCGCAGGTTCGGATGGTACTTGGACGGCGAATTATACCAGCAGCGAAGTGCGCAGCGGGACGTATGACTCGACGGTGCGGGTGTCTTCGGTGGATGCGGTTGGCAATACCGCGACCACAACGCATAGCCTGCATGTCGACACCGAGATCGCAGTGGCGATCCCGGAGGGTCAAGCGGGCGGCGATGACAAGGTCTCCGGCGCTGAACAAGCGGCTGGGCTGGTGCTGAACGGTACGGCGGATGCAGGTTCAACGGTTGTCGTGACCATGGAAGGTGTGAGCCATACCGTGACCGCAAGCGCTGCGGGCACTTGGATCGCGAATTTCTCGGCGAGCGAGGTGCGCGCAGGCACCTATGACTCGGTTGTCTCCGTGACGGCGACGGATGCGGCGGGCAACTCTGCCAGCGCGTCGCATTCCGTGCATGTCGATACCGAAACCAATGTGGCGATCACTGTCGGCCAAGCGGGCGGCGATGATATCATCAGCGGTGCGGAAGAAGCCGTTGGTGTGGCGCTGACCGGGACGGCGGAAGCGGGCGCGCGCGTGGTTGTGACAATGGAGGGCGTGCGCCATACCGTTACTGCCAGCAATGCTGGCACTTGGACGGCGAATTTCTCGACCAGCGAAATCCTCTCGGGCAGCTATGCCACGACGGCGACGGCGGTGGCGACCGATGCTTTGGGCAACTCCGCCACGACCAGCCACGTGGTGAATGTCGATACCGAAGTGGTGCCTTTTGACCGTGTGACCCTGTCGACCGGGGCGGACACGATCCTTAACGCAGCGGAAGCCACCAGTGGTTTGACTGTGATGGGCCATGTTGAAGCGGGTTCGACCGTGATGCTGAAGTTCGGCAGCGGCGCGCAACATGCCGCCCCTGTCGCGGCGGATGGCAGCTGGAGCCTCACCATTCCGGCGGGCGAAATCCCGGCGGGCGAAAGCTCGGTCACACTGACAGCGGTGGCGACGGATCATGTTGGCAACGTCTTGACCCTGACCGAGCAGGTTGCGGTAGATACCGTCGTGCGCAACTTTGCTGGCGCGCCAGTGATCGCGGGCGACGATATCCTGAACGCGGCAGAGCGGGCGGAAGGTCTGACTTTGACCGGCACGTCAGAGCCGTTCTCGACGCTGGTACTGACGCTGGCGAATGGCGCGGAAGTGACGGCTTCGGTCGGCGCAGACGGGCTCTGGAGCGCGACCTTCCCGACCGCGTCCTTGCCCACGGGCGAAGGCAACACCACGGTCACGGTGACGGCGACGGATCATGCGGGCAACACCGCCAGCTATACCGACAGCTTCCACTATGACACCGTGATGCCGACCGATCCCTGGATCACCAATGATGCAGGCACCGGCAACCTGATCTCGGGGATAGCCTCGGCAGTGTCGCCGGATACGTTGACCTATCACGCGGTTTCGGCCACGGGTGCGGCCACTGATCTGGCAACCACAGCGCAGTTTGATGCTGGCGTCGATGTGAATGGCACCAATGTGCCAAGCCACTGGGCGTTCTTCACCAATCCGGTGGCCGATGGCAGCTATCTGGTGATCAACGACACCGATGCGGCGGGTAACGAGCAAAGCACTTTGTATCTGCGCTCGACCACCGATGTGACGGTCGATCTGAACCGCGAGGGCCTGCAAGGCTTTGAGTTTGGCACCATTGATCTGAGCTCTTCTCACGCGACCCTGTCGCTCACCGAAGCCCAGATTAACAGTCTGACCGGGGCGGATCATCAGATGGCGATCCGGGGTGATGCGGATGATCATGTCAACATCAGCGGGGCAGTCGCAGGCGCGCATCAGATGGTGAACGGCGAGAGCTATACGCTGTACACGCTGGGCAGCAGTGGGGCTTCGGTGTTGGTTGACGACGATATCAACGTCAATATCGCTGTTTAATCAGGGAACCGGGCGATGCCCAAGAACCGCAAGAACGGGTCCGGGCACGGGGTTAATTGCATCGTCCCGGCGCTGGTAGGGCTTGCCCTGCTGGCAGGCTGCACGGGAGGGCCGGAGGCGCCTTCATTGCTGAACACGCATGAGCAGGCGGGGCCGAGTGCGGTAGGCGCCTTAGGGCAACCAGCGGGCGCGGGTCTGATCGGAATTTTGCAGGGGCGACGCTCGGTACTGCCGCCGGGTGGTGCTTATGCGAAAGTGTCCGACGCGGTGATCAAAGCCAGCGCCGGGGCGGCAGAAGCCGAGTTGCGGGTGGCGCAGCTAAAGGCAAATGCGCAGTCGAAGAACTGGCTGCCGTCGATTGGACCTTCGGTGAACCTGTCCTCATTGGGTGGCTTGGCGGCGAGTTTGCTGCTGGAGCAGGCATTGTTCGACAATGGGCGGCGCAAGGCTGAGCGGGCGTTTGCCTCGGCTGACGTCGAGGCGGCGGCGGTCAGCCTTTCCACCTCGATGAACCAGCGGGTGTTTGAGGGGCTGTCGTATTACGTCAATGCCCAGCGGGCGCGGGCGCAAGCGGTGGTGGCGCAGGCGGCTGCGGGCAAGTTGCAAGAATTCAACACGATCATGGGCAAGCGCGTGGCGGGCGGTCTGTCGGATGGCTCGGAACAGCAGGTTTTGAACCAGCGCGTGGCCGAAATGCAGGCAACCGTTGCGGTGGATTTGCAGACCGAGTCCAGCCAGATGGCGCAACTGGCGGCTTTGGCTGGGCAGCCTTTGGGCGGGATCAGCGGCTTGGATGCCCTGCCCGATCTGGGCCAATCAACTGCCGAGGCTTTGACGGTGGTCAAAGCGCGTGGTGAAGGCGCGCGGGCGATTGCACAAGCGCAGATGCAACTGGCCGGGTTGAAGTTTGGTCTTTCTGCGACGACTGGCTTGGATGACGGCGGCATCAATCCCGGCGTGAAGTTGAACGGCGCGGGGCTGTTCAATCCCGGCGCAAAGGACAATATCGCCGCCTTGCAACAGACCGGGGATGTGGTGGATCGTCAGACGGCGGAAGCGGCTGAGTCCGCTAGTCGCCGCATCGTGGCATTGCAGCAGCAGAAGGCCAATCTGGCCTCTCGCCAAGCGCAGGGCAATGAGGTGCTGCGGCAGACGGCAGCGAACCTTGATCTGTTCACCCAGCAATACAAGGTTGGGCGGCGGACTCTGCTGGAACTCGTCGGGCAATACGACGCCTATGCGCGGTTGCAGCGCGATCAGACCTCGCTGGGCTATGACATGGCGCTGATTGATCTGGAAATCGCCCGGGATCGTGGGTTGTTGGTAGATGGGGCACGGATGTGAATGACCGGGTTGTGGCCTTTGATATCAATGCAGGCCGCGTGGCTGCGGCGGGAGAGATTTCGGCACGCGGCGGGGCCGAGGTGCGTGTGCCACCGGGTCGACACAACGCAAGGGCACTAAGTCGGGCGCAATTGGCCACGGTATATGCGGGGCTGGCTGGGGCGGAACTGGCGGTGTCCGATGTGGTCGAGCAGATTCAGCTCGCCTCGGAAGCCGGGCAATTGGGCTTGCCGGAAGTGGCACGGGCGCTGCGGGGTTGCGGATTAAGCGCCAAGGTCGATGCGGTGGCCGCGCCGGGAATGGCGCATTGGCCAGCTTTGGCCGAGATGACATCGGGCCAGATCGTGTTGGTGTTGTCCGAAACGGCCGATGGGGTCGAGGTTTACGACACCAGCGTCGATAACATGCGCGCCGAGGTGCCGCATGAGGATTTCGCGCAGGTCTATGCCGGGCGGATTTTGCGGCTGCGGACCTCGGTGGCCGAGTTGGAAACCCGGCATGTCGAGGCCGCGAAGACTCCGCATTGGTTCTGGGGCGAGTTCAAGCGCTATAAACGCCAGTTGGGTGAGGTCGCGGCGGGCTCACTGGTGGCGAACCTGTTGGCGGTGGCGGTGTCGCTGTTTTCGATGCAGGTTTATGACCGGGTGATCCCGTATCAGTCAGAACCGACCCTGTGGGTGCTGGCTTTGGGCGCGATGCTGGCGATCTGTCTTGAGGCGGCATTGAAGCTGGCGCGCTCGGGTCTGATGGATACCACCGGCAAGCGGATTGAATTGTCGGTGCAGGCGCGTCTGATGGACAAGCTGCTGGGGATGAAGCACGGGCCGGGGCAGCGCAGCCCTTCGGCCTTGTTCTCGGCCATGCGCGAGTTTTCCTCGGTGCGGGAGTTCTTCACCGCGACCACGATCGGCACGATGGCGGATTTGCCGTTTATCCTGATTTTCCTCGCACTTGTGGCGTCTATCGGCGGTAATCTTGTGTGGATTTTGATCATCGGCGGCGTGCTGATGGTACTGCCGGGCTTCCTGTTTCAAAAGCGCATGGTGGCGTTGACGGCAGCCACGCAAGGCGCCTCAACCCGTGCGGCCCGGTTGCTTTACGAGGCGATCTTTGAGGCAGAAACCGTCACCACCCAGCGCGGGGAAGATCGGATCAAGCGGATTTGGGCGGAGCTTTCAACGCTTTCGGCGGTGAAATCCTCCGATCAGCGGCATCTGACGGCGATGCTGGGCTATTGGGCGCAAGGGGTGCAGCAGGCGACCTATGTTTTGGCCGTGGTGGCAGGGGCCTATCTGGTGTTCGCAGGTGATTTCACCGTAGGCACGATCATTGCGATTGGCATTCTGACCGGGCGCACCTTGGGGCCATTGGCTTCCTTGTCGTCGACAATGTCAAAGTGGACCAATGTGAAATCGGCTTTGGACGGGTTGGATACGATTGCACAGTCCAATCAGGCCGAGGAAGCCGGGCGACATTATTTGCGCCGTGACAAGCTGGTCGGTGCGTTTGAATTGCGCAATGTCGAGTTCCGTTATGATCCGAAAGCGGCGGCCACGGTCGAGATCAACGGTCTTTTGATCCCGGCAGGGCAGCACATTGCGGTCTTGGGCGCGAATGGTTCGGGCAAATCGACGCTGCTGCGGGTGCTGGCGGGGCTTTATGAGCCTTCGGCGGGCAGGGTTTTGCTTGATGGGGTTGACCTGAACCAAGTGCATCCTCGCGACTTGCGGCGTGGGGTTGGCTATTTGGGGCAGGAAGTGCGGCTGTTTGCCGGAACTTTGCGCGACAATTTGAACATGTCGCAGCTAGAGCGGGACGACGACCGCTTGTTCGATGCCCTGGATTTTGCGGGGCTTGGCCCGTTCGTGCGCAGCCATCCGCGCGGGCTTGATCTGGAGATCCGCGAGATGGGCGAGGGCCTATCGGTCGGTCAGCGTCAAAGCATAGGCTGGGCGCGGATTTGGCTGCAAAACCCGCGTGTTGCGATTTTGGACGAGCCCACGGCGGCGCTGGATCAGACGTTGGAGACGACGCTGGTGTCGCGATTGAAAACTTGGCTAGACGGCCGCACTGCGATCATTGCCACCCACCGCGTGCCGATTTTGCAACTGACCAACCGCGTGGTGATCATGCAAAACGGGCGGCTGGTGGTGGATGGGCCGCGTGAAGCCGTACTGGCGCATCTGAACGGCGGCGGTGTGGCGGCGCAGGCCCCTGCCCCGGCGGCGGGTGTGGCGATTGGCAGCATCACGCCGGTGAAGAAGCCATTCACCATGCAGGTCGGGGGACGAAGCCATGAGCCTTGCCACCTATGACGAAAGTTTCGCAGAGAAAACCCGTGGCCCAAGCCGCACGATCTGGATGATTGTCGCGGTGATGGTGGTGTTCGTGGCTTGGGCCTCGGTGGCTTGGGTAGATGAGATCGTACGGGCGCAAGGCGAGGTGGTATCGTCGAGCCGCCCTCAGATCATTCAGAACCTTGAGGGCGGAATTCTGGCCGAATTGAACGTTGGCGAGGGCGATGTGGTAGAGTCAGGGCAGATGCTCGCACGGCTTTATGGCACGCAGTATCAGGCAGCGGTGGATGAGGTGTCGGACGAGATCGCCACGTTGGAAATCCGCCGCTTGCGGCTGGGGGCCGAGATGAACGGCGAGCCGGGGTTTGATGTGCCCGACAATTTTGCCAAGCGGGTGCCGGATGTGGTGGCCTCGGAAAAGGGCCTGCTGACGGCGCGGCTGAGCGAATACGACGCGCGGGTTGGCGGGGCACAGGCGGTGTTGGAGCAAACCTCTAAAGAACTGGAATTGCTTGAGAAGATGTTCAAACAGGACATCGCGCCCTTGATCGAAGTGACGCGGGCGCGGCGGGATAACTCGGATGCGAAGAACAAGCTGAGTGAGGCGCGCACCACGACCGAGATGGAGCGGGCCACCGATTACGCCAAGACCGAAAGTGATCTCGCGGGGCTGCGCCAAAAGCTGAAACTGGCACAGGATCAACTGTCACGCACCGTGCTGGTGGCACCAATGCGCGGCGTGGTGAACAAGCTGTCGATCACCACGATCGGTGGCGTGGTGAAGCCCGGCGAGGAGATTTTGCAGATTATACCGCTGGATGACGCTTTGTTCATCGAAGCGCAGGTAAAGCCGCGTGATATTGCGTCTGTGCGGGAAGGTCTGGACGCGACGGTAAAGCTGTCTGCCTATGACTACACAATTTATGGATCATTGAAGGCGAAGGTGGTATTCATTTCCGCCGATACGTTCAAAGACGAACGCTCGCGCGATCCGGGTGGCGATCCGCACTACAAGGTAACCTTGGCGGTGGATCAAAGCAAATTCACGGAGCGGCAAAAGGGGTTAGAGATCAAGCCCGGTATGCAGGCGGATGTGGAATTGGAGACGGGTGGCAAGACGATTCTGACTTACCTGACTAAGCCACTCTATAAATCGAACGAGGCTTTGCGGGAGCGCTAGTTTGCTGGTTTGTCCTTGGTGGTTCACACCCCAAACCACCGCGAGATATTTGAGCAGAGAGGATGACCAGGTAAGACGTCGAACTGCTGTCTAGGAAATAGATAAAATCCAATCGCTTAAGGCTTGGTAAAGCCTGATGTTTTATACCTGACTTTGGGTGTGATACATGGGTGTGTGATGGTCGGGCAATCAAATGCCGCGCCAGTCATCATCAAGCGGAAGAAAATCATCAAAGCCAGCGGTCACCACGGTGGGGCGTGGAAAGTGGCCTATGCTGACTTTGTCACGGCCATGATGGCCTTCTTCATGCTGATGTGGCTGTTAAACGCGACAACGGAAAAACAACGTAAGGGAATCGCGGACTATTTCAGTCCGACGATAGCAATCAGCCGGGTTTCGGGTGGCGGCGACAGCATGTTCGGTGGCGATTCAACGTTCACCGAAGAGACATTGGCCCAAAACGGCACCGGGGGCAGCCTCGCGCAGCCGACCGAAAGCCAAAAGGCGCGCGGCGAAAGCGGCTCGGCCGAAAAGGACGCAGAGGCGGCGGCGGAACAGGGGCGGATGGCGCAGATCGCGCAGACTCTGATGGCGCAGGGCGGCGAAAGCATGACCATGCAGCGGATGCTGCGGCATGTGGTCACAAAGGTCACCGATGAAGGCTTAGTGGTTGAAGTATTTGATCTTCCGGATGCGCCGCTGTTCTTAGACGACACGGCGGAACCCACGGGAGAGACTCGCAAGATCGCCGGATTGATTGCTCAAGTGCTGGGATTGGCGGAGAACAAAATCGCGGTGAACGGCCATTTGCGTACCTTGCCGATTACCTTGAAAGATAACCCGTCATGGGATCTTTCCACAGCACGCGCGCAAGCGATGCGGGCCTTGCTGGAAAATTACGGCATTGCAGGGGCCCGAATGGCGCGGATCAGTGGCCATGCTGATCGCAAGCCCGCCACGCAAGACCCTACAGCGATCCGCAACAACCGTCTGGAGATTATTCTGCTGCGCAAGGACCGATGAGATGCGTAAAATTTGAACTGTTAGGGCGATCTTAAGGCGCATCAGGCAGGGTCGATCTGACACAGGTCGAGGCTGCAGAAAGGCGCTTTCCATGACGATTTCCTCATCGCTGAACGCGGGGGTGGCGGGGCTTAATGCCAACGCAAACCGACTTGCGACGATTGCCGACAATATCGCGAACTCATCCACCTATGGCTATAAACGCGCGGAAACCGATTTTCACTCGGTGGTGTTGCACAGCAGTGCGCAGTCGAGCTATTCGGCGGGCGGGGTGCGTGTGTCGAACATGCGGTTGATTGATGAACGTGGGCCGCTGATTTCGACCGCCAATGCCACCGATCTGGCGATTGATGGCCGCGGATTTCTGCCCGTGACAGATGCAGGCGCGCTGGATAGCACGAGCGGCACCTATCCGATCTCCCTGGTGACAACCGGATCGTTCCGCCCCGATGCCCATGGGGTGTTGCGCACCGAAACCGGGTTAGTGCTGATGGGCTGGCCCGCCAACCCGGATGGCAGCTTGAACACCTATCCGCGGGATACGATGGCGGCGCTGGAACCTGTGCGGATCAATGCCAACCAATATATTGGCAACCCCACGTCAGAGATGACATTAGGCGTGAACCTGCCCGCCTCCGCCAGCATTGCCGGAGCGTCGGGAGATCCGCATGATCTCACCGTGGAGTATTTCGGTAATCTTGGCACTTCGGAATCGCTGGATTTCAGTTTCACGCCGACAGTGCCGACCACCGGTGCCTCGAACACCTGGACGATGACAGTGCGCGACAGTGCCTCGGGTGGCGCGGTGATTGGCGAGTATACGCTGACCTTTGATCCTTCACAGGCGGCGGGCGGTACTTTGGCCTCGGTCACCGCGATGTCGGGTGGAGCCTATGACCCGGCAAGTGGTACCATTCCAATTTCGGTGGCGGGCGGCAGCATTTCCTTGAAAGTGGGTGAGCTTGGCCAACCGAATGGGATGACCCAGCTTTCCAGCAGCTTTGCCCCGGTGTCGATCAGCAAAAACGGCTCTCCGGTGGCCAGTCTGACCTCGGTTGAGATTGATGAAAAGGGTGATCTTTACGCGATTTATGATCAAGGGTTCACCCGGCGAATCTATCAAATTCCGGTGGTGGATGTGCCAAACCCCAATGGGTTGATGGCGATGAACAACCAAACCTATCAAATCTCGGCGGCCTCTGGCCCGTTCTATCTTTGGAACGCGGGCGATGGGCCAACGGGCACAGTGGTGGGCTTTTCTCGTGAAGAATCTTCGACCGATGTGGCGGCAGAGCTGACGCAACTGATCCAGACCCAGCGCGCCTATTCGTCGAACGCCAAGGTCATTCAGACCGCAGCGTTGTCCTTGGCATTGGCGACCGACTTGCCCGTCGAAATCTCGGACTGGGTCTTGTTCATGTTATGGTTGATGCTTTTCATGGTCTGAAGCGCAACCATGGCACTGGTATTGGTCAAAATGGACGACATACTCTGTTCCTTCGCGATCTGCCTGCGCTTTGCGCCCGGCATGGTGCGCCATCT
Source organism: Cypionkella sp. (assembly GCA_046590425.1). Classification (GTDB taxonomy): domain Bacteria; phylum Pseudomonadota; class Alphaproteobacteria; order Rhodobacterales; family Rhodobacteraceae; genus Cypionkella. The sequence goes on along the minus strand of JBKJTI010000152.1, from coordinate 25,195 downwards.
TGCGATGGCTGATTTGGCGTTCTACCGCTGCACCCAGAGCCCTTTCCGATCAGAGCCTGTTCCAGATGCGCCACCCCGTCGTGGGATGCAGGTTGAATAAACAGCCATAAATTCTAACAGAGTTCTAATGCCGCCCGATCATATACAGCGGATTTGAAGCAAACCTTCACAACCGCCGCGACAATTCGCGCTGGCCACTCGGGCCCGAGCGTTGGCCGTTCTCGTCGTAAGTCACCATCCCGGTTGCAATTTGCCGCACGTCCTTCATGCGTTGAATGGCTGCGCGCACGCCCTTGGCCGCTGCACCTGCGCTGGTCGCGTTGCGCTCGGCTTTGTGGCGCAGCCGCCGCAGCGCTTTTTCGTCCAAATGCTGCGGCAGGGTGGTCAAAGCCATATCTAACTGAGGCGAAATCTGCCCCAGGGCATCATAATCCGCTGCCAGAATCGCCGCATGCATTGCGTCCATCAAGCCTTCGATGTGCATCTCAACCTGCATGATCTTGTCCTTTCGTCATCGCGTGAAACAACTGTTCAGCCAGCCCGATGCCGCCCTTGTCCACCATCTGCCGGGCCTGTTCATCGCGCAGGAAGGATCCAAATTGATCCTCGCCGATGCCGCCGCCGAAACTCTCCGGCGTTTTGCCAACCCCCGCATATCCCAGCATTTCCGACAGAAAACTGGCCTCCAGCGCCTTGGACTGCACCATCATCGGGTGCTCATCGGTGGGCTTTCGCAATGGTTGTGAGGGTAAGGTTGAAGAAATATCCATCGAAGTCTCCTGATCGTTCGGATTTTTCCTAGTATCGGCGATGGCGGTAAACAGGTGGTAACCAATCGGCGGAATAAAAGAGGTCATAGCGGCAGAAGTCGGTGAGAGATGATTCCCATAATCCAACAAGGTTTACACAGTCTGGCTTTGGGCCAGCGCGGCCCTGCCGAGGATACACCCGATGCTCCGGGCTTTCTCGCAGCGCTTGCGACGCGGGATGGCAGTCCAACTACGCAGACCCCGGCCATCAGCGCCGAAGCCTGCCTTGCGGCGGGAATGGTCGTGCCCGCGCAGCCAGTTCTGCAATCCCGACCGATTTCGATGCAAGAAGCAACCGCTCTTTCAACTGAAGTGAGCCCGCCAGAGCTGACCTCTGCGACCAACGCCACGCCGAATGTGGCGCACTTCTGCGCCACGCCTTTGGCGCTCATGTCAGTCGATCAAGCGCAGCCTGCCGCTACCCCCATCCCGGCGCAAGCGATCGATCCGCCAAAAGACCAACCCGCCGCCGTAAGCCAAGCCGAGACCACACCAACGCGCCTTCGCATCGCAGCAAAGGCTGCCCAGTTTCAGGCATTGCCCCATCACGCGCTGCCCAATCAACCCTTGGACTATCCAGCTGCGCCACAGCAGATTCTGCCAATCCAGCCGCTGCCGGTTCAGCCTCTGCCCAAGCAAACCTCGCCCGAGCAAACCTTACCGGTTCAAACCCCAGCAGATCAAACTCCGCCGCATCAAACCCCGCCGTGCGAAAGCCAAGACGCCCCGGCTTCCCCATTGCCGCAGCAACACGCAACAAACATCTCCCACGCGGAATCCGCATGGCAAACCCGCCTTCAACTCACGCTGCCGCTCAGGGCGCTACCCCCGCCTGCGATGGTGACTGATCGGGTGTTGCTTGACGCGGGCTCGTCAAAGACGGAAAGCCCCCCCACTCCAACCGCATCGCCTACGAGCGGCAGCATTGAACTTAAACCATTCATGCCGCCAACCCCGCTTGCGAATGTGGCGCTGGTCCCGCCGCTCGCTGACATTGCAACGCAGCAAGTGCCCCCAGCTGACAAAACGCCAGCCCATCAAGCAGCTACGCCCATTTTTGCGGAACGAGCCTCGGGCATGGCCCCAAAACCAATACCTGATGGCGCGGCAACCCCCGTTCCGCCTGCTGCGCTGTCAGATCAGACTACATCCCAGCCCGCCCCAGATCAGGCCGCGCCGTCAGTCAATCAGATGTCACTGCAGCCGCTTCCCCCGCATCAGACGGTACAAACTCAGGGTCTACCCGCTGCTCTTGCCGCTGCTGTTCCGGCACAACTCCTCCACCACGCACCCGCCGCGAAGACCGGTGGCGTCGATGTTTTGCTGCAACCCGAGGAACTCGGTCACGTCAGGTTTCAGATACAGCAACACGGCGAAACCGTTCGCATCCTGCTCAGCGCCGAGCGGCCAGAAACCCTTGATCTGCTGCGGCGGCATTCAGATCAGTTGCTGCAGGAATTCCGTCTATCGGGGTTTTCGCAAGCCTCGCTGAACTTCGGACAATGGGGTCAGCAGCAACGATCCCCCACGCCGCCACCCGAACTTGCCACGCTATTCGACGCAGATCGCCTCGAAGCCCCGACCACGCCACGCCTTTTGCCTACTCCCGCTGCCGCATCCTCCGGGCAGGGGCTTAATATACGCCTCTGACGCTGTCGCGTCCGTCTGACAAGCGAAGCAACTGAAATCAGTGAAATTTTAAAAGCTCTTGAAAGGAGCACGCGATGGAAACCCCCACTGTCAACTCCGCCCAAACCTCAGCCAGCAGATCGCCATCCAAATCCGCCATCTCGTCGGATTTTGACACGTTTTTAAAGATGATGACGACACAGATGAAGAACCAAGACCCGACGAAACCGATTGATTCGGCGGATTATGCGGTGCAACTGGCGACGTTTTCCGGGGTCGAGCAGCAGACCAAAACCAATCAACTGCTCGAAGGGCTGACCAGCCAGTTTGGTGTTCTGGGCATGGCGCAGCTGGCGGCTTGGGTCGGGCAAGAAGCGCGCTCTGCCGCCCCGGTCTATCTGGGCGATGAAGCGGTCACCATCAGCTATCAGCCGAAAACCCATGCCGATCGCGCCGTTCTGGTGGTGAAAAATGCACAAGGTCAGGTGGTCTCGCGCGAAGATGTCTCGCTAGGGGGCGGAACCTATCAATGGCTTGGCGCGGATGCTACGGGCAATCCGCTGCCGAATGGCATCTATTCGCTCGGCCTTGAAAGCTATAGCGGAGAGCAGCAGTTGGGCGATGCCTCAGCGGTCGAATCCTACGCTCGAATCTTGGAAGCGCGCGGCGGAGCCAATGGACCAACGCTGGTTTTGGCGGGCGGGGTCGAAGTGAACGCCACCGAAATCACCGCTCTGCGCGTACCCTAGTGCGGTCTGTATTTCTCTTGAATAACAATGCGCGCCAAGACCTGCGCGCATTGTTATATCTTTTTGTGCCACATCAAATGCAGACCGCTTTAACTACAGGATATGCCCCAGCCAAATCCCCAGTGCGAACACCACGAACGCCGCCACAACCAGCCGCAATACGAACAACCGGGGCCGGGGTTTCACTGGCGGCGGGCCTTCGGCCTGCGCGATCAAAGCCGCCTCCACCAGTCGCGGCAACCGCGGGCCAAACCGCGCCAAAACCCGCGCGGTCTGCGCCAGATCGCGCAGCAACGCCAGCGGTCCAACATTGCGACTGACATAGGTTTCCACCACAGGCTTGGCGACTTGCCAGATGTTGATATTCGGATCCAGACTGCGGGCCACACCTTCCACCACCACCATCGTCCGCTGCAACAAGATCAGTTCGGTGCGCGTCTCCATGCCAAATCTCTCTGTGACTTCAAAGAGATACGACAGCAGACGCGCCATGGAAACGCGTGTCGCCTCCAGCCCGAAGATCGGCTCTCCCACCGCCCGCAAAGCCCGTGCAAACTCGTCAATATCGCGGTCGGGCGGCACATAGCCCGCCTCGAAATGCACTTCCGCCACCCGACGATAATCACGACCAATGAAGCCCATCAGAATCTCGGCATAGACCCGGCGGGTATACTCATCAATCCGCCCCATGATGCCGAAATCATAGGCGATCAGGTTGCCATTCGCCGCCACTTTCAGATTGCCCTGATGCATGTCGCCGTGGAAAAATCCGTCGCGCAATGCATGGCTTAGGAACAGTTGCAGCACCCGCGCACCCAACGCCCGCCGATCCAACCCCGCCGCATCCAGCGCCGCGTTGTCTGCAAGATTGATCCCCTCGGCCCAATCCAGCGTCATCACCGAACGGCCCGACAAATCCCACACCACTTTCGGCACCTGAAATCCGGCGTCATTCTTGGTGTTGTCGGCAAATTCCGAGGCCGCCGAGGATTCCAGCCGCAAATCCAGCTCGCCCAGCACCACACCTTCAAAATGCGTGATCACGTCCAACGGGCGCAGACGCCGCGATGACGGGGACAGAAACTCGATCGTCCGTGCCGCGAAATAGAACGCGTCGATGTCGCGGCGAAACGCCCGCTCAATCCCCGGACGCAACACTTTTACTGCCACATCCTGACCATTGCTGCGCAGGGTGGCGCGATGCACCTGCGCGATGGAGGCCGCCGCCACAGGTTCAGAAAAGCTGGAAAACACCTCATCTACCGGTAGCCGCAACTCTTCCGCCACCATCGCCTTGGCCACATCGGTCGGAAAGGGCGGCAGCTTATCTTGCAGATATTTCAACTGCAGAGCCAATTCTTCGCCGACAATATCTGGCCGTGTCGATAATATCTGACCGAATTTGATATAGGCCGGCCCCAAAGCCGTCAGCGCCCGCGTCACCGGCGGTAAAGCCAAATCCCCCTGCAAGCCCAGCCACTTGAACGGCCAGCCCAGCATCCGTGCGGCAAAGCGCAAGCGCGGCGTCACCTGCATCGCTTCCAACGCCACCGCCATCGCCCCGGTGCGCTCAAACGTCGCCCCGGTGCGGATCAGCCGCCAGATATTATGCGGACCCCTCACAGTTTCCAGCCCGAGTGCAGGGCTGCAATGCCCATCGTTAGGTTGCGGTATTTCACCTGATCGAACCCGGAGCTGCGGATCATCGATGCAAACGCCTCTTGCTCGGGAAACTTGCGGATCGACTCGACCAAATACTGATAGCTGTCGCGATCCCCCGCCACCACCTGCCCCATCACCGGGATCACGTTGAAGCTATACTTGTCATAGGCCCATTGCGCCAAATCATTGGGAATCCGAGAAAACTCCAGCACCATCAGCCGTCCACCGGGGCGCAGCACCCGATACGCTTCCTTCAAAGCATCGCCAATCCGCGTCACGTTTCTGATCCCGAAGGAAATCGTGTAGACATCAAACGAATTGTCCGCAAACGGCAGCGCCATCGCATCGCCCACCACCCAATCCAATCGCGCAGCCATCTGATCCGCCTCGGCCCTCTGCCGCCCCGAAACCAGCATCGCTGAGGTCAGATCACAGACCACCGCCGTCGATCCCTCGGCGCGCTTCATGAACCGAAAAGCCACGTCGCCCGTGCCACCCGCCACATCCAGCAACCGCTGACCTTGCCGCGGCGCCAGCCAATCCATCATCGCGTCTTTCCACAACCGATGCATCCCGCCCGACATCAGATCGTTCATGATGTCATACTTGCTGGCAACCCGGGTGAACACGCCATGGACCATCCCCGCCTTGTCCATCTCGGGCACCGTCTGATAGCCGAAATGCGTAGTGCTGTCGTTCATCTCTTGCCGTCCTGTGATTGCACCCCCCTTATAGGGGCGCGCTGCCAAAGCCTCAATGCGCCCAACTGTCACCGAGGATATATGCCCGAACTACCCGAAGTCGAAACCGTCCGCCGAGGTCTTCTGCCCGCAATGGAAGGCCGCCTGATTGAACGTGCCGAGGTCAACCGCCCAGATCTGCGCTGGCCCTTGCCCTTGAATATGGCCGAGCGCCTGACCGGAAAATGCGTCCTCGCCCTGCGCCGCCGCTCCAAATACATCCTCGCCGACCTCTCCTCCGGCGAAACCCTGCTGATCCACCTCGGCATGTCAGGCCGGATGCTCGTCTCCGGCATCACCTTGGGCGACTATTACCACAACCATGCCGCGCCCGAAAAACACGACCATGTTGTGCTGCATCTGGAAGGCGGCGCGCGCGTCACCTTCAACGACGCCCGCCGCTTCGGCGCGATGGATTTGCTGCCCACGCTCACCGCCGAAAGCCACCCTCTGCTGTCTGAAATCGGCCCCGAACCGCTGGGCAACGCGTTCAACGAAACTTACCTCGCCGCCAAACTGCAAAACCGCAACACCCCCGTAAAAGCCGCCCTACTCGACCAACACCTCGTCGCGGGCCTTGGCAATATCTATGTCTGCGAGGTGCTGTATCGCGCCCGTATTGCCCCCAACACCCGTGCCGGAAGCATCGCTAACCCCGGCGCGCTGGTGCCGATCATCCGCGAAGTTCTGGCGGAAGCCATCGAGGCCGGCGGCTCCAGCCTGAAAGACTACCGCCGCACCGATGGCGAGCTTGGTTATTTCCAAAAAACCTTCGCCGTCTATGGTCGCGAAGGTCAGCCTTGCCAAACCCCCGGCTGCGCTTCAACGATAGCCCGCATGGTGCAGTCGGGCCGCTCATCCTTTCACTGCCCCACCTGCCAAATTTAAGGAGCCGACATGCCCGAAACCCTGATCATCGAAATCGCCAACCATGTCGCCCTGATCCGCCTGAACCGGCCCGAGGCACTAAACGCGCTAAACCAACAACTCATGTCCGAACTCGCCACCTCTCTACAAGCGATGGACACCGACGACACCATCCGCTGCATCGTTATCACTGGATCGGAAAAAGCTTTCGCCGCAGGCGCAGATATCCGCGAAATGGCAGGCAAAACCTTTGCCGAAGCCTTCGTCGGCGATATCTTCGGCCCCGAAGCCGAAGCCATCCAGCGCATCCGCAAACCGATCATCGCCGCCGTCGCTGGCTTTGCGTTGGGCGGCGGCTGTGAACTCGCCATGATGTGCGATTTCATCCTCGCCGCCGATACCGCCAAATTTGGCCAGCCCGAGATCAACCTCGGCATCATTGCCGGCATGGGCGGCACCCAGCGCCTGACCCGCGCCGTGGGCAAAGCCAAAGCGATGGAAATGAACCTGACCGGCCGCATGATGGATGCAGCCGAGGCCGAGCGCGCAGGCCTCGTCAGCCGGATCATCCCCGCCACCGATCTGATCGACGAAGCCCTGAAAACCGCCGCAAAAATCGCCGCAAAATCCGCCATCGCGGTGAGGGCAGCCAAAGAATCCGTCAGCCGCGCCGAGGAAACCACCCTGCGCGAAGGCCTCTTGCACGAACGCCGCCTGTTCCACGCGATGTTCGCCACCGAGGATCAGAAAGAGGGCATGGCCGCCTTCCTCGAAAAGCGCCCCGCCAAATTCATCGACAGTTAAAGCCAACCGCCACCCCAAACACCACGCCGCCCCGGGGCTGACCCGGGGGCTCGCCTCATCGCCCCAAACCGCTAAAGCCAGCCCTTCCACCTGAAAAACGCATAGGTCAGCACCGCCGAACCAACCATCATCACCAATGCCATCGGATAGCCCAGCTTCCAAGCCAGTTCCGGCATGAAATCAAAGTTCATCCCATACAGGCTGGCGATCAGCGTCGGCGGGCTGAACAGCACCGCCACCACCGATACAATCCGCACCGTGGTGTTCTGCGCAAGGTTAATCCGCCCCATCGTCGCATCCGACATCAGCCCCAGCCGGGATGACAGAAAGTCCGCATGCACCTCCAGCGCCTCAATATCACGCAACTGCCCCTTCAGAACCAACCCCAGTCCCTCCGTGCTCAGCCGATGCCCCAGCATCTGATCGACATAGTTCAGCGCCCGCCCCAAGGTCAAAAGCCCCAACCGCACCCGGCCCAGCCGTTCGCCTTCCGCCCCCAGATTGCTCAAAGCGCTTTCCAGATCTTTCTGCTGATGCCCCTTTGCCCCAGGATGATAGGTCTGGCGCGACACCTTGTCCAAACCCGTGCCCGCGATTTCCAGATGATCCGCCAGCCGCCCGATCACTTCCTCAATCAGTCCCAGAAAAATCCGGTCCGGCGTCGAACACCCTAGGCTGCTTTTCCCCGCCCGCGGCGGATAGGTCTGAAACGGACGCGGCGCATGGTGGCGCACCGTCACCAAACGCGCCTTCGCCACCGCAAAACACACCGGGCTCATCACCTGTTCGCCCGCCGGATCTTCACCGGGCAAAACCACGGTCAGATAATCAATCTCATCCTCGTGGTAGAGACGGTTAGAGATTTCAATTTCTTCCATATCCGCCAGCGTCGGCACATCAATGCCCAACGCCCGCACCGCCGCTTCTTCCTCGGGCGTGGCGCGAAACAGATCAATCCATTCTGCATGTTCCAGCGCCGCACCCTTTGGCAGCACCTCCAACCGCTTGTCAGCAAATTGATAACCCGTCAGCATCCGCGCCCTCCGCAAGCAATCCCCTTGCCTAACGCCAAATGCCGCTATGGCCAAGCCACCGAATTGCGCCGCCTTCCGCGACCCAGGCCGCTCCAATCTTTAAAGTTCGTCTAAAATTGTCATCCTCTGTGCTCAAATATCCCACGGGGTTCCGGGGGGGTGAAGCCCCCGGCGACCAGCCCAATGACCTACCGCAACCCATCTTTTCCCTCCACCGCCTCATCCGTCAAACCGCCCACCCGTGCCAAGGGCCGCCCACCATCGGTCACCGCCACCGCCACCATGATCTCCCCGGCCCGAGGCGCATCGTTCAACCGCACCTCAATTACATCGAAAAGGCTGCGCACAAACGCCGCATCTTTATGCCCCAACAGCACATCCAGCACTTGCCCCGGCCCGCCCATCTTCTTCGATGATGGCACCAACGCAGCCCCTCCCCCCACCGCGCCCCGCAACGGCGCACCCAGCTTCGGATGCAGGATCGCCGCTGCATGTTCCAACTCGCCCAACTCGCCGACCATCGCCGCCTTGCCATAACTCTGCGCCTGCGCAGGCAAAATCTCCAAGGCCGCCACGCAGCGATCCCCCAGCAATGCCCCCAATTCCGCGCCAAATTCCATCAGCTCGGTCAGATCCTCGATATACCGCCCGGCAAATGGATTGGCGATCACTGCCACCGCCACCGATTTGCGCGCCGCAGGGCTAACACTCTGCCCCGCCTCGATATAAGTTTCCTCCAACCACACCGCGATCTTGCGAATATCCGCGCTCATCTCAGCCCATCCCGCCTTTGATCTGACAGGCCTCCAAATCGCCCACATCAATCCGCCCCAAAGCCGAACCATCTAAGCCCGCCACGGCCATCCGAAACCGCTCACCGCATCTCAGATAAAACGCAATATCCCCGCCATTATTGACATAAGCCCGCGTCAACGACCCCGCCGCGACCATGGAAGCCAAAACTTCCGCCGCCATAGCCCCCGCCACAGCCGCCATCGGCGTCACAAACTGCGCGCCATGAGGCCCCACCGCGCCAAACATCCGCCGCGCCACCACGCCCGCAGGCCAGTTGCCCACCTCCCGCCGCAGCAACGTCAACTCCGCCACCAACCCCTGCAAAATCGTCCCAAACCGCACCCGCGCCGCCGCCAACGCCAAATCCCGCGCCCCTTCCGCCCCAATGATCAGATCAATCGGCCCGTGCTGCACATGCAGCCGCTAACCATCCGGCAACAGCCGCGCAACTGCCCCCATCACCGCCCCCAAGGAGAATTCCGCGCATCCTGCGGATCACGCCCCTCGCCCGGCTCCACCCGCCGCACCGCAGCCACCATCACTGCCTCGACAGGCTGCACATGGTCCAAATGCCCGCCCTAAGCTGCGTAACCCGACAGCCGCAACGTGAACTCAATCGGCGCGACCAAAGCCCTAGTCGGCACATAGCCAAAGGAATTCAACGGCATCGCCATCACATCCGCCATCACCGTAATCCCGCCCCCCGGCCAGACATAAGCCTGCGCCCCGCCACACGACACCCGTGTCAAAGCCGCCTTCACCGACTGCGTCAACCGCACCGGGGTTGGTCGTCACCCCCGCGCGCAACGACCTGCCAGCACCGCCCATGAACAGCACCGAACAGACCGAAGGCTCGCAATTCTCGGCAATCCGCTCTGCCGAGGCCCGGATCACCGCCGGAGCCTCCACCACCCGCGGCACAAGCCCGGCATCCAGATCATAATAGGCCCATTGCTCGCCGGTCGTAGACACCATCAGTATCCGCAATCCCGGCCACGCCACCTTGGCGTCAAACGGGTTCAAAATCGTCAGCGGATCATCCACATCGGTGCCGCCCCAGCCCGTCCCCGGATGCCCCGCCTGAAAATACCGCCCCGGCGTAGACCTGCGCCCCTTCATCTTGATGCCCGTAGGCGCAACATCCAACAGCTTGCCCACCTGATTTTCCGACAACACCCCGGTGATATGGTCATCGACCACCACCACTTCATCGACATGCCCGACCCATTGCTTGGCGAACAGCCCAATGGTCGCCGATCCAAAGCCCAACCGCATCAGCTTCTCCCGCACCCCGTTGATCAAAGGCGCCTGTCCCGCCTGCAAAATCACCGTGGCTCCATCGTCAATCGTCACCTCAACCGCTTCCCGATTGCACAACTGCATCAGCGCATCGCAGGTCACCCGGCCCTCTTTCTTCGAGCCCCCGGTAAGATGCAGAACCCGCCCAGCGACAGAATCGACGAGCCATATTCCCCGGTCCTCACATGGCCAATCGCCTCACCATTGACGCGCACATAGGCGCGCTCGGCCCCGATATGGCGATCGGTGTCGATCTTCACCTGGGCGCCGCAATAGCTGAAAATCCCCTCGGTCACGACCGTCACCATATCGACGCCCTCAACCGCCTGAGACACGATAAACGGTGCAGGCTTGTAATCGGGATACGTCGTCCCCGCCCCAACAGCAGTGATAAAGGGCCGGTTGCCCTTGATCACATCGCCGTCCCAATCCTCCTGCTGCCCATCCAGAAACGGCACCGCCACCGCCCCTGATTGCAGCACCGTCAGCGGGTCCAATCGCGCCGCCACGACCGCGTCTTCATCGACCAGCCCTACCTGATCAAAATCGCCACCAAGACGCTGCTGATGGGGCTGTGGGCCACCCTTGCCTGCGCCGTGTTAGGTTTTCTCGCCGCCGCTTTGGTGCGCTGCACCCAAGGTGCGCGCCGCGAAACCCTGCTGATCCTGATCCTGCTGCCATTCTGGACCAACGGGCTTGTCCGCGTATTCTCGTGGACGATGGTTTTGCGTGAGAACGGTTCTCTCGACTTCATCTGGCATTGGATCGACCCCGCCGCAGGTTCAATCGCCATCCTCTACAGCCGCGAAGTCATCGTGATTGGCCTCGTCCACGGCTATCTGCCCTACATGATCCTCACCTGCTACATCGCCCTCGTCACCTTCGACGACGCGATTATTGAGGCCGCCGAAAGCCTTGGCGCGCGCTGGGGGTGATCTTGACCAAAATCCTGATCCCGCTCGCCGCCCCTCGGCCTGATTTCCGGAGCTGTACTGACCTTCGTTCCGGTGATCGGCTCGTTCATGGAACCCCGCATCCTCGGTGGCAAAGTCGGCGTCACCATAGGCACCGTCATCGAAGACCAGTTCACCCAAGCCTGCAACTGGCCCCTCGGTGCCTCGCTGTCGTTCACCCTTCTGGCCGTCACCATGGCGATCTTCGCCACCTTTTCGGGCGTCTTGCGCCGTGGTTCTGGAGGCACCGCAAGACCCGTCTCGGCCAGATTTTCCTCGGGATGACCCAGATCTTCCTCTACACCCCCATTCTCGTGCTGATGGCAATGGGCTTCAACGAATCCGAACTTTACAAGCTCCCGTTCAAATTCTCCACCCGCTGGTATTCGGCACTCGCCTCCAACACCGAATAGCTCACTCCAGCTTCAATTCCATCGTCCTCGCGGTGATCACCGCCGTCGTCGCCCTCGCCGCATTGGCCCTGTCGCGTCGCGCTTTCAGGGGCCGCAGCCTCCTACAACTCCTCCTCCTGCCCCCCATCGCGATCCAATGGCTGATCACCGGCACCGCCATGCTGATTTTTTTCTTCTGGACCGGCATCGGTCGCGGCATGCACGCACTGATCATTGGCCACGTCGCCCTCGCCGCGCCCTATGTCGTCCTCGTCGTCGGCACCGGCATGAAATCCGTCCACGCCGATCTGGAAAAAGCCGCGATGAGCCTCGGTTCCACCCCGATCCACGCCTTTTTCGCCATCACTCTGCCGTTGCTGTTTCCTTCTATCCTCGGCGCGGCCCTGATCGCCTTCGCGGTGTCACTCGATCAATTCGTGATCTCGTCCTTCCTGTCCTCGCCCGACTATACCACCCTGCCGGTGCAAATTTATTCCGCGATCCGCAAGGGCTTCACACCCGAGATCACCGCCATCTCGACCCTGCATTTGCTCGGTTCGATGACCGTGATCCTGATCTTCGCCCGTTTCGCCAAACCCGGAGCTCCCAAGTGACAACCGTATCCGTCCAAAACGTCGCCAAAAGCTTCGGCTCCGTCCCCGTTGCAATCCCACCGCGTCATTGTCGCCCTCACCTCGCCCGACGCCGTAGAAATGCCGTGGGCCACCCACGCCGCCGCCATCCTCGCCTGCTTCTATCCCGGCCAAGGCGGTGGTGCGGGAATCGCCCGCGTGCTGTTCGGCGAATCCAACCCCTGCGGCAAACTCACCTCCAGCTTCCCGCAGAAACCCGCCGACATCCCCGGCCACCTCAGCTACCCGCCCGAAGCCCGGCACCACGCCTGTTCCGAGGGCATCTTCGTGGGTTATCGCGGTTACGACGCCCGCGAAAGCACCCCGCTGTTCCCCTTCGATCACGGCTTAAGCTACACAGAGTTCCGTTATGACAGCCTCACCCTGTCCGCCGACCACATCACACCTTCAGGCTCTATCATTGCCAAAATCGCCGTCACCAATACCGGAACCCTTGCGGGCAAAGAGATCGTGCAACTTTATATCCGTCCGATAAACCCTAGCCTCCGCCGCCCCATCCGCGAACTCAAAGCCTTCGGCAAAATCGCCCTGAACCCCGGCGAAACAGGCACGATAACCCTCACGCTCACCCCCCGGAATTTCAGCCATTTCGACCCCGATGAAGGCCGCTTCTTACTGCGCGCTGACGGTTTTAGCATCGAAGCCGCCGCCTCCAGCCGCGACATCCGCCTCACCGCCCCGGTGCATGGCCACCACCAACCCGCCCCTCCGATCCCCCTGCGGACCACCACAGCCGCCAACAAACTGCTTGCCGATCCCCGCGCTGAAGCCGCTGTATTGGCTGTCCTCTGCACCCATCTGCCGATGACAAAACCGCAGGCCCAAACTCTGATCGACAACAGCCGAACCTCGTTCCTGAGCCTCTGCAACACCCTCAGCTGGTATATTGCCGACAGCCTGCCCGAAGCGACGCTGCAACAGGCGCTTGATGCCGCGTCGAAACCCTAGACCGCCCGCCCCGCTGCGGTTATGCACTTGCAACGGCGTCTGAAAACGACCCGTCAAAGTGGAGACACAGCGTTGAACGATGCGGCCCAAGACATCAACAGCCCTGACCCCGGCGCCTATGTGCTAGAGGATCAAATCGGCTTCCTGCTTCGCCTTGCCAACCAGCGCCATCTGGAAATCTTCGCCGCCGCCCTGCACGATGTCACCCCCACCCAATTCGCCATCTTGATCAAACTGTACCAGCTTGGAGTGATGTCACAAAACCATCTTGGCCGCCTTGTGGCGATGGACGGCGCCACCACCAACGGCGTCGTTACCCGCCTGCGCAAGAAGGACCTGGTGCAAACCCAAGCCTCCACCAGCGACCTGCGGCGGCTGGATGTTTCGCTGACGCCCGAAGGCGAAGCCTTTGTGCTGGCCGCGATTCCCACTGCTTTCGAGGTTTCGGCCAAGACCACCGATGCGCTGACCACCCGCGAGGTGACGCAACTTCTGGCTCTGCTGGCAAAGCTATAAAATGCGATAATTCAGGTTGAGGCTGGTTGCGCGCACTCCTTAACAAACCATGAACGATACATCCCTAAGCTATTGATTTATATAAGTCAGAAGCCCTGTCCACGCGTGGACGCACCCGCTCAAACCTTCACAATTCCCGCCGCCACCCAATCATCAAACCGCGCCAAAACCGCGTCTGAGAACGCCGGATCATTGATATGGGCGTCCAATTCCACCAGCTCTACATTCTTCGGGCAGGCGGCCCGCATCTCCTCACAAAACGCCGCCAACCCCGCTGCATCCTCTAGCGCAGCCCCCGGCCGATCCCATTCGTGACCACCCCGCCAGGGCAAGAAGAACACCACCGGCCCCGCAGCCCCCGCCAGCTTACCGCAAATCTCCCGCGCCACCAGCCGCCGCTGATCCGGAGTCAGAACCACCGAGGTCAGCAGCCGATTGTGGGCGTGGGCCGGAGTGTCTTTGAACTGATCCGGCAAGGGCTGCCAAGCCACGAAATCAATCAGATCATAGCACCCCATCGACACCATCTGCGGGATTCCCGCCCGCCCCGCAGCGGTCATCCGATCCGCCCCCGCCGAGATCGCTGATCCGAATAAGTGGTTCCCCACCTCTTGCGGTGCGAAATCCATCACCGCCGCGAATGCCCCATCAGCCGCAAGGCTCTCAAACGCCCGCCCGCCCATTCCAGTCGCGTGAAACACCGCCACCTCAAACCCCCGCGCCTCTAGTGCCGGCTTCAAGGCCACCATATAGCGCAGCACTGTCTTGCCGAACCCGGTCATCCCGATCAATGGCTTCTTCCCTGCAGAAGCCTCCACCGCCCGCGCCGCCCCCAAAACCGCTCCTGCGGCCTGAGACAGCGACGCCTTGCAGACCGAATTCAGCCCATACAGCCCCCCCGCCCACAGGATCATCTGTATATCCGCCGCAAGGCGTGCGGGGGGGATCATCGGGCTGAAACTAACCGTCGAGACCACATATTTCGGCACCCCGAGCGGCAACGCCACACACAGATCCAACGCCAGATCGGTGCCCATAGAGCCGCCCAATACCAGCACCCCATCAAACCGCCCCTCGCGATGCAGCCGCGCCGCCAAAGCCGCCGCCCCCCGCGCCATCGCCTGCATCGCAACGTTTTCATCCTCGGCCGCGATGATCGCCGCGATTGTGGTTCCCACTTCGGTCACCACGTCATGCTTCGACCAATTCGTTACCGCTTTGGGGTCACCCAGTACCGAGACATCCATGGTCAAAGCCTCACCGCCCTGCTTGCGGATTACCTCGGCCAAATAGGTCAGTTCGTCGTCTTTGGTATCATAGGTGCCGACGATCAGGATACGATTGCCCATAGTTTCCTCAAAACAGTCTCTATTAGAGCTGAATCCATGCCGTTTTCAGATCGGTATACTTGTCCAGCGCGTGCAGGCTCTTGTCGTGGCCATTGCCGGATTGCTTCACCCCACCCAACGGCACCGAATTATCTGACCCGCCATAGGTGTTCACATGCACCACCCCTGCGCGAATGCCGCGCACCATCCGATGCGCGCGGCTGAGATTGGATGTCCACACCCCCGAGGCCAGCCCGAAATCGCTGGAATTGGCCAGCCGCAGGGCTTCGGATTCATCCTTGAAAGGCGTCACTGCAAGGATAGGACCAAAAACTTCCTCGCGGTAAAGGCGGTGTTCGGGTCGCACACCCGTAACCACGGTCGGCTCCATGTAATAACCCCCGGTGTCGAGCAGCGTGCGATTTCCGCCCAGAACGATCTCACCGCCGTCCCTCACGGCATCGGTGACGAAACCAAGGTTGCCCTGCAACTGCACGTCAGAGTTCACCGCGCCGATCTGGGTGGCAAGATTCAGCGGATTGCCGACCTTCATCTTTTCGGCACTAGTAGCCAGCATAGAGACGAATTCATCATGCACAGACGCCTCGACCAACAGCCGCGAGCCCGCCACGCAGACCTGCCCAGCGTTGCGGAAAATAGCCATTGCGGCGGTTTTGGCAGCGGCGGCTAGATCGGGCGCATCGGCAAAAATCACGTTTGGGCTTTTACCGCCAAGTTCTAGATAGCAGCGCTTCAAATTTGACCGTGCCGAGTATTCCAGCAATCGCCTCCCCGTGGGCCCCGACCCTGTGAACACCATCACATCGACGTCCATCGACAGCGCCAAAGCCTCACCCGTCACCCGCCCCGGCCCGGTCACAACATTGAACACCCCCGGCGGCACCCCGGCCTCCAGCGCCAATTCGGCCAGTTTCAGCAAGGTCAGAGACGCAGTTTCAGCCGGTTTCAGCACAATCGAATTGCCCGCAGCCAAGGCAGGCGCGATCTTCCACGACCCGATCATCAGCGGGAAGTTCCAGGGTACAATCGCCGCCACAACCCCGACAGGTTCGCGGTGGATCAGCGCCAGAATGTTGTCTGCCGTGGGCGCAATCTGGCCGTAAACCTTATCAATTGCCTCGGCATAATAGCGGAAAGTTCCTGCAGCACTGCCCGGCTCGGCCTTCAGCGCCATGCCAATATCGGTGCCATTGTTGCGCACCCCTAAAACCGCCAGTTCGAGACTGTTTTTCTCAATCAGATCGGCGAGACGGTGCAACACAGCCTTGCGGCCAGCTGGGGCCATCCGTGACCAGATGCCGGCCTCAAAGCTCGTCCGTGCCGAAGCCACCGCCCGCGCCACATCGCCCGCAGAAGCGGCCGCGGTTGTGGTCAGTTTTTGCCCATTGATGGGTGAGAGAACCCCCGCCTCACCCTCCAGCCATTTGCCATCAATCAACAGCTTGCCAGCGGCAACGGGAACAGCGGCGAGACGGTCAATATCGGCTTGGGTTGGCGCGGCCATGAGATACTCCTTAGGCATGAAAGTGGGCGGCCATTGCCAGCCGCCCTTTTGGGATTCAGATCAGGCTTTGGATTTTCCCAGATCTTTGAAGCGTGCAGGATCACGGGCAGCCAAGGCCGAGGCCAAAGCAAAACCTATCACGCCGAACAACGGCACCAAGGCCGGAATTGCCCAAGCCAGCATGCCCTGCGAACCGGTCAGTGCGCCAAAATCGCGAAAGATGATGAAGAACAGGTAGGCCATCACTACACCCGTGATCGCAGGCAGCACTCTGGTCGACAACATGTTTTCGCCCATCGCATCCTTGGCAAAGAACGCGATCACCGCAAACGAGGTCAATGCCATTAAGCCCAAGACACCCAAAGTGCCCATCTGCGTCATCCACACGAACAGGTTCAACACCGGGTCAAGGCCCTTCACCACGAACACCGACACCACCACCAGCGCGATAATGGTCTGTAGCACAGACCCGATGTGCGTGCTTTGAAACCGCGCATGCGTAAATCCGACAGCATCCGGCAGAATACCTTCGCGCCCAGCGACGAACTTATACCGCGCCACCGCATTGTGAAACGCCAGCACCGCCGCGAAGATCGAAGTCATGAACAACACGCCCATCACCGTGGTCAAAGTGCTGCCGATATAGGTTTCACCCAAAATAAACAGAAACGCAGCGGGGTCCGGCAAGCCCTGAAGGGTCGGCAACAACTGATCCACGCCAATGCCCATCGTCATCAGCCACGAAGTCACAGTGTAAAAAATACCGATCGCCAGCACCGAAATATAAGTGGCTTTCGGAACCGTCACTGACGGGTTCTTGGCTTCTTCCGAGTAGATGGTGGTGGCTTCAAAGCCGATAAATCCAGCAAAGCAGAACAGGAAACCAATGGAAGGTGTGCCAGAGGTGATCTGCGTCCAGGTAAAGGGCTGAAGATTCAGGCCTGCCGCCCCGCCTTTGACCAAGATCGCAAGGTTCAGCAGAACCACGATGGCAAACTCAGCCAGCACCAGCAGCATCAGGACTTTGGCCGACAGATCGACCTGGCGATAGCCCAGCACCGCGACCAAAACGATGGCGATATAGGTCCAGACATACCACGGCAACTCCAGCCCGAACTGCGCAAAGGTGCCCGAGGCCACCGCGCCAAGCAGGCCCATCAGGCCAACCTGCATCGCGTTATAGGACAGAATCGCCACCATCGCAGCGGCACCACCAAATCGCCCGCCAAGGCCTTGGGCTGCGAAGGCATAGAACGCACCCGCGTTTTTCACATGTCGCGACATCGCGACATAGCCCACCGAGAACGCCAGCAAGATGAGCGTGACGATCAGAAAGCTGCCGGCGATGCCAGCACCGTTGCCGAACAGCATTGAAGGCGGGATCCCACCGCCTGCCCCGGTCAAAGGCGCTGCGGCCGAAACCACCAGAAAGGTGATTGCGCCGACACCCAGCGAGTTTTTCTTCAGTTGGTTGGTTGGAATGCCAGCTTCAGCCATTTTGCACCCCCTGATATGCGGAATTTCTCATGCGCGTTCCCTTCCTGTCGGTTGACTGCCTCCGTTCAGCGGCGGCTATAGGTTGATTGCGTCGGTTTATTATTTGAACCGTTGGTTCGATTTAATTTGACATCACCCGCGACATTCTGTCAACTGAAATACGAAGAGGGTTGGCGAATACGCGAGCCCGCAGCAATGGGCGCAACATGGGCACTGTGTCAAAAGCACTGGAACTACTTGATTACTTTACCAAATCACGACCCCTGATCGGGCTGTCGGATCTTGCCCGGCTGGCTGATTTGAACAAGGCCACCTGCTTTCGCTTGCTGACCGAACTTACCGATAACGGGTTCGTTGAACAGATCGGCACCGGGCGCGAGTATCGCTTGGGCCCGACTGTGCTGCGCTTGGCAGCACTGCGCGAAGCACAGGTGCCCACCCGAGACGCCGCGATGCCGGTGCTTCAGGCGCTGGCGCAGCACACGGGTGAGACCGCACATTTGTCGCTGTTGATGGCGGATGTTTTGCGGCCACTTGCCCATGCCTATAGCTCGGCCCATGCCACAAAAGTCACGTTAGAAGACACCGAAACGCTGCCCTTCCACGCCACCTCGTCTGGTCTTGCGGTGCTGGCGTTCCAGCCCGAAGGCTTCTGCCGCGTGGTGCTGGCGCAACCGCTGGCACAACTGACCAAGACGACCGAGACCAGCCCGGCGGGCCTGCGCCTGCGAATCGCCGAGGTGCGGGGGTTGGGCTATGCCGAAAGCCGGGGCGGCTACGAATCGGATGTGCATTCCATGGCGGTGCCGCTGTTTGACGCCTTGGGCCGTTGCAGCGGGGCGCTTGCTGTCGCGGCACTTGGCTCGCGCATGTCAGAGGCGCAGCGCCGGCTGGTCCGCCATGCGCTGCTACAGGCGGGCACCGAAATCACCACACTTTGGGGCGGCACTTTGCCCGCCGATATTGCGACACTGTGGCGCTTGGCCGCCTGACGGAAGGAAAGCAGATGAAAGACGAAAACTACCTCAAGGCCAACAATGCCCGCAGCATGTGGCATCCGATGACCGCACCCGCCGACAGCCTGAAAAACCCGCCTGCAATCATCACTGGCGGTCAGGGGGTGCGGATCACTGATATTGACGGGCACGAAGTGGTCGATGGTGTCGGCGGCTTGTGGAACGTCAACCTCGGCTACTCCTGCCAACCGGTGAAAGACGCTATCACCGCGCAGATGGAGCGGCTGCCGTATTACTCGACCTTCCGGGGCACCTCGAACGATTGCGTCATCGAACTGGCCGAGGAGTTGCGCAAGTTTTTCGAGCCTGATGGGCTTGTCAGAGCCTTTTTTACCTCTGGCGGTTCAGACTCGGTAGAAACCGCTCTTCGGCTGTCGCGGCAGTACCACAAGATCCGGGGCGATCAGGGCCGGGTGAAATTCCTCAGCCTGAAAAAGGGCTATCACGGCACCCACATGGGCGGCGCATCGGTGAACGGCAACGTCAATTTCCGCACCATGTACGAGCCGCTTCTGCCCGATTGCCACCACATTCCGGCACCCTATACCTATCGCAACCCCTTCAACGAGACTGATCCGGCCAAACTGGCGCAACTGTGCCTGAGCGCGCTGGAGGATGAAATTGCCTTCCAAGGTGCCGCAACCATCGCGGCCTTCATCATGGAACCGATCCTTGGCGCGGGAGGTGTGATCCTGCCGCACGAAAGCTTCATGCCGGGGGTCGAAGCAATCTGCCGCAAAAATGGTATCCTTTTGATCGCGGATGAGGTAATCACAGCGTTCGGGCGCACCGGGGCTTGGACGGGCAGCCGTTTGTGGGGCGTGAAGCCCGATCTCTCCTGCACCGCCAAGGCAATCACCAACGGCTTTTTCCCCTTTGGTGCCACGATGATTTCCGAGCGCGTGGCAGAGGTGTTTGAGGGCGATGAGACGGGCAAAGCCGCCATCGGCCATGGCTATACCTATTCCGGCCATCCGGTAGGTGCTGCGGCGGCTTTGGCGTGCCTGGCGGAAACCCAGAAGCTGAATGTCAAAGACAACGCCGCCGCACGCGGGGCGGAATTGTATCAGGGTCTGTTGGATTTGCACGCCAAGCATGAGGTAATCGGCGATGTACGCGGCGGGCATGGCTTGATGTGCGCGATTGAGCTGGTGGCGGATCGGGCAACGAAAAAGCCTGCCGACAAAGCCATTCCCGGCAAGGTGCAGCAGATCGCCTACCAGACCGGTGCGATGGTGCGGGTGTCGGGCAACAACATCATCATGTCGCCACCTTTGGTGCTGACCTCGGCCGATGTACAGGTGATCTTGTCCAGCTTGGACGCAGGCTTTGCGGCGCTGTGATCACCGCACCGCTTCAGCCAGACGCGGCGCAACCTTCCGCACTTGCGCAATATAATCGCGCAACATAGGCACCCGGCGCGGGCGAAAGCTTGCGCCGGTCAGCACCACCTCCTGCATCCGCCCCAGATGAAAGCGGCGGAAGTCCTGCCGCAAGCAACACCAAGCCAGACACATCAGCGCCTGATCAAAATACACAATCGACAGCGGCCAAATCCGCCGCTCGGTCAGCGCTTCGGACATATCTTTGTAGGTCAAGCTAACCTCTTGCTCGGCCCAAGACGCCTCACGCAACAGCGCCACATGCGTGGGCGGCGCAGGTTGCGCCTGAAACTTGATCGAGCGTGACACTGCATGCACCGCTTGCCGCTGCACCCGCTCCGGCAGGGTGGCGACGATCTTCGCCATCGCCACTTCCGCCGCCTTGGCCATCGCCGGATCACCCATCTGCCGCACCTCGGCCAGACCCAGCACCAGTGCTTCAACCTCCAGCCGTGTGAACATCTGCGGCGGCAAGGCGGGGTCTTCGGTCAGCGTGTAACCCACCCCCGCCTCACCGTCGATCAGCGCACCACCTGCCCGCAAACTGTCGATGTCACGATAAATCGTACGCTCGGATACAGACATTTCCTCGGCCAGTCGCGCAGCCGTCACCGGCTGCGGCAACATCCGCAGCGCAGTCAGAAGCCGAAACAGGCGATCAGACTTGGCCATTCCATCCTGACGGTTTCTGGCAGTAGGCTTGCAGCATAAAGGCCCCATCGAAAAACACAACGGAGACGAAAATGCTGACCCTGTACCACGCCCCGCAGTCGCGCTCATCCGCCATCATGACCCTGCTTGATGAGATGGGCATCATCGATAAGGTCGATGTCCGTAAAATCAACATCGAGCGTATGGATGGTTCTGGCGGACGCGATCTGTCCAATCCGCACCCCGAGGGCAAGGCCCCGGCGCTGTTGCACGACGGCCATCTGATCACCGAACGTGGTGCTATCATGCTGCATCTGACTACGCTGTTCCCCGAAGCAGGGCTCGCGCCGCCCGTCGGTTCGCCAAAATGGGGCGAGTATCTGACATGGCTGTCGTGGTATCAGGGCGTGTTAGAGCCTGTTTTGGTAATCGACGCGCTTGGCCTTGAGCATCCCGGCATCCCGCGCACCTTCCGCGGCCATGCCGAAGCCGCTGCCCGCATCCGCACCGCGTTGCAGAAGGGTCCCTGGTTGCTAGGCGATACATTTTCCGCTGCCGACCTGCTGGTACATTCGCCCTACGCTTGGTTCGGAAATATCACTCCCGACGACGCGCTGATTCAAGATTGGGTGGCGCGCTGCATGGCACGTCCGGCGCGGTTGCGGGTGCTGACAGCGGACGCGGCGGCGATGAAGCAAGCTGCCTGAGCCAGACGAAATGGCCAAAAGCAAAAGGGCCGCCCGTTGGGCGACCCTTTCCAATCAAACCGCAGTCTGAGTTCAAGCGTTAACGCTGTCTTTCAGCGCCTTGGCGATGGCGAATTTCACTTGCTTGTCAGCAGCTTTGGTCACGGTCTCGCCGGTTGCCGGGTTGCGCACCTGACGCTCGGGGCGTTCACGGCAAGCCATCTTACCCAGACCCGGCAGCATAACCGAACCACCAGCCGCAACTTC
Source organism: Cypionkella sp. (assembly GCA_046590425.1). Classification (GTDB taxonomy): domain Bacteria; phylum Pseudomonadota; class Alphaproteobacteria; order Rhodobacterales; family Rhodobacteraceae; genus Cypionkella. The sequence goes on along the minus strand of JBKJTI010000152.1, from coordinate 2,993 downwards.
GCGTGCAACGACAGCCGCAACGGCGTCCAGTGCGGCGGCTGCGGTTTTCTTGTCCGCACCCATTGCGTCCGAGATTGCGGCAAGCAGTTGCGTTTTGGTCATGGCTTTGTTCATCGTCTTGTCCTTGTTTCCGGCCCTCATGCTTCAGGGGCCCTGATATGGCGGATGCAGCGGCTTCTCACGGTTTTGCGCCCTATGGCAAGCCCTTTCGGCCTAAAATAAGGCATTTCCTTGGGTCAGAGGAACGCAGTCTCTTCAAAGCTGCGCAACTTGCGGCTGTGAATCCGCTCGATCGGCATATCGCGCAGCCGTTCCATCGCGCGGATGCCGATTTGCAGATGACGCGAGACTTGCGTCTTGTAGAACTCGCTCGCCATGCCGGGCAGCTTCAGCTCTCCATGTAGTGGCTTGTCAGAAACACACAGCAGCGTGCCGTAGGGGACACGGAAGCGGAACCCGTTGGCGGCAATCGTCGCGCTCTCCATATCCAGCGCAATCGCGCGGGATTGTGACAGGCGCTGTACTGGCCCGGATTTATCGCGCAGTTCCCAATTCCGGTTGTCGATGGTGGCCACCGTGCCTGTCCGCATGATGCGCTTCAGCTCATAGCCCTCCAACTGGGTGACTTCGGCCACCGCTTCTTGCAAGGCAATCTGAATCTCGGCGAGCGCCGGGATCGGCACCCAGACGGGCAGATCGTCGTCCAGCACATGATCTTCGCGCAGATAGGCATGGGCCAGACAGAAATCGCCCAAGGACTGGCTGTTGCGCAGGCCCGCGCAATGCCCGACCATCAGCCAAGCATGAGGACGCAACACAGCGATATGGTCAGTGGCGGTCTTGGCGTTTGACGGGCCGACTCCGATATTCACCAGCGTAATCCCGTTCCCATCCGCTCGCTTCAGGTGATAGGTCGGCATCTGCGGCGTTTTGGTCGAAGGCAATATCGCCCCGTCCGGCGTGGTGATTTCTTGGTTCCCCGTTGCCACAAAGCTGATATAGCCCGAGCCTTCATCGGCCAAAGCGGTGCGGGCATAGGCCTCAAACTCATCGACGTAGAACTGGTAGTTGGTGAACAGCACATGGTTCTGAAAATGCGTCGCATCAGTCGCGGTATAATGCGACAGCCGCGCGAGGCTGTAGTCTACCCGCTGCGCTGTGAATGGGGCCAAAGGTTGCGAGCCATCGGCGTTATGGGTGCGGGTGCCGTTGACGATATCATCGTTGGTGGTCGCCAGATCGGGCACGTCGAAAATATCGCGAAGACTGAATTCCAGCACACCCTCTTGCGGCACCGACACTGCCGGATTGCCTGCAACTGCGAAATGCACAGGGATCGGCGTGTCGGAATAACCGATCTGCACCGCGACGCTGTGGTTCTGCATCAGTAGGCTGATTTGCTGGATCAAGTAATTGCGGAACAGGTCGGGCCGGGTGATCGTGGTGGCATAGGTGCCCGGGCTGGCAACATGGCCAAAGGCAAGGCGGCTGTCGGTCTTGATATGGCTGCTGACCGTCAGTCGGATCTCAGGATAAAATGCGCGGATGCGGGTGGCAGGTTTAGAGCCGGTGACCGAGGCGCTGAAATGCTGGGACAGGAAACTCGTGGCGTCGAAATACAACGCCTCTAGCCGATCCACGGCGGCAGCGGCATCGGTGAAAGACTCGGGGGTGGTGAAAACGGGAATCAGGATCAGAGCGGGTTCGTCGTTCATGGCATCATCTTCTTCATTTTGATCGGGCATCTAAGGCCGAAGCGGGCGGTTTCGCAAGTGAAGTCTTGATGACGCGGGCTTGTCCGCATCTGGGGTCTTGCGAAGCCGGGAGCGGGCGGGAATAAAGGCGCGATGAAAACCTTGCTTTCCCTTGGACATGGCTATTCCGCCGCCGCTTTGGCCGCCCGGCTGATCCCGCAGGGCTGGCGGGTGATCGGAACCACCCGAGAGCCCGACCGGATCGCCGCCCTGCACGATCAGGGGGTGGAGCCGCTTTTGTGGCCCTGCGATATCGGCCCCGCCCTGGAACAGGCGACGCATATATTGGCCTCGGCAGCGCCTGATGGCTCGGGCGATCCGTTCCTGCACGCCGCCCGCGATCAGATCATGGCGGCACGACCGGAATGGGTGGGCTATCTTTCCACCACGGCCGTCTATGGCGACCATCAGGGTGGGTGGGTGGATGAGACCACCCCGGTCAACCCGCAATCTGGCCGCGCCGTGGCACGGGTGCTGGCAGAGCGGCAGTGGCTGGCTACTGGACTGCCGGTGCAGGTGTTCCGGCTGGCCGGAATTTACGGACCAGGTCGCGGGCCGTTTGAGAAGGTGCGGGATGGAACGGCGCGGCGGGTGATCAAGGCGAACCAGGTTTTCTCGCGCATTCATGTCGAGGATATTGCCGCCACCCTTCTGGGATCTATCCGGCATCCTGATCCCGGTGCGATCTATAATGTCTGCGATGATAACCCTGCCCCGCCCGAGGATGTGCTGAGCTATGCGGCGGCTTTGCTGGGCTATCCTGAGCCGCCGACAGTGCGGTTTGAGGAGGCGGAGATGACGCCGATGCAGGTCAGTTTCTATTCGGAATCGAAGCGGGTTCGGAATGATCGGATCAAGCGGGATTTGGCGGTTCAGCTGAATTTTCCGACCTATCAGGATGGGCTGAAGGCGCTTTTGAGGTAGTGTCCACGCGTGGACAAGCTTGCCGCTAGGCTCAGAACTCATTAAACGGCTTGTCGCTGATCAGTTTCACTGATTCATTCCTGACATCATGGGGGTGTCGAATGAGTGATCTTTACTGGCTGACGGATGAGCAGATGGCGCGGCTGAAGCCATTCTTTCCCTTGTCGCACGGGGTTCCTCGGGTTGATGACAGGCGGGTATTGAGTGGTATTATATTTATCAATCGCAATGGCTTACGCTGGCGTGATGCTCCTGCCGACTATGGGCCGCACAAGACCCTCTACAATCGTTGGTTTCGCTGGAGCCGGATGGGTA
>JBKJTI010000062.1:0-4144 GCA_046590425.1 Cypionkella sp. | reverse complement strand
AAGCCGTTCGCTTGGACCAAAACTGCCGAAGACATCCTCGCTCGGGAACGACGCGCGCTCGACAAACTCGATGAAATCAGAGGGAATAGGTAGCAAGCGTCAGATTCAGAACACTAGCAGAGCAAGAGCGTTACTTCATATCCATGCGCACCAAGGCAGCACTGGCCGTTGAGCTACTCCCCAATCCCAGGACAGATACCAGACTGATTTAAGCTACTGCCTGGACCTGCTGATCGGTTTCAATGCTGTTGAAGTAGACCACGGCGGGCGGGTTGTCCGCCATGGGCGGCGTGGGGCCGCAGATGGTTGTAAAAGGTGATCCAGCGCCCGACGCCTGCGCGTGCCTGTGACCCGGTTTCCCAGGCGTGCAGATAGACGCATTCATACTTCAGCGACCGCCAGAGGCGTTCGATGAAAATGTTGTCGAGATAGCGTGCTTTGCCGTCCATCGAGATTTTTGTCTTTGCCCGCTTCAATCGGTCCGTCCAGTCGAAGGACGTGAACTGGCTGCCTTGGTCGGTATTCATGATCTCGGGTGGCCCGAACTTGTGGATGGCCTCGTTCAGCGCCTCAAGGCAGAACTCGGCCTCCAGAGTGTTCGAGATCCGCCAAGCCAGCACCTTGCGGGTGAACCTGTCCATGATGGCCACCAAGTAGAGGAAGCCTTTCCGCATCGGGAGGTAGGTGATGTCCGCGCACCAGGCTTGATTTGGCCTGTCGATCCGCAGCCCGCCCAGCAGATAGGGGTAGGTCTTATGCCCTTTCGCGGGCTTGCTGGTATTGGATTTCTGGTAGATCGGCATCAGCCGCATAAGGCGCATCAGTCGCCGGATGCGTTTCTGGTTCACGGCATGACCCTTGTTCTGCATGTGCCAAGTCATCTGCCGGACACCGTAAAATGGGGTCTCCAGGAATTGCTTGTCGACCAGCAGCATCAGATCAAGGTTCATCGCGGTCTCGCCCTGCGGCGCGTAATAGAATGACGACCCTGAGATCGACAGTAGCCGACACTGCACCCCGACCGACAGCTTGGGGTGAGTCCGTTCGATCATCCCCCGCCTCACTTCCCGATCCACGTCTTGTTCTGGGTGAGCCATGGTCGCGCGACCGGTCCGAGCGGCCATGGCGCAAGAGTGGCATCGTGATAATTTACAAGCGGCTGGAGCAAGGTGCCTTCGCTTGGCCGAAGGTCGGCGACGGGGTGATGCGGCTACAGCAGGGTGCAGTTTGAGGCGCTGTTTGCCGGGCTCGACTGGCGATCCATGCACCGCGACCCATCATTCCGGCTGCGACAGAATGACTCGGATCGCCTTGTAAACATGGGCTTTTGCAGGCGGCCGGGGTATGAAGCGGTATGTCCTCGCCCGCCGAACAAGCCCTTGATCTCGACGCACTTCCGCCTGCCGTGGGGGAAGCGTTTATGTCTATGCAAGCTGAGGTGATCGATTTGCGCGCCCAGACCGAGCGCCCAGACCGAGCGCCCAGACCGAGCGTCAGGATTTCCTGATCGCCGAGCTGCGCCATGCACTCTATGGCCAGCGATCAGAACAGCTTGATCCTGATGATCGCCAATTTTGGCCTTCGAAGACCTGGAGGCCGCCGTCGCAGAAGCCGAAGCCGCAGGCGACGCCTTTGCGGCACGCAATGCAGATGGCAGCACCAAGCGCCCGTCGGCCAGCGCAATCTCGGCCATCTGCCAGACTACCTGCCGCGCATCGAGGAGATGATCGAGCCTGAGCAGAAGGTCTGTCCCTGCGGCTGCACTGACATGGTGAAGATCGGCGAGGACCGCAGTGAGCGGCTCGACATTATCCCGGCCCGCTTCCAGGTCATCCGCTGCCCGGCAGCGCATGTTTACATGCGCGAGAGGGGTGACGATCCGCCCCGATATGCCTGCCTCCGCTGCGTTGGCGGTGTGCTGCAAGCTGCGGCCCCGGCCCGGTTGATTGAAGGTGGGCTGCCGACCGAGGGCACCTTGGCCCACATCGTCGTCTCCAAATACGCCGATCACTTGCCGCTTTACCGCCAGTCGCAGATCTATGCCAGTGGCGGCGTAGATCTGGATTGCTCAACGCTGGCGACATGGTGTGGCAAGGTCGGCTTCCACCTCGCCCCGATCGTCGACCGGATGCTGGTCCACCTCAAGAGATCGACCAAACTCTTCATGGATGAGACCCGCGCCCCATTGCTGGACCCGGGGGCGGGCAAAACCAAGACCGGCTATCTCTGGGCGCTGACCCGCGATGATCGCGGCTGGAATGGCGGCGATCCCCCGGCGGCCGTCTTCAACTATGCGCCCCCTTCTCGGCGAATGCACGCATTCGCCTGCCAAGCAACGGGGCGCAGTGGAAACCATGCGATGGACATTCTGCGGGGCTTTGACGGCATCCTGCAAGTCCCCTCTCATGGTTTGCGGGCAAACCATTGCCGGGCAACGGACGGCTATGCCGGGTATATTGCCCTGGCCGAACTCCGGCGCGTGGGTGGCGCGCCTCTGACGCTGGCTTACTGCTGGGCTGTGCTTCGACGTGCAATTGACCCCCTAGGCGGGGTTATCGTCGTCCAATTTTGACCCCCTGATGTTTTGTCAGACCGTTCGTTGTGATGCAGCGGACGGAGGGGGAGACGAAGCGGGTGGACACGATTGCGCGGGTCCGGCGGGCCTTGCACATCAAAGGCTGGTCGGTGAAGAAGATCGTTCGGGAGCTGCATGTCTCGCGCAATACTGTGCGGAAGATCCTGCGATCGGGCGAGACGGATTTCAGCTATGAGCGCGAGCGGCAGCCGATGCCGCGTCTCGGGCCATGGCAGGATCGGCTTGAGCAAATGCTTGGCTCGAATGCGGCCAAACCGTCCCGCGAACGTCTGACGCTGATCCGGGTATTCGAGGAACTTCGGGGGCTCGGATACGAAGGCGGTTATGATGCTATGCGGCGCTTTGCCAAAGCATGGTCGCAGAACCGGGGCCCTGCGACCGCCGAAGCCTATGTGCCGTTATCATATGCGTCGGATGAGGCTTATCAATTCGACTGGAGCCACGAGGTCATTCTAAATTCTGGCGTGACCGTCACGGTGAAGGTGGCACATGTCCGGCTTTGCCACAGCCGGATGATGTTCGCCCGGGCTTACATGCGTGAGAGCCAAGAGATGGTGTTTGACGCGCATGACCGCGCGTTCGCCTTCTTCAAAGGCACCTGCACGCGCGGCATTTACGATAACATGAAGACGGCGGTGGAAGCGGTCTTCACCGGCAAAGAGCGGCAAATACAATCGCCGCTTCATGCAAATGTGCAGCCATTTCCTTGTTCAACCCGTCGCTTGCACGCCTGCAGCGGGATGGGAGAAGGGGCAGGTCGAGAACCAGGTTGGGCGGATCCGCGAGCGGTTCTTCACTCCACGCCTTCGGGTCAAAAGCCTAGACGAACTGAATGCTTGGCTGCTCGACAAATGCGTGGCCTATGCCAAGGCGCACCGCCATCCCGAACAAACTGACAAAACGGTCTGGGAGGTGTTCGAGGAGGAACGGCCACACCTCGTGCCCTATGTTGGCCCATTCGACGGCTTCCATAGCGTGCCCGCATCGGTGCCCAAGACCTGCACCGTGCGGTTCGACAACAACAAATACTCTGTGATGGCCACGGCTGTCGGCAGGCATGTGGAGGTGCATGCCTATGCCGAGCAGATCGTCATCCGGCATGATGGGCTGATCGTGGGCGAACATGCCCGCGCCTTTGGGCGTGGGCAGACAATCTACAAATCCGCCCCCCTTGTCGCCGACTTCCGCCTGTGGCTGACCCTGCAACGCGCCGTCACTCGGGGAAACGATCCCCCGGATCGTTTCCTGATCCTCGCGACCTCAACCAAATCACGCCTTGGCGAGAAGCTCGGCTATATCCATTGCCACTGGGACGGGCTGCAGATATTCCTGACTGATGGCCGCGTCGAGATGGACACCAATCCGGTCGAAAACACGATCCGACCCATTACGCTGAACCGCAAGAACGCGCTCTTTGCCCCCTCTCGGGATTTTGGCCATGCCAAAACCCTGCCGGGCAATGGGCCACGACGAGGGCGGCCGCACCTGGGCCCGCTTCGCCAGCCTGATCGGCACCTGCAAGATGAACGGCGTCGAGCCCTATGCCTG
>JBKJTI010000162.1:0-18864 GCA_046590425.1 Cypionkella sp. | reverse complement strand
CCGCAGCGCCTTCCTGATCAAACCTTGCCGAAACGTTAACAAGCGTGGAAGGCATTGATTACCCAATCGTTAATTTCTGAGCTGTTGCCGATAATTGTTTATAAATCTTAAACAATCCCGGAAGCGCCCGCGCGCTGCAACTCGGCTTTGCGCAACGCCCAGTTGTGCCGTGCTATGCAGGCTCCACCACTCATGGAGGCTTCATAAATGACCGATTTCCGCGCCCTGCTTGAAACCCTGAAGCGCCCGCGCATGTTGATCCGCGCCGCCCGCTGTGGCGTGCTGGATTACCGCCGCGACCGCGATCTGAAGCGTTTGGTGGATAGCACCCCCTCGCCCGAACGCGCCGTGACGCGGCTGTTGGCCGAGGAGGAACGGCTGGAGGATTTCCGGGTCAGCGGTGAGGCCAGCTATTCCGTCGCGCGGCATATCGAGGTGCTGATCGCCCTGATCGCCGAGGTGCGACTGTTGCCGCGCAGCCCGACAGCGATCTGAGCAGCCACCCAAACAGCAAAAAGGCCCGCATCGCTGCGGGCCTTCATCCCTCATACCAGAGCAGACGTTAAAATGATGTCGTAGGCCAGATCACATGAACGCGTCGGGCATCGAGGCTTTCTTTTTCGCCACATATTCGTCGATGCTCTCGCGCACACCTTCGTCAATCACAGGGGCGACATAATCACCCAGCATTTTCTTCACCCGCTCTGCCGCCAAGGTCTGCGTGTCGCGCGCGCCTTCTTCGGCCCAGGTCTCGAACGGCTTGTAATCCAGCAGGTCCGAGCGCCAGAACGCGGTTTTGAAGTTGGCTTGGGTGTGTTCGCAGCCCAAGTAGTGGCCGCCAGGGCCGACTTCGCGGATCGCATCCATCGCCTGCCCGTTGGTATCCATCATGATGCCCTGCGCCAGATGGTGCAAGGTGCCCAGTTGATCGGCATCCATCACGAATTTCTCGAACGACGATACAAGACCGCCTTCCAGCCAACCACAGGCGTGCAGCATAAAGTTCACCCCCGCCAGCAGCGCCATGTTCAGGCTGTTCGCCGTCTCATAAGCCGCCTGAGCATCGGGCAGTTTTGATCCGCAGAACGAGCCACCCGAGCGATATGGCAAGCCCAGACGCCGCACCAATTGCCCGGTGCCATAGGTGATATGCGCCGCTTCCGGGGTGCCAAAGGTCGGCGCACCCGAGTTCATGTCAATCGAGGTCACAAACGCCCCCGAGATCACCGGCGATCCGGGGCGGACGAGTTGGGAATAAGACACCCCCGCCAGAATCTCCGCCAGAACCTGCGTCAGCGTGCCTGCCACCGTCACCGGGGCCATCGCGCCACCCACGATGAAGGGCGAGACGATCGAGGCTTGGTTGTTCTTGGCGTAAACCTCCAAAGCCCCCATCATGATGCCGTCAAAGGTCATCGGGCTATTGATGTTGATCAGGCTGGTCATCACGGTGTTCTGGTCAACGAAGTCGGCGCCAAACAGCAGCTTCGACATCTCAATCGAATCTGCCGCCCGCGAAGGTTCCGTCACAGACCCCATATAGGGCTTGTCCGACAGCACCATATGCGCGCGCAGCATGTCGAGGTGGCGCTTGTTCACAGCAATATCGGTCGGCTCACAGACCGTGCCGCCGGAATGGTGCAGCCATTTCGACATATAGCCGAGTTTCACGAATTTCTGGAAATCGTCGAGCGTGGCATAGCGCCGACCGCCTTCCATATCGCGCACGAAGGGCGGGCCATAGACCGGGGCCAGCACCAGATTGCGGCCACCAACCTCGACATTCCGCTCCGGGTTTCGGGCGTATTGCGTGAAGGTTTTCGGGGCGGTCGCGCACAGTTTGCGCGCCAACCCGCGCGGAATATGCACCCGCTCCCCACGCACATCGGCCCCGGCTTCCCGCCAACGCTGCAACGCCGCTTCGTTTTCCACGAAATTGACGCCGATCTCCTCCAACACGGTTTCCGCGTTGTATTCGATGATCTGCAGGGCTTCTTCGTTCAGAATCTCAAAATTCGGAATGTTGCGCTGGATGAATTTCGCGGTCTCGAAAGACACCGCAGTGCGCTCTGCCCGCCGGGTTGCCCCACCGCCCCCGCGTGCCCGCCGAACGCCCGTTTCAGTCCCGGCCATATCACTCATCGCAATCTCCATCCTCAGCCGCCAAGCGGCACTGTTTTGCTATGCTTATGCCGCGAACGCCGCTGCCCCCGCCCCCCGAATACGCCGCATAATCGACGAAACCGACATGTTGCCGCTCTGGAAACGACTTAAGCCCATCCTCTGTGCTCAAATATCCTCAAGGGGGTGAGGCCGTAGGCCGAGGGGGGCTGAAAGGCCCCCATTCCGCCCGGCCCAAGCAAAAATCCCGCCCAGCGATCTTGCGATTCCCCGCACATCCGGCTACCCGAGGCTATGACACAACATGATCGCCTTCTCATCATCGACTTCGGCTCTCAGGTCACGCAGCTGATTGCGCGCCGCCTGCGCGAGTTGAACGTTTATTGCGAAATCCATCCCTATAATAAGGTGGATGACGCGTTTCTGCGCAGCTTTGCGCCAAAAGCGGTGATCCTGTCGGGCGGCCCGGATTCGGTGACCCGTGCCGGTTCCCCGCGCGCACCAGAGGCTTTGTGGGCGTTTGGCGTGCCAGTCTTAGGCATCTGCTACGGCCAGCAAACAATGATGCAGCAGTTGGGCGGTCTGGTCGAGCACGGCCACGGCACCGCAGAATTTGGCCGCGCGTTTGTGACCCCCACGGCGGACAACCTGTCCATTCTTGACGGCTGGTTTGCGGATGGCCGCGAACAAGTCTGGATGAGCCACGGCGACCATGTGTCCAAAATCGCTCCCGGTTTCCAAGTCTACGGCACCTCGCCCAACGCCCCCTTCGCCGTCACCGCCGACCCCGCGCGCCACTTCTACGCCGTGCAGTTCCACCCCGAGGTGCATCACACCCCGAAAGGTGCGAAGCTTTACGAGAATTTCGTAAAGCTTGCGGGCTTCTCAGGCGATTGGACGATGGACGCTTATCGCGAGCAGGCCATTGCTGCGATCCGCGCCCAGGTGGGCGATAAAAAGGTGATCTGCGCACTTTCCGGCGGCGTTGACAGCTCTGTCACCGCGATCCTGATCCATGAGGCGATTGGTGATCAGTTGACTTGCGTGTTCGTCGATCACGGCCTGTTGCGTCTGGGTGAGGCCGAACAGGTCGTCGCGATGTTCCGCGACAACTACAACCTGAACCTGATCCATGCCGACGAATCCGAATTGTTCCTGGGCAAGCTGGAAGGTGTCTCCGACCCCGAAACCAAGCGCAAGATCATCGGTGGCTTATTCATTGACGTGTTCCAGAAATACGCCAATGGCATCGAAGGCGCTGAATTCCTCGCCCAAGGCACGCTCTACCCCGATGTCATTGAGTCGGTCAGCTTCTCTGGTGGCCCCTCTGTCACCATCAAATCGCACCACAATGTCGGTGGATTGCCTGCCAAGATGGGCCTGAAACTGGTCGAACCTCTGCGTGAACTTTTCAAGGATGAAGTCCGCGCTTTGGGCCGTGAACTCGGCCTGCCCGCCAGCTTCATCGGCCGCCACCCCTTCCCCGGCCCCGGTCTGGCCATCCGCTGCCCCGGTGAGATCACCACTGAAAAGCTCGACATCCTGCGCCAAGCTGATGCGGTCTATATCGACCAGATTCGCAAGCACGGGCTTTACGATGAAATCTGGCAAGCCTTCGCCGCCATCCTGCCGATGAAAACCGTGGGGGTGATGGGCGACGGGCGCACTTATGATTTCGCGGTGGCCCTGCGCGCGGTGACAAGTGTGGATGGCATGACCGCCGACACCTACCCGTTCACTCACGATTTCCTAGGGGAAACCATGACCCGCATCATCAACGAGGTCAAAGGCGTCAACCGGGTGTTCTACGACATTACCTCGAAGCCGCCCGGCACGATTGAACTTGAATGATTCGGCTGCGGGGCCATCTGGTTTGCGTCACGGCAGAAGAAGCCGCCGCCGTGAAACAGCATGTCGCCGAACACACCCGGCTTTCCCGCGCCGAGCCGGGGTGCTTGTCGTTTGAAGTCACCCCAAGCGATGATCCGATGGTCTGGGAGGTGATGGAAACTTTCCGCACCCAAGACGATTTCAACGCCCATCAAGCCCGCACGCGGGCGTCCGAGTGGTTTGATGCCACCCGCTTCATCCTGCGCAACTTCCGGGTCGAAGCGATCGGCGACTAAGCCCCCGTTCATTAAGCCCCGTTCAATTTAGCCCCTCTTCAGTCAAGCCTCTCTTCAATTTCACATTGGCAAAAATACTCCGGGGGAGCGTAGCGGGGGCTGGCCCCCTCCGACAGTGGCAACCCGCGCCACCGCACAAAACCTATCCCCGGCAGTGCCGTCGCGCGGGGCTCGATGCCCCGCGCGACGGCACCTGTTTATCGGTCAGACGAACGCACCATGGGCAACAATCTGCGCCAAAGGCAGACGGCCATTCGGCACCTCGCGCGCTTGCAGCGCTTCGGGGAGTTTCTCGATATCGCCGTGCTCGCCCACCGCCACAACCGCGTGCAGCACATAGCCTTCCGGCAGGTTCAGGTTCTTCGCCAGAACGGCGGCGTCAAAGCCGCCCATCGCATGGCTCACCAAGCCAGCGTGATAGGCCTGCAAGGCGAAATAGCCCCAGGCGGTGCCGGCATCAAACTGCGCCCATGGGTTCGGCGTCTCAGCGCCATCCTTCGCAACCGTGCTGCGCGAGGCAACCACGACCAGCGCACTGGCTTTCTCGGCCCAAGCGCGGTTGAACGGCACCAGACCTTCGGCGATCTTGGCAAAGGCCGCGTCGCCGCGCAGACCGTAAGCAAAGCGCCACGGCTGGTTGTTGGAAGCCGACGGCGCCCAACGTGCGGCCTCAAACAGCGCCAGCAGCTCAGCCTCGGTCAGGGTTTTGGGAGTAAAGCCGCGCGGCGAGAAGCGCTCGGTGAATTGCGCATGGATCGGATGATCGGCGGTGCGGGTGTTCATGGGGGCAGCGTGAACGTTCATGACGATTCCATGTTCCAATGGTTTTCTCCGAACATAATGCCGCGGCGCAGCGCGACAAGGGCATCCTGTGCAGACCCGCCCCGCAAAAATGCACAAGACGGTCGCTCTGGCAAAGCGCCGCTGATAGCGCTAGTCCTTGCGCCATGCGTGCGTTGTCTCAAACCTTTCTGTTCCGTCACCGCGAATTCGGCCTGTTCTGGGGCGGTATGGCCTTGGTGAATATCGCTGCCCAGATTGAGGCCGTCACCATCGGCTGGCAAATCTACTCCCTGGGCCGCGCCACTCTGTCGATTGAAGAAAGCGCGTTTCTGGTCGGCATGGTGGGCCTTTGCCAATTCTTGCCGATGTTCGCATTCACGCTTTGGGCCGGGTCGCTGGCGGATCGCTATTCGCGCCGGGCGATCGTCATGTTGGCGCTGTTGACCGAGACAATTGGCGTGCTGGGGCTGGTTGTCTTGGCGCTGCACCCCGAACCCGGTTTCAGCGCCATTTTTGCCATCGCCGCATTGTTTGGGGCCGCACGGGCGTTCCTATCGCCCGCCGCTTCGGCTTTGGTACCGATGCTGGTGCCGAAATCCGATATGCCGCAGGCGATCTCGCTGAAAAGCTTAAGCTGGCAAGGTGCTGTGATCATCGGTCCATGGCTGGGCGGGATGCTGTGTGCGATTTCCACCGCCACCGCTTATGCCACTACTGCAGCGCTGTATTTCGCGGGCGTGGCGATCCTGCTTTTGATGCGCGCCAGTACCACGCCCGAACGGCAACCGGGCAGCCAATGGGCGCAGATCAAGGAAGGGCTCGCCTACACCTACCAAAACAAGATCGTGTTCGGCGCGATCTCGCTTGATCTGTTCGCGGTGCTGCTCGGTGGTGCGACTGCGCTGCTGCCCGCCTTTGCCAGCGATATTCTGCATGTCGGGCCGGAGGGCTTTGGCATCCTGCGATCGGGCCCGGCGATTGGGGCGGTGCTGGTGGCGCTGGCGCTCGCCCGTTGGCCGCTGAAGCGCCGTGCGGGCATCAGGATGTTCTGGGCGGTGGGGGCGTTTGGCCTCGCAACCGTGGTGTTTGGGCTGTCGAAGAACATGTATCTCTCGGTCGCGGCGCTGGCGGTGCTGGGGGCTGCGGATATGATTTCGGTCTATGTCCGGCAAACCTTGGTCCAAATCGTTACGCCAGACCATATGCGTGGCCGGGTGTCGTCGGTATCGGGGCTGTTCATCTCGGGATCGAACGAGCTAGGAGAATTCGAATCCGGCGTGGTGTCGCGTTTTCTTGGCCCGGTGGGAGCAGCGGTGTTCGGCGGTATCGGCACGATGATTGTCACCGGCACCTGGGCGTGGATGTTCCCTGCCCTGCGCAAAGCCGACCGTCTGGACGGTGCCGAGCCTGACCGCGAAACCTTACAGCCACATTCGATGACCTCGCAGGTGAGCCAATGAGCCCGACCAAAGCCCCGAACTCTCCGGCGATCCGCGCCGCACTCTGGATGATCGGCTCGATCCTCGCGTTCTCGGCGATGGCGATTGCTGCCAAACAGATCGGGCCGCGTCACGACAGCTTTGAGATCATGACGGTGCGCTCTGCCGTGGGCTTCATCTTGGTGCTGGCGCTGGCCGCAACGACCGGCAAGCTGCATGAGATCACCGCCCGCAACCTCGGCGGCCACGCGCTGCGCAACGTCATCCATTTCACCGGGCAAAACCTGTGGTTCTGGGCGCTGACCATGATTCCGTTGGCGCAGCTTTTCGCCATCGAGTTCACCTCGCCTTTGTGGGTGGTGCTGCTGGCGGCCCTGCTGCTGGGTGAGCGACTGACCAAAATCCGCCTGATCGCCGCCGCCTTGGGCTTTGTCGGCGTGCTGATCGTCGCGCGCCCAGATATGGCGCATCTGAACCCCGGTGTGCTGGCAGCAGCGGCAGCGGCCTTGTGCTTTGCCACCACCAATGTGGTCACCAAAAAACTGACCACGGGCATCTCGATTCTGTGCATCCTGTTCTGGCTGACGGGGATGCAATTCTTCTTCGGCCTTGCGGGCGCACTGAGTGATGGCAATTTCCATCTGCCCACTGCCGCCACACTGCCATGGCTTTGCGTGATCGGCCTTGCCGGGGTCACCGCGCATTTCTGCATCACCGCCGCCTTGAAACTCGCCCCCGCCTCTTACGTCATGCCGCTGGATTTCCTGCGCCTGCCGTTGATCGCCGTGGTCGGGGCCGTGGTCTATTCCGAGCCGCTTGACCCTTACATCGTCTTGGGCGCAGCGGTGATTTTCGCGGGCATCTGGCTGAACATCCGGTCTGAAATCCGGCCCAAAGGTCACATCGCGCCAATCACACCAGTGTGACGCCGCGTCATTGATTGACCGATGCGCAGGCTTGCGCTTAGCGTGACAAATCACCGCATCAGACGCATTAACCCTCGGCAAAGCAGGGACATGCCACGATGCAGAATTGGTTACGGGGAGGAAACCATGAAGCAGATCATCACAGCACTTGGCGCATTGGCACTGACCACCACGCTGGCACAGGCGGGGGGGATTGACCGCTCTGGCACCAGCTATTCAGCGCTGTTTGACAAAGGCAGGGTTGCGACGATAGGGTTTTCCAATGTGACGCCCTCGGTTGGTGGTGTGTTCACGCATCCGCTTGCCGGCGCAATCCCCACCGGCAACATGTCGGAAAGCTACACGACGCTGTCATTCAGCTACAAAGCCGACATCAATGATACATTGTCCTATGCGGTCTTCCTGAACCAGCCCTACGGCGCGGATGCTCATTACAAGGAAGGCATCTACAACGGCCTGGAAGCACACTGGAAAAGCACGCAACTCGCGGCCTTGCTGAAGTACAACTTCAACGAGCGCGCCTCGGTGTATGGAGGTCTGCGGCTGGTGCGATCTTCCGCAGAAATCAATATCCCGGCACAGATGTTGTCCCCGATTGGGCCCTATACCGCAAAAACCGATACGGACACCCAAGTCGGCTATGTGGTTGGTGCAGCCTATCAGATTCCTGACATCGCCCTCCGTGTGGCGCTGACCTACGAATCTTCAATCAAGCATGAATTCGCCACTTCAGAGCGGTTTGCCGGACTGAACGGCGGGGCCACCATCAGCGGCACAACCGAGATCAGCATGCCGCAAAGCGTCACCTTGGACTTCCAGTCGGGCGTGGCGAAAGACACTCTGGTGTTCGGCTCGGTGATGTGGAGCGAGTGGTCGAAATGGCACGTCCGGCCCGATTACTATGATGGTGTTATCCATGATGAGATCACTGGCTTTTCGAACAATGTGATCACCTATGAGTTGGGCGTCGGTCGCAAGATCAACGACAGTTTGTCGGTGTTCGCGCGAATTGGGTATGAGGACTCCGATGGCGAGGAAGCCTCGCGGCTTTCCCCCACCGATGGCCGTCGCAGCTTTGGCATCGGCGGGTCGTGGACCAAAGATAACGTCAAAATCACCGGCGGTGTTGAATATGTGAAGCTTGGCGACGCGGTGGACGCTTCCGGCACCAAGTTTTCCGGCAATGATGCGGTTGGCGTCGGAGTGAACGTCGCCTTCACGTTCTAAGCCAAGCCTTGCGATTTGACGGCCCCGCATTGATGCGGGGCCGTTGTCATTTGCGCTTCCCCCGCCGCACCGCCGCCTGTAACAAAGCCCTGCCAACCAAGCCGGAGCGCGCGATGATTTACACCTCAGGACAACACTATCGCGCCGCCGACCAAAAGCGCGTGCTGCTGTTTGGCATGTCTGGGCTTGGCAAGACCTATCTGTCGAACATGCTGCGAGATGCGGGCCAAGCGGGCGCGGGGGGGTGGTTTCACTACTCGGTCGATTACCGCATCGGCACCCGGTATATGAATGAATTCATCGCCGACAACTTCAAGCGCGAGGCGATGAAAGTGCCGTTGCTGCGCGAATTGTTGATGTCGGATTCGGTCTATATTGCCTCGAACATCACCTTCAACAACCTCGCGCCCCTCTCGACCTATCTCGGCAAGCCGGGGGATCCCTCGCGCGGCGGCATCGCGTTTGAGGAATATCAGCGCCGTCAGGCCGAACATGCACAGGCCGAAATCTCGGCGATGCTGGACGTGCCGCGCTTTGTCGAGCGTGCTGCACATATCTACGGCTATCAGAACTTTATCTGCGATACCTCGGGCTCGATCTGCGAGGTGGTGGATGCCGAAAACCCCGCCGACCCGGTGATGCGCGCGCTTGCGGACAATCAGCTTCTGGTCTGGATCAAAGGCTCCGACGCCCATAAAGCCGAACTCGCCCGCCGCTTTGATCGCGCACCGAAGCCGATGTACTACCGCCCGGATTTCCTCAAAACCCTCTGGGCTGAATACTGCGCGGGCGAAGGCAAAGCCTCGACCGAAGTCGATCCCGACGCCTTCCTGCGCTTTGGATACGCCCGCCTGCTGGACCATCGCCAGCCGCGCTATGCTGCGATGGCGCGCTGGGGCATTACGGTGACAGCCGAGCAGGTGGCGCAGGTCAAATCGCCTGCCGATTTCGACGACATGATCGCAACCGCCCTTGATCGTCGTCAGACCAACACCTAACGACCCGTTTTATCAGGATACCCCCATGCCGATCACCCTGCCAGCCACCCTGCCCGCCTTCGACGTTCTGCGGAACGAAGGCGTCATGGTGATGTCGCCCGAGCGGGCGCAGGCGCAGGAAATCCGCCCTTTGCGCATCGGTCTGTTGAACCTGATGCCGAAGAAAATCCAGACTGAGAACCAGTTCGCCCGGCTGATCGGTGCGACGCCGTTGCAGATTGATTTCCAACTGATCCGCATGTCGGAACATCAGGCGAAAAACACTGCAGCTGACCATATGGAAACCTTCTATCGCCCGTTCCAAGAGGTGAAGTCCGAGAAATTCGACGGGCTGGTCATCACGGGTGCCCCCATCGAACATCTGCCGTTCGAGGAGGTCACCTATTGGGATGAGCTTTGCGAAGTGATGGATTGGACCCAGACCAACGTGTTCTCCACCTTTGGCGTTTGCTGGGGTGGCATGGCGATGGTCAACCATTTCCACGGTGTCAAAAAGCACATGCTGGACCACAAGGCCTTCGGCTGCTTCCGCCATCAGAACCTTGCGTCGACCTCGCCGTTCCTGCGCGGCTTTTCGGATGATTTCGTCATCCCGGTCAGCCGCTGGACCGAGATGAAACAGCCCGAGATTGACGCTGCCCCCGGCCTACGCACCCTGCTGGGCAGCGATCAGGTCGGCCCTTGTCTGGTGGAAGATCCCAGCCATCGCGCGCTTTATATCTTTAACCACTTTGAATACGACAGCGACACGCTGAAGCAGGAATATGACCGCGATATCGCCAATGGCACCCCGATCAATGTACCTGATAACTACTACCCTAATGACAATCCTGCCCTACCTCCGCTGAACCGCTGGCGCAGCCACGCGCATTTGCTTTACGGCAACTGGATCAACGAGATTTATCAGGGCACCCCATATGATATGGCAGAAATTGGCCGCTAAGATCCTGATAGCGGCGACCCTTTTGGGTGGTGTCTCGGCGGTAACGCTGTATCGCGCGCAAAATCGCGAGACCGCGATTGCCGCCGAATTCCCGCCCGAAGGTCAGTTTCTGACCGTGAACGGCGCGCAGGCGCATGTCTATATCTCAGGCCAAGGCCCCGATCTGATCCTGATCCATGGCGCTTCCGGCAATGCCCGCGACATGACCGTAGCCCTCGCCGCAGATCTCGAAAAATCCTACCGCGTCATCGCCTTTGACCGCCCCGCCTTAGGCTGGTCAGACCCGATCCCCGACGCATCCTTGCGCGGCCAAGCCCTGCATCTGGCCGCCGCCGCCACCCAGCTTGGCATCAAAAACCCGATCATCGTCGGCCAAAGCTATGGCGGTTCGGTCACGCTCGCCTGGGCGCTTTACGCGCCCGTCAAACCCCGCGCGCTGGTGCTGATCTCAGCCCCTTCGCTGCCGTGGCCGGGCCCGTTGGACATCTTCTACCGCCTGACCGACAGCCGCATCGGCGCGGCTCTGATTCCGCCACTGGCCTCGGCTTTCACTCCCGACAGCTATCTCGACGCCACCATCGCCACGATCTTCGCGCCTGATCCTGTACCCCCCGGCTATGCCAAAGCCATCGCCGCCAAACTGACGATGCGCAGCAGCACCCTGCGCGCCAATTTCGCGCAAGTGAACGATCTGCGCCCTGAAATCGTCGCGCAAGAACCACTCTATCCGCAACTCACCCTGCCCATCGAATTGATCCACGGTACCGCCGACACCATCGTGCCGCTAAAGATCCACTCGAAACCGCTGTCAGAACGCCTGCCCAACGCGCATCTGACGGTGATGGAAGGCGCAGGCCACATGCCGCACTACAGCCACCGCGCCGAGACGCTGGCCGCCATCGAACGGGCATCATTGCGCGCGGCCCCGCAATCGCCATAGTGAGTAAAAGCCAACCGGAGGAAATCATGGACCTGCCCTTTGAAGGCGCCATCACCCGCTATTTCAAGGAAGCAGCACCCAAAGAGGTGCGCAAAACTATCGAAAAGGCCAGCAAAGACCAGATTCTGTGGAAGGATTACCCCTACCGCGAAGAAATGAAGAAAAAGGACTATGAGGCGCAGATGGATGCGCTTCAGGTGCAACTGGTGCGCATGGCCGCCGACATCAAAGCTACAGGCAAACGCATGGTGGTGGTGTTTGAAGGCCGCGATGCCGCAGGCAAAGGCGGCGCTATTTCTGCAGCCCACGAAAACCTCAATCCCCGCGTCGCAGGCATCGTAGCACTGCCGAAACCGACCGAGCGCGAGGCCGCGCAATGGTATTTCCAGCGCTATGTTGATTGGTTGCCCGCTGCGGGTGAAATCGCCTTCTTCGACCGCTCTTGGTACAATCGCGGCATTGTCGAGCATGTTTTCGGGTTTTGTACCCCTGAACAGCGCGCCAAATTCTTCCGGCAACTGCCGGAGTTTGAACGAATGCTGGTGGATGAAGGCATTGTGCTAATCAAGCTTTGGCTGGAGGTTGGTCAAGCCGAACAGTTGCAGCGGTTTTTAGATCGTGAGCAAGACCCGCTCAAGCAATGGAAACTCAGCCAGATCGACATTGATGGCCTGGCGAAATGGCAAGAGTATTGCGTCGCGATTGATGAGACCTTCGCGCAAAGCGATTTCAAATACGCGCCTTGGACGGTGATCTTGTCGGATGACAAGCTGCGCACCCGGATTTGTGCGATCCAGAACATCTTGCTGGCGGTGGATTACAAAGGCAAAGACCTTGCTGTCATCGGCAAGATTGATGCGAAAATCTGCGGCGGACCAAAGATAAGGCCGAAAGGGTGAAACGCGGCTACCATCACGGCAATCTGCGGCAGGCCTTGGTTGAAGCGGCGTTAGAGCTGATCGCCGATCAAGGGCCCACGGGCTTCACCCTGTCGGAAGCCGCGAAAGCCGCCGATGTCACACCCGCCGCCGTCTACCGCCATTTCGCTGGCCGTGACGATCTGATCGCCGAAGTCGCTCGCCAAGGCTATGATATTTTTGCGGCATTGATGGAGTTTGCCTATAACAACGGTCAACCCACCGCCTTGGCGGCGTTTGAGGCCACGGGCCGCGCCTATCTGGCCTTCGCGCGCAAATATCCAGGCCATTACAAAGCGATGTTCGAATCCGGCCTCAGCCTGCAGGCCCACCCTGACCTGGCCATCGTCGCACAAAAAGCCCGCTCCGTGTTGGAACAAGCCGCTGAAAAGCTGTCGCAACACCTGCCCGTGGGCAAACGCCCGCCCTCCACCATGTTCTCGGCCCATATCTGGGCGATGAGCCACGGCGTTGTCGAACTTTACATGCGTGGCGCGCCGGGGGCCAAAAGCCCCTTCCCGCCGGAAGATCTGCTGGAAGCTGGCATCGGGATTTACCTGCGCGGGCTTGGATTGCTGCGCCCCGACAACTGACTGCCAGTTTCATCTTGGCAAAAATACTCCCGCCGGAGGCTCCTCAGCCACCAACGGGCGCAAAGTTTTCCGTCTTAGCGGAACAGCACCAGCGCCCCGGGCGACCATGCCACCCGGGTTTGCGTACCAATGTCCAGCACCGGGCGGCCAAAAACGTTGCGCATCGACAGCCGCATCGGCTCGGTCGTGCCTTCCAGCACGATGTCGTAATAGGTCATGTCGCCGTAATAGACCACTTCAACCACCTCAGCGCGGCTTTCGCGGTCGGTTGCAGTCTGCCCATCAAACAGGATGGTCAGCGTCTCTGGCCGGAAGCCAACCGAGGCGCTAGAGCTGCCCGGTGCGACCGATACCTGTTCTGCATCCATCGTCAAACGGCCAAAACCCTTTGCCTCTACCTCGACCTTGCCGTCGATTTCGGACAGAATTTCGGCTGGCAAAAAGTTCATTGTGCCAATGAAATCAGCCACCTTGCGCGAATTAGGACGCCTGTACAACGTTTCAGGGTCAGCAAGTTGCGCGATTTCGCCCTCAAACATCACGGCAATCCGGTCCGACATCACCAAGGCTTCTTCCTGATCATGCGTGACCAGAATAAACGTAATGCCGACCTGCCGTTGCAGCTTGATCAACTCCATCTGCATCTGCTCGCGCATTTTCTTGTCCAGCGCAGACAAAGGCTCGTCCAGCAGCAGCACCTTCGGCTTCAGGATCAGCGCCCGCGCCAAAGCCACCCGCTGCCGTTGCCCACCCGACAGCGCATGCGCCGCGCGCGCGCCGTAGCCTTTCAGCCCGACCATTTCCAACGCCTCGGCCACCGCCGCTTCTTTCTCGGCCTTCGAGCGCGGGTCTTTGCGCAGACCAAAGCCCACATTCTGCGCCACCGTCAGATGCGGGAAAATCGCGTAAGACTGGAACACCATATTGGTCGGCCGCACATTGGCCGGCACATCCGCCATGTCCTTGCCGTCGATCATCACCACGCCCGAAGATATGCCCTCAAACCCGGCAATGGTGCGCAGCAACGTGGTTTTTCCGCACCCCGACGGCCCCAGCAGCGAGAAAAACTCGCCCGCTTTGATCGTTGCGGTGATGCCGCGCAGAGCGTGATAATCGCCATAATACTTATGAACGTCTTTGAACTCGATCATGGTTTGACCGGGTGTTGGGGGTTTTTCAGACGTCACAGGAAGCCTCCAGTATCCTTACCACCGGTTTTGGCGATGCCACGGCGGCGGAAATATTCTGCGGTTGCAAGCAAGGCGATGGACAGACAGACCAAAATCGTCCCCAAAGCCAGAATGACCGGCACGTTCTGCGGAAAGCGGAACTGGCCAAAGATGTAGACCGGCAGGGTGGATTCATTGCCCGCCAAGAAGAACGCCATGATGAATTCATCAAGGCTGATGGTGAAGGTGATCAACAGCGATGAAATGATCCCCGGCAGCACCAGCGGCAGGATCACCAGCCGGAATGCTGAAACCGGGGTTTCGCCCAAGTCATAGGCAGCCTCCTCCAGCGAGTGATCCAAAGACTGGAACGCCGCCGACAGGATCGCGATCGAGAACGGCGTGCAGACCAGCACATGCCCCAAAATCACCGTGAACAGGCTCATCGGCATGCCGATCCCGCGCAGCACCGCCAGCAGCGCCACCGCCAGAATGATCTCTGGCAGCACCAGCGGCAGCATGATCATCCCCATCAGCGGCGCCTTGTAGGGGAACCTGTAGCGGGTCGACGCCCGCGAGGCGAAAATCCCCAGACAGGTCGCCAGCACCGCCGTAGAACTCGCGATGATCAACGAATTCTTCAGGGCTTTGTGCAGTTCTGGCTCGTCCCACAGCTTTGCAAACCACTTGCCGGTAAATCCGTTCAGCGGAAACGCCACCGTGGTTGCATCGTTGAACGCAAAGATCGGCAGCAGCACGATCGGCGCATACAGGAACACCAGATAAACCAGCGTATAGCCGCGAAACCAACCGCCCTTCATCATTTATTCCCCTTCAAGAATCGTCGGTTCAGGAACAGGAACAACAAGGATACCGCCACCACGATCGCCATCGACGAGATCGCCAGCGCCGATCCCAGCGGGTAATTGTCCAGTTTCTTGTAAGTCAGTTCGATCAGGTTGGCGACCATCCGCCCCTCTGGCCCGCCGACCAGCAGCGGCGTTACATAATCGCCAATCGTCGGGATGAACACGATCAGCACCGAAGAAATCACCCCCGGCATCGCCAAAGGCAAGGTCACCCGGATAAAGGTCATGAACGGCGTCTCGCCCAGATCGCGCCCGGCTTCAAGGAACGAGCGGTCAATCTTCTCCAGCGCCACAAAGATCGGCAAGATCGCAAACGGCGCATAGGCATGCGCGAGGGTGATCACCACCGAATTGACGTTATACAACAGCCAGGTCAGCGGCTCTTCGATGATGCCCAATCCAATCAGACCGGTGTTGATCACCCCACCAGTGCCAAGGATCACCTTCCACAAAAACACCCGGATCAGATAAGAGGTCCAGAACGGAATGGTGATCAAGAACAGCCACAGCGACTTTTTCGAAGGGGCGACATGAAAGCTGACGAAATAGGCCACCGGGAAGGCCAGCAGCACCGTCACCGCCGTCACAATCAGCGAGATCATCAGCGATCTGAACATCAGCGCACGCGACAGCGGGTCAGACCACGCACCACGATAGGTCTGCGACTCGGTCATTACGCCATTGACGTCTTTATAAGAGTGACATTCGCCAACATAGTTACACAGTTGAAACTGCGGGATAATCTTTAGATAGCCATCGGTCATGAAGCTATAGGCGAAGATCATCGCCAAGGGTGCTGCCAACAGCAGAATCGCGTAAAGCGCAGTGGGGCTGATCATCAACAGCCCGTTGGCGGCCTCAGATCCCCTGAAGCGCACCTTTGGTTTCGATTGCATCCCGGTCCCCCTGTTGCACCATGACTGGCACAGCTTTGCGTCTTTTGATCAAATTAAGCCGATCGCGCAAAATCGCGCAAGCTTTAAAGTGATCGAAATCTTGACTGATCATCGCTGCCAAGCGGCTTTCGCACAAGGGAAACGCGCAGGGCTCAGATGCGTTCGATCTGAATCGCCCGTTTTTTAAGCTCTTCATACAGACAGGCGAGCACTCTTTGCGCGCCCACCGCCGCCTGCAAAGCATCCAAGATCACCTGGTCGCCCGCACCATCTGACACCCGCCAGACCAGCCGTTGCTTGGCGCCGTCATCATAGACAATCTCGGTCGATCCGGCGCGCGACTTGCGCATGCCAAGAAAATCCGCGCCTGCTCCCGGCGCGTGAAAAGTGGTTTGAAGTCCCATTTTCGGGCCTTTCTTTTATGTGTCTGGCTAACCTGCTCGAGTCTCGAATGTTGCGCGCCGACCTCGCATCGGTCAATTCCCGCCAATTGGATTGTGCCGCACAGAGTCCAGAAAGCCACACATTCACACGCCCATGTCATTCGGGGGCCGCGGCAGCATATAGCCCATCGCCGCCAAGCCTGCATCCAACTGCTGGCGCGGGATCCCGCCCGCAATCGCCAGCCGCACCGCATTCGGCGCGCGGCCATTGCTCATCGCATATTGGTCCGCCGCGCGCAGCAAAACCCCTTGCTCCTCCGCCATCCGGGTGAATGTATAGGCCCTCCAGCCCTGCGGCAGCCGCAGCCAGGCAAACGGGATGCCCTTCTGCCAGGACAGATCAAACGCCCCCAAGCGGTTGATAACCATCTGCAAACGATCCGAAAACTCCGCCTCGACCTTAGCGCGAATGTCATCCGCAGCCCCCGAGCAGAACAATTCCTGCGCAAAAGACGCCAGCGGCTTCGACAAAGCAAAAAACGCATGCTGCGCCGCCAACCGCCCCGTCGGCCCCATCCCGGTCGGGCAAATCACGTAGCCAAAGCGCAGTGCCGCCGAGACCGATTTCGACAGTGACCCCGCATACCACACCCGCTCTGGTGCCAAAGCCCGCAAAGCGGGGTCTGGCGCTCCCGAATAGAAATAGCACTCATCCTCGATGATTTGCAGATCGTAACGCCGCGCTATGGATACAATTTGCGATTGTCGCTCCAGGCTCATCCGTGCCGTGGTCGGATTTTGTGCGCTTGGCGTCAGACACAACACCTGCGTTCCAAAGCGCCTGCACGCCGCCTCCAGCGCGTCGGGGCGAATGCCTTCCTCGTCCAACTCGATGCCAACCACTTCGGCCCGCGCCGCCCGTGCGGCATAGCGAAAACCAGGATAGGCAAGATCCTCGATCAGAACCACCGGACGGTCGCCGCGCAAACAGCAATCCAGCACCAGGCCGATGCCGCTTTGCCCGCCGTGCGTCAGCATAACATCATCTTCACCAATCGGCCCCAGCACCCGGTTGGCCAGCCAATCCACCACCGTCTCACGCAGTGGTCGTTCGCCACTTTGATGCGTGTAATCAAGCCATTCCGTACCGACATTCATGGAAATCTTACGCAAAATGTCACCAAAAATCGCCACCTGCCCGACATCCGGCAGTTGTGGCGATCGCAGATCAACCCGCCCGTCATCCACGCCGGGATCGCGATCCAGAAACAATGGTTGCGTCGGGCCCAACCTCGGCTTGCGGGCCGCCACAAAAGTACCACGTCCCACCGTCGCTTCCAGCAGACCTTCCTGCGTCGCGATCTGGTACGCCCGGCTGACCGTGCCCGGTGTCACCGACAACCGATATGCCAGATCTCGCACCGTCGGCAATTGTGTGCCTTGCGGCAAAGTCGCGGTGCGGATGGCCTCACGTAAGGCGCGCGCAAGCGACAGATACTTCGGCCCTTCGTCCCCGGCGAGATCTGGCACCCAGATTGTATGCATAACAATGTTCCTCTGGCGATTCGCCGGCTGGCATTGTATCAATCATAGCAGGCAACTGCATCTTGTATCAATACAATCGGATAAAGCAAATGTCGTATAACCAAGCCCTCGCTCTGAATGCCCAAGCCTTGCCGCCGCTGTCGCGCGTTGCAGTCTCGTTGGCGCTGACCGTCGCGGCATGGGAGTTGCGCTATCGCACCCGAAAGCAGTTGGCACAGATGCCGAAACATATGCTGCGCGACATTGGCTTGTCGGAAAGCCATGCCGAGACAGAGGCCGAAAAGCCGTTCTGGCGCGCCTGACCCCATTCTCCCTCTTCCCCAACCTCCGGCCCGTTTTTCCCGCCCGTTTTTTTAATGCCTCGCCCTGCTTAACCAAAACAAAAGGCCCGTGGTTTCCCACGGGCCCTTTGCCAAAGTCCAGAAGATAAAGCTTAACGCTTCGAGAACTGGAACGACTTACGGGCTTTCGCCTTGCCGTATTTCTTACGCTCAACCACACGGCTGTCGCGGGTCAGGAAGCCAGCGGCTTTCAATGCGCCACGCAGCGCGGGCTCATAAAGCTGCAAGGCTTTCGACACGCCATGCTTCACAGCGCCAGCCTGGCCGGAAAGACCACCGCCCGCAACCGTTGCCATCACGTCGAACTGGCCTTCTACGCCAGCGACGGTGAACGGCTGACGCAGGATCATTTGCAGCACGGGACGCGCGAAATAAACCGCCATCTCTTTGCCGTTCACAACCACTTTGCCCGAGCCCGGTTTGATCCAGACGCGTGCAACTGCGTTCTTGCGCTTGCCGGTTGCATAGGCGCGACCCAGCTTGTCACGCACAGCCACACGCACAATGGCAGCCGGTGCCGCAGGAGCGGCCGCGCTGACTACCGATTTCAGATCGTCGAGAGATTTGATATCGGACATGATTATGCGCTCCGGGTGTTCTTCGGGTTCAGGGCCGCAAGGTCCAGAACGGTGGGCTGTTGCGCCTCAT
>JBKJTI010000270.1:0-2511 GCA_046590425.1 Cypionkella sp. | reverse complement strand
CCAGGTGTCGACAACCTGCTGACCATGGGTATTGATGATTTGGCTCGTCTGAACTTTGTCCAAACGAACTGCGCGGCCGCGCCGCGCAGGGAAGATCTGAAGTTCTGCAATCATATTCCGATTCCTCCGCTACAGGCGTATCTGGCCTATGAGATCAGTGTTGTTGGACAAGGCGCAAGCCGCATCGAAGCCATCGCATGGGTCCGATCGTTTTTCGGCGACCACCCGAGGCACTTCCTTTCCCGCCCATCGCCATCGGGCGCGGACGAGGCCGCTGGGTCCGGGCGCACGCCACACGCGATGTGCGCAGCTGATGTGGCGTCGCAGCCAACGGCCAATGAAGTCCCGACCCGGCGCGGCGCGAATGCCTCCCCGTCTCCCCAATTTCGACAGTTAATCCGCTAAACCATTGATATTGCTTAACCAGAATTGTGGTTTTTGCCACAACGCTGCGGTTTAAGTGGGTTTAGCGAGGCTCAGAGCGTCGAAGAGGTCGAGTTGTTCGGGCTGGGTTTTGGATGTTCCTGTGAAGGTCCTTGGACCGATGTGTGTGGTGTGCTTCTGGATCCGCGCCAGCAGATCAAGCGCGGTACGTGGACTGGCTGCGTGGCCCTTGGCCTTCAGCCGCATGCGCATGACGCGGTAGAGGACGAGAGCGAGGAAGCAGATCAGGGCATGGGCGCGGATGCGGTCCGGCAGACGGTGATGAACCGGCGCGATCTCAATATCGGATTTCAGCACGCGGAAGCCGCGCTCAATGTCGGCAAGGCTTTTGTAGCGGGTGACGGCCTCTGCCGGGGTGAGATCGGGCGCGTTGGTCAGGAGGGCCAGTTTGCCGTCGAAGAGCTCCGCCGCGGTAATGGCCTCTTCATCGAGTGCCCAGGAGAAGCGGTCAGCGGTGAAGTCTGCCTTGATGAATCGCGTGAGTTCGGCCTCGGCCACGGCGCGCGTGAACCGGCTGTAGGCGCCCCGGTCGGACGCCCGGCGGCCGCGCGCCGTTTCGCCCGCGTCTTGGGCGTCCAGGCGTGTCACCAGCTTGTCGGCCATGGCGTCGAGTTCTGCAATCCGGCCCCGCCGCGTGGCCGATTGCAGGGCCGCACGGGTCGGGTCATGAGCCACGATCAGCCGGTGGCCTGCAAATGCCGCCTCGGCGAGCCCTTCCTCGGAGAAAGCGAGGCCCCGGAAGGTCTCAGCCAGTTCGCCGTAGCGCCGCGCGGGCACCGCCAGGATGAACTCGAGCTTACGCCCGCCCTGATCGGCCATGGCCGTGAGCTCGCCAATGTTGTCCATGCTCAGCAGGCCACGATCGGCGACCAAGATGACGCGCTGCACCGGGAAGCGCTGTAGCACCGTCTTGAGCATCGCTTGCAAGGTCTTGGTCTCGGCCATGTTGCCGGGGTGAACGGTATGCATCAGGGGCAACCCCTCGGCCGTCTGCACAACACCGAGGACGAACTGCCGTGCGATACCACCGGTCTCTTTGTTCAGGCCGAAGGCGCGCAGATCGTCACTGACCTCCCCCTCGCCATGGATGCGCACGGTGGTCAGATCGTAGAAGATGATCGCCAGGTCATGGTCGACAAGGGGGCGGATCTGGCGCGCCAGTTCGATCTCCACCACCTCAGCATGATCCATAAGCGCATCCATGGCGCGCAGCAGGTGCTGATGGGTCACACCCTCCGGCATTGCGGGCATGGCCACCGTCTCCAGCCAACGCAGGCAGCCAAGCTTGCTGTCCGGGGCGCAGAGGCGGTTGAAAACCATGGCGCGGATCAGCGCCTCGGCATCAATCTCGCGGCGTCCCGACCGCAATGCACGGCTGAGCGCGCGATCAAAGCCAAGGTCCTTCCACAGCTCGTGCAGCGCAAAGACGTCGCCGTAGGCCCTTGCGCTCTCGGGAATAACCTCGAAAGCCGTATTTTCTGACCGCCCAAGCACCCTGTTCAACCCGTTGATCAGCGGGTCGAGCTTTTGCGGTGTGAGATCATCGATCCGACCGAGATTGGCCACGATGCGATGCCGGACCTTTCCGGCATCATCACGGAAGCCTTCGACGAGTTGCAGGTAGCGGCGCCCGCCGGACTGTGTGATTTTGGTGTACATGCCGCAACAATATCATTCAGAAAGCCTTCATGTCAAAAGTATTTTTAGACTGACGTGCCACAACAAGACTTCGTAGATTGGGGCATGTGGGCACCATTAACCCATTGATTTTATTCGCACCGGACAGAGCCAAACCCCAAAAATCGACCCGTAACTGTCGAACTTGGGCGGCAGATATCTTCGGCCCAGCAACCCCCGAAGGGTTCCGCGTTTCGATCTGGGGCGGATGGATCAGAGATCGAGACCACGAACGGTTTCTGTTGCAATGCGTAGGCACTGCCCGTGCGATCTCGGGGAAGGCCCAGATCGTGGCAGCTTGGCGACAGGAGAAGGGGACAACAACATGACCCATGAAGAACTCAAATCCCTGCTGCGAGGAAAGCGCAGCCCTGCGCGAACGGGTCAAAC
>JBKJTI010000223.1:0-21325 GCA_046590425.1 Cypionkella sp. | reverse complement strand
TTCGCCGCCGACCATCTACATTAGGTAGACCACTCACGATAGCGCGATAGGCGATTTGTTTTCGAGGGGAAGACTTATGTTTTACAAGGACGAACGGCTTGCGCTGTTCATTGATGGCTCGAACCTCTATGCGGCCGCCAAGGCACTTGGGTTTGACATCGACTACAAGCTGCTGCGTCAAGAGTTCATGCGTCGCGGCAAGCTGCTGCGTGCGTTTTACTACACTGCCCTGCTGGAGAATGACGATTACTCGCCGATCCGCCCGCTGGTCGACTGGCTGCACTACAACGGCTTCACCATGGTCACCAAACCGGCGAAGGAATACACCGACAGCCAAGGCCGTCGCAAAGTCAAAGGCAATATGGACATCGAACTGACCGTCGATGCGATGGAGCTGGCACCGCGCGTTGATCATGTGGTGATTTTCTCGGGCGACGGCGATTTCCGCCCACTGGTGGAAAGTCTGCAACGCCAAGGCGTGCGGGTTTCTGTGGTGTCGACCATCCGTAGCCAACCGCCGATGATCGCGGATGAGTTGCGCCGTCAGGCCGACAATTTCATCGAATTGGATGAATTGCGCGACGTGATCGGCCGCCCGCCGCGCGAGCCGCGTCTGGAACGTGACGAAGTGGCGGTTGACGTGAAGTAAGTGACGGAAGTTCCCCAGACTTCTGGCGTGGTTGATGAAAAGCCGAGGCGGGAAACTGCTTCGGCTTTCGCTTTGCGCCCAAGCCGGGATTTCGATGGTTATCGGAGCCCTGGTTTTTCACATTGATGCAGGCCGATCTGCGGTTGAAGCGCGACGGATCGGGGGATGCCCGGATGGCCCAGTATCAGCGCGATCTTGCAGCGGAGCCGTATTACTTTCAGCCGCAAGACTAGACGAGGCCCGCGTGGCAGCTTAGGTCTAGCCCAAACATGAGAAGTGCCATGACCCTGCCGCCCCCGATCCTGCCGCCCCTGACCCTTTACCTCGCTGCCCCGCGCGGCTTTTGCGCCGGTGTTGACCGTGCCATCAAGATTGTCGAACTCGCGCTGCAAAAATGGGGCGCGCCGGTCTATGTGCGGCATGAAATCGTGCACAACAAATTCGTCGTCGATGCGTTGCGCGCGCAAGGCGCGGTGTTCGTCGAGGAATTGGACGATTGCCCGGTGGACCGCCCGGTGATTTTCTCGGCCCATGGCGTGCCAAAATCGGTGCCCGCAGCGGCAGAAGCGCGCCGGATGATCGCGGTAGATGCCACCTGCCCCTTGGTGACGAAAGTGCATAACGAGGCGCAACGGCATTCCGAAGCCGGTTTGCAAATGGTGATGATCGGCCACCAAGGCCACCCAGAAACCATTGGCACGATGGGACAACTCGCTGAGGGCGAGGTGCTGCTGGTGGAAACCGCCGAGGATGTCGCGGGGCTGGCGGTGCGCGATCCGGGGCGGTTGGCTTACATCACCCAGACCACGTTGTCGGTCGATGACACGGCGGGGATTGTCGCTGCTTTGCAGGCGCGGTTTCCGGCGATCGTAGGCCCGCATAAGGAAGACATTTGCTACGCCACCACCAACAGACAGGCGGCAGTGAAGGCGATTGCGGGCAAGATCGACGCGCTTTTGGTGATCGGCGCGCCAAATTCATCGAACTCGCGCAGGTTGGTTGAAGTCGGGCGTTCGGCGGGTTGCGCCTATGCGCAGCTGGTGCAGCGTGCGGCGGATATAGACTGGAGGGCACTGAAGGGCATTGTTTCAGTCGGGGTCACAGCGGGGGCTTCGGCACCGGAAGTCTTGGTGAACGAGGTGATCGACGCCTTCCGCGCGCGGTTTGACACGCGCGTCGAACTGGTTGAAACCGCACAAGAAAATATCGAATTCAAAGTGCCGCGCATCTTGCGGGAAAGTGTCTGACATGCCGGATTTGTTTGCGTATACCGATGGGGCTTGCTCGGGCAACCCCGGCCCTGGCGGCTGGGGCGTGTTGATGCTGGCGCGTGAGAATGGCGCTGTGGTGAAGGAACGCACGCTGTCGGGCGGCGAGGCGCATACCACCAACAACCGGATGGAATTGCTAGCCGCCATCTCCGCGCTCGAGGCTTTGACGCGGGTGTCAGAGCTGACGATTGTGACGGATAGCGCCTATGTCAAAAACGGCGTCACCGAGTGGATTCACGGCTGGAAGCGCAACGGCTGGAAGACCTCTGGCAAAGATCCGGTGAAAAATGTTGATCTGTGGCAGAGGCTTGACGTAGCGCAAGCCAAGCACAAGGTGGTCTGGCGCTGGATCAAGGGGCATGCAGGCCATGCCGAAAATGAGCGCGCCGACGAATTGGCACGGGCCGGGATGGCCCCGTTCAAGCCTGTCAAACTGTAGGATAGGCGGCCACGCCCGGCAGGCCCCATGCGCGCGCGGCAGACTGCGTCAAATCCAGTCGAGATTGACTTTCCCCGCCGGATATTTCGCAGCCACCACCTCACGCAGGGCTTTGTAGCGGTCGCGCAGGTCCTTGAACTTGCGCTCATGCGTCTCGGCCACCAAGGCGCGGATGTTTGTGAACAGATCTTCACGATCAAGGTTTTCAAGGATATCCAACTCGGCCCCCTCAATATCCATCTTGATGAACGCGATCTCACCACGGGCGGCCACATGCTCACGCACCAGCGTCGGGAAGTCGAGCAAAGTCACTTCAACCGCGTTTTCTGCATCAATCCGCCGGCCCCCATCCAGAATGGTGCTTTTCACCGAAGCGCCATCGGGATTTTCGCCGAAATTATCCGCCCGCATCAGGCGAATGGTGCCTGCCCCTACCCCCACGGCTGCGTTGATCAGAGTGACGTTCGGGGTATTTGCGAACTTTTCTTCAAGAATGGAAAACGCATAGGGATCAGGCTCATACGCCAACACATCCGCTCCGGTTGCCGCCAGCAGCTCCGTCACCACCCCCATATTCGCGCCGCAATCCATCACCAGATCGCCGGGCCGCAACATCGCGGTGATCGCGGTCATGTAGCCGTCCGCCCAAGCCTTACGCTGATTGCGCTTCTGGCGGCGGATCAGCGCCTCTATCTCATCAGGGGTGGAGGGCAAGGGCTTGAGCGCGCGGTCTTTTTTTCCCTTCCTGACCTGCGGCTCCGTTGCCTCGTCCGGCTCGGTCATTCTTCCAGCGCCTTGGACGCGTCAACGCCAATCTGCGCACACATCCGCGCTGCATATGAATTCGGCATCGGCGGATTTTTGCGCCAATACGGCCTGGTACCGTTGGTATACAGATGCACGGACAAGGTGTTTTCGGTGAAATGTCCCTCAACCCGACCGTACGGGTCGTAGAACACGTCGTTCAGCTGGAACGGCACCGGATAAAGATAATCCGAGCTCAGCGCCTTTTCGAAATCACCGGTCTGCTGCGCGAAATAGGTGAAGGCCTGCGGGCCAAATGCCGTGCGTTCGGCGTTATAAATCCGCACGGCATGCGGCAGGCTGCTGTCTTGCTTTTCGATCCGCTTACGTTGCTGTTTGTTGAACCAAGCCGGGGCGGCTGGCAGGTTTTCGTAGTAATCCAACAACTGCTTGATCAACTCGCCCTGCGGCGGAATATAGACGACACCGCAGTTCAAGGCCCCCCTAAATCCATGACCTGCATAGATATTTTGCATCTCATCCGGGAAGGGTTTGTGACAGAAGGCGTCGCAATCAATCCAGACCGCATCGGTTTTTTCGATCATCTTGTAGCGAAACACGTTGGACAAAAAGCTTTCCGAAGTCTGCCGCACGATATCCATGTCAATCGCCATGATATCCGTGGCGGGCTTGACGATGATGCCATCAGGCACATTCGAGACCTTGTCGGTGCAATACAGCGTGGTCGGATGGCCCTGTGCGACATGGCTGAGCAGGCAAAGCTGATTCAAATAATGCAGCTTTTCGCCGATCCAAAGCGAGGCGACGGGTCTGCGAACGGGGGTGGACATGGTTACTGCCTCGTTTGTTTCGTTTTGCGGAACAATGGCGCAGAGCCACAGGGCTGTCCAGCGGCGGACGTTGGTTAACTTCGCTCGACTGCATCGGCTGGCACGTTCAACCGAAAACCGCGCGCGATATTGGCATCAAATCCGTAGTCCGCCACATAGCCAAGTGCCGCCAGCAGCGCCTCTACTTCCGGCAAACGCGCGTGATATTGCTCCAACAACCGCCCATAGAGGAAGATCTGCTTGGGGGCCGGAGCGGGCAACATTGGCAGCAATTTTAGCAGCGCGTCTGGGCTAAGTTGCGAGTCTGAAAGCAGCAAAGCATCCGGGCGCTGCGCCGTGATCAGCGCCAGTGCGCCTGTCGCGGATTTAGCTCCAAGGGTTTCGTCCAAAAGGACAAAGCGGTCGTTGAAATCGCGGTTGCTGAGCGCGCAAACCACGCGCAGCATTTGCCGCAAAGCGGGGTTATCTTCTTGCAGATAGAGGCTCAGATCGGGCCTGATATTGGCGCAATGCCCTGCCAGAAAGCCCACCGCCGCGCCGATTTCCAACACCTTGGCCTGCTCAGCCAAGACCTGCGGCATCCGGCGCGCGAGGCCGCGTTCAAACTTACCAGATTGGATCAGAGCCCGTGCCGAATCCGTAAAAACGCGCGGATCGGCAGGCAGTTTCATGCTGTGATTAGGGTAAACTGCGGCGTTCGGATCTTGCGAAAGATCCATCCTGCCCAGTTGATACGACCCCATCGGCACCGCCTCAACCGGTTCTTTCGGGATGGCCTGCCGTTCAGTTTTCGCCTTCGCACCGCGCCGTTTTTCCACATCCGACATCAGCGCTGCGATCTTTTCCTTATCGCGCGCCTGTGGCGGTTTGGCGACGATCTGGGTGATCGGCACAGTGGAGGCTTTGGCGAGATCGGCAACGAGTTGGTGATAGGCTTCGGTCTGGCGCAGGTCGGCCAATCGACCTTCGGCCCGCGCAATCGCGGCGTGGTGGAGGCGGTGCAGCACCGGATCTTGCAGCAGTTGCACAATGATGGCGTTGCGCGTATCGGTGTAGCGCAGCATCGTGTCATCGCGCACTTCGTTGCGATCTTGCAGTGACCAATAGTCAGAGTTGTACTTATCCGCCTTATTGTTCACATTTCCGCGCATCTTGCGAATGGCATAGCTGTCCACCGATTTCACCGCGTAGTGATTCAGCTGAACCCAGTCATATCCCACAGTCCGCGTGATCGAACGCCAGCCACGAAACTTGAAGTAATCCTCCATCTCGCGACCCGAACCGTTCAGCCATTTGACCTGATCAGGGAAATCGGTTTCATGCCATTTCGTCTTCATTTTCGGACGGTGAATGCCCAGTTTCCACTTTTCCGGGTTGAAGCTGAACAGCGTCTTCACCCCCCAACCCTTGTTCCATGTCTGCGGTGCGGCCCATAGATATTGTTCTGTCACCGGCGCGCGTGACCAATCCACCACCCCTCCCGAGCCGAATATTCGCCAGGTCACCACTATGCCATTGGCACCCTGCGCCTTGGTCGCTGCAAGCAGGCTATCGAGGGTGCCATCGCCGTATCTGATCGACAGAAACTCATCGGCGTCGAACACCATCACCCAGTCCGACTGCTGCACGACCGGTTCGTCCTGCGCGTAGTTCAGCGCCGAGGGCTGAGGGCGAATACCTTCGGGAATCTCATTGCGGCGATGGTGGCACAGCCCCAATTCCTCCAGCCGGATTAGCATGTCATCGGTGCCATCCGAACAATCGTTCGTATAGATCACCAGATCAGAAAACCCGATCGCAAGATGATGCGCGACCCATTCGATGACATAGGCGCCTTCGTCTTTCATCATCGAAACGGCGGTCACCTGACCATGCGGGCTGTCATGGCGCTTCAGCGGGAAATCGACCCTGCCCCAGCGATCACCAGCGCCTTTCGGACGTCCGGCGAGAGGCACAATGCCTTCCGGTTGTTTTCCTTGCTTCGACGTCACACCCTGCCCGCCCCTGCGCTGCGAAGCCAATGGCCCCCCCGCTGCTCCCCGTTTGCAGATCACCATAGGTCAAGCCGGAATCTGCCAGCAAGGCCAATGCGGAAAACTGCGCTCCAATTGTGTCTTAGCCGAAATCTGTTTCCAATTTAGCAACTAATCCGGGGGAATTTGCAGCAAGACTCAGCTCAAACGCGTGACTTTGCAATGCGATGCGGCTTAATCTGCCAAAACCGTCGCATTCTCACCCGACTGAGCAGGTATATGACCCCTAAACTGACCGTATTTTTCATCGTTGAGCCGCCAGAGTATGAGCTGATGGCCTGTTACCTTGCGGCGTCACTGCGCGAACAGTTTGGCGATCAGGTCGCGCTGGTCGGCTATTGCCCCGACATCAAGCTTGATCAAGTCTCGCCAAATGTCAAAGAAGTGCTGTATCGTATGGGCTGCGAATTGCGCCCGTTTGCGGTCGAGGGTCGGTTCTCGCCAGCCTATCCGCATGGCAACAAAATTCTTGCGACGATGGAGCCGCGCGACACCGAATATTCGGCGTTTTTTGACAGCGACATCCTGTGCCTGCGCCCCAACCGCGTTGAAAATATCATCATGGCGGATTCGGTTTCCTTGACACCTGCGGCCTCGATGAACTGGGGCAACACCGACGATTGGGCCCTGATCTATGCAGCCTGTGGCATGGATATTCCAGAAGAACGCATCAAGTTGATGCGCCAGTCTGGCAAACGTCAGCGCATACCGTATTTTAGTTCAGGTTTGTTCACTTTCCCTGAACAGTATCGCAGCCCCGATGGCCGCAGCTTTCCACAGATCTGGATGGATGTCGCGCAAACCCTTGACGCGCATCCGGATGTGCCGGGCAAACGGCCCTATCTCGACCAGATCAGCCTGCCGCTCGCGATCCAGCAATCGGGATTGAAGTGGAATATTCTGCCAGAAGAACAACACTTTATCCTTGGTGGTAAACTGCGAGGAGATGCGCTGCCGCAGGATCGTGAGATTTTCACTGTACATTATCGTCGGGCTAGAGTGCTGAAAGAAGCCGGGTTGACCGGGCACAGCCGCAGGATGTTGAATCGTCAAGCGGGTGTGAAACGGATTGAAAAAGCCAGTGCCGAAACCACCGGCGATGCGGACGACGAATAGCCATTCACGTCTCGCTTGCAATTATTGACGCTCAAGTCATATTGAGATCATGGCACGCACAAAGCTGATATCGGACCGTGATGTTTTCCAGCAGGTTCTGGCCTCGCTGTTGAAGAATGGCGAAAAGACGGTGACGTTTTCCATGGTTTCGGCAGCAACCGGGCTAGCCCCAACCACCTTGGTGCAACGGTTTGGTAGTTGCAACGACATGATTTTGGGTGCGATTGCGCAAGCGTGGGAGGAGTTGGATGGCTTGGTTGAAACGGCCACTCTAGATGGCGCAGCCATGAGCAAAGGGCTACCTGGTCTACTGAAATCGCTTGTCGGTCCGGTTGATCCGGGGGCATTGCTGACGCTGAGTTTGCGCGATCCGGCGCTGATCGGGCGTGCAAAGGCATGGCGCTATAAGGTTGAACAGGCGATTGCAGCCCGTCTGGACGTCAGCGCGAAGGCGAAAGAAACTGCCGCGCTGATCTTTGCAGCGTGGCAGGGTCGGATGCAGTGGGATGCGGGCGGCGGCAAGGGCTTCCGACTGGGCGATGCGATAAAGCGGCTTGGCTGACTATCTCACGAGATATGTTTTATAAAGCCAAATCAGTACGATAGCGCCAAGAACCGCCCCAACAAATCCTGCCAGCCAACCGGTGATCATCACCAGACTGCGCAACAAAAACGCGCCCATCAAGACACTCGCAATGCCGATCACCACCGTCGTGGGCACATCCGCATCAAGACGCATCACCCGCGTTGCCAAAATGCCTGCCGCCGTGCCAACGATAAGCAAAAACACCAATCCCATGCGCCTCTCCCTCGGCTATTTCGTTCATATGGGCACGATTGCTGCAGATGAAATGGCCGGCGTGATGGCATTTTCGCGCAACGAACAGGGGAGAATCAGTCAAGTTTTTTCGGCATTTTCAGCCCATTGAGAAGATCGGACGCCGACACTGGGCGCTTGCCCTCGCGCTGCGCCAGCGTGATCTCCACCGCGCCAACCTCGCAAGCAATGCGCAACCCGTCCAGCACCTGCCCTGCCACACCAGAGCCATCGGCGATCCGTGAACGCAGTAGTTTGATCCGCTCACCGTTGATCTCACACCAAGCGCCGGGGAACGGCGAAAGGCTGCGGATTTGGCGATCCACCATCGCGGCGGGCTTTGACCAATCAACGCGGGCTTCGGCCTTGTCGATCTTTGTGGCGTATGTGACGCCCTGTTCGGATTGCGGAATGGCCTGCAATGGCAAGCGATCAATCGTGGCTGTGATCAGCTTCGCTCCGATCATGGACAGGCGGTCATGGAGGTCTGCGGTCGTCTCCTGCGCCCCGATTGCAGTCGCTTCGCGCGCGAGAACAGGGCCGGTATCAAGGCCAGCCTCCATCTGCATGATGCAGACGCCGGTTTCAGCGTCACCTGCCATAATGGCACGGTGAATTGGCGCGGCCCCGCGCCATCGCGGCAGCAAAGAGGCATGGATGTTCAGACATCCCATGCGTGGATGATCAAGCACAGCTTGCGGCAGGATCAGCCCATAGGCGACCACAACTGCGAGGTCGGCATCCAACGCGGCGAAGGCCTGCTGCGCCTCGGCAGACCGCAGCGATACGGGATGGAAAACCGGCAGACCCAGTGCTTCGGCACACTGCTGCACAGGGCTGGCACGGTCAGCTTTTCCCCGCCCGGCAGGTCGCGGCGGCTGACAATACACTGCAATGATGTCATGGTATTGCTGCAGCGCCTTCAGGATCGGCACCGAGAATTCCGGCGTTCCCATGAAAATGATTTTCATGATCGCTTCCTTAACTTTTCTGCTCTTGCAATCAGCATCTTGCGCTTCACCGTTGACAGGTGATCAAAGAACATTTTACCCGCCAAATGGTCGATCTGATGCTGCACCGAAGTCGCCCAAAGGTTGACAAAATCGCGGTCTTCCAACTGATTTTCCGCATTGAGAAACCGCACCGTCAAGGCACGCGGGCGACGGATTACTGCCGAAACGCCGGGCAGATTTGGCGAGGCCTCTTCATGCTCGCGGAACTGGCCCGAGGCGTGCAAAATCTGCGGGTTGGCCATCAGAATCGCCTGACCGCGCTGCTCGGAACAATCGACGACGGCGAGGCTTTGCGGGATGCCTATCTGCACCGCAGCCAGCCCATAGCCGGGCATGGCATTCATCGTGTCCACCATGTCCGCCCAGATAGCCCGGATCTCGTCAGTGATCGCGGCCACGGGATTGGCGGGCCTGCGCAGGCAGGGATGCGGGTATGGTAGGCAGGCTCTAGCCGTCATGTCAGGGCACTTTCAGCCAAGGCGCGGGCAGTGGGATCAAGGTGATCCAGCGTCAGTACACCGTGCAGATGGTCAAACTCATGCTGCGCGCAGATTGCTGCAAAGCCTGTGAATGTTTCTTCATAAATAGAGCCGTCAAGACCCAGCCATCGCATCCACACAGAATTTGGTCGTGAAATTTGGCTGGTTACGCCCGGCAAAGAAAGACAACCCTCGGGCCCAAATGCAGTTTCTGGCGAGGTCCACAGCAGTTGCGGATTGATCAGAACGCGCGGGGCGAAAGTACCTTCTTTCCAAGTGCAATCCATCACGAAAAGCCGCAGCAGCACCCCGACTTGCGGTGCCGCCAGTCCGCGACCGGGGGCGGCATACATGGTTTCCAGCATATCGGCAGCCAATGCCGAAACATCGTGGTCTATTTCCGAACAAACAGTCGTTAACCGTGTATCTGGCCAGCGGAGGATCGGAAGGACTGCCATCAGTAGTCCGAACCTGTTCGCGCGCGTTCCCGTTTCAGTTTTTCCATCTTGCGGGTGATCATCTGCCGCTTCAACGGGCCGAGATAGTCGATGAACAGTTTGCCATTCAGGTGATCAATTTCGTGTTGCACACAGGTCGCCCACAGGCCCGTAAACAAACGTTCCTGCGGGACGCCCTCAAGGTCCATCCAGCCGACTTTCACCGAACTGGGTCGCTTCACCTCGGCATATTGATCGGGGATTGAGAGGCACCCCTCCTCGTAGCTGCCGAGATCTTCGGAAGACCACAACACCTGCGGATTGAGCAGCGCCATCGGCTCGGGCGGGCCGTCTTTGATGCAATCCATCACGATCAGTCGCTTCATCACGCCGATCTGCGGCGCGGCCAAACCGATTCCGGGCGCCTCATACATAGTTTCAAGCATGTCCGACGCCAGTGCAGAAATCTCGGCAGTCACCGCAGCGATCGGCTCGCAGGGCTTCTTCAGACGCGGATCGGGATGGATCAGGATATCACGGATCATCTTTGGGATTTACGGCGCGGGGGCAAATCGTGCAAGAGGGCGGTGGGGATTCCGTGAAAATGTCCTTTAAGCTGGAGTATTAGTAGATTTTCCCAGTATGTCATTAACTTTCGGTACATATTCCCGATTTTTTACTATAAGTAGGGATGATTTTCTGATTAGTTTGATTTAGCTAGAACGAAATGCCGAAACGCAGCAGGATAATCATGAACTTCGACACCCCAATCAATCGCTTTGGAACACATTCTGTCAAATGGGACTCAATGGAGGCCTTCTACGGCGTGCCGGCCAAGGACGGGATCGCCATGTGGGTGGCGGACATGGATTTCCGTCCGCCGAACTGCGTGCAAACGGCACTCGAAGGCATGATGGCGCACGGGGTCTATGGATATTACGGCGATGACGCGGCCTATCTCGATGCAATCCGCTGGTGGATGCAGACCCGGCACGGCTGGGTGGTGGAGCGGGATCAGATTTTCACCACGCATGGGTTGGTGAATGGCACGTCGATGTGTGTTGATGCGTTTACCAAACCGGGCGATGGCGTGGTTCTGTTCACCCCGATTTATCATGCTTTCGCGCGGGTGATCAAAGGTGCCGGTCGGCAAGTGGTGGAGTGCAAGCTCGCCAATGTGAACGGACGCTATGAAATGGATTTCGCGGCCTGGGATGCCCAGATGACCGGCAATGAGACCATGCTGATCCTGTGCTCGCCACACAATCCGGGCGGGCGGGTCTGGACTTTGGCCGAGTTGCAAGGCGTGGCGGATTTCTGCAATCGCCACAACCTGTTGCTGGTATCAGATGAGATTCACCATGATCTTGTGATGCCGGGGCAGAAGCATACAGTGATGACGGCGATACCAGGGATAAGTGAACGCTTGGTCATGATGACCGCCACTACCAAGACCTTCAACATCGCTGGCGCACATTCCGGCAATGTCATCATCGCCGACCCCAAACTGCGCGCGCGTTTTGCCGAGCGGATGAACGCGATGGGGATTTCGCCGAACTCGTTTGGCATGTTCATGGCGACGGCTGCCTACTCGCCCGAAGGTGCGGCTTGGGTGGACGCGCTTTGTGCTTACCTGGACGGCAATGCCAAGATTTTCAACGACGGCATTAACCAGATTCCCGGCCTGAATTCGATGCCGCTGGAAGCCACTTATCTGGCTTGGGTGGATTTTGCGGGCACCGGCATGGCGCAAGCAGAGTTCATCGAGCGGGTTCAAAAGCAGGCGAAAATCGCCGCCAACTACGGCACGCCGTTTGGCGCCGGGGGTGAGTCGTTCCTGCGCTTTAACCTCGCCACCCCGCGCGCAGTGGTTGTTGAGGCAGTAAAGCGGTTGCAAGTGGCTTTTGACGATCTGCAGTAACGCGATTACCGCGCGAAACTGGTGTGGCGGTCGCGCCGCACCAACGCTCAGGCCCTTGGCAACAGGGCCACCGGGGCGTTTTCGTCGCGGTAGTAATCCAGTGGGGCATGGTCGGACACCAACGTCATCCGCTTGAAATCGCAGATTAAATCGCCGTTATCGACCAGAGACGCCACAATCAGGCATTGGAAAATATGCCGCGAGCCATCGTAGACATCGACCAGACCGCGCAGATGCGGGGTCAGTGCTGCATCCAAGGCGAAACCGTCATGCCAGAAGCGCGTGACCGGAAACACCGCCTCGCCCACCTGCACGCGCAAACGTGATTTCCGGGCAAACTCACGTTTGCGGGCGGCATCCAACCCGTCCCGAACATCCTGCGGCAAGAACTCCAGCATCGTCGCCTCCATCACTGCTGACAAGATTGCCTGCGAACTGCTTAATTTTGTGACACGGCGAGAATGCGATGTAGAAATGCCCCGCTCACGTTGCGAAAATGTCGCAAACGGGAGGCTGATGGCGTGGAATTGGCCCTAGAGAATGGAGTTCTCAGGCGCAGGAATATGGGGCATCGCATGATCACTTTGACCGAATTGCGGGATGCTCTGCCGCATGTGCTGGCAGCGCCGAAAACCGATGCCCCGATTCGCGGCCTTTGCCTGCGGCCAGCGCTTGGTCAAAGGGTGTTCCCCGAGCGGATCAGCATGACCAAAGCCCAGGGCATTCCAGGCGAGCGTTGGGCAACGACGCCTTGGATGCGGCTTGCGGATGGCAGCCCCGATCCGCGGATTCAAGTCTCGATTCTGCAAAGCCGGGTGATGGATCTGGTCTGGCAGGACCGCAACCAGCCGCATCCGGGCGATCCGATCGTGGCGGATCTAGAGATGTCAGAGGCCAATCTACCGGTTGGCACGCTGCTGCAGGCGGGAACGGCGGTGCTGCGTGTTTCGGACGTGTGGAACGATTCCTGCGCGAAATGGAAGGTGCGCTACGGCACTGATGCCTATGACTGGGTGCGGTCCAGCCCGCATCTGAGGTTGCGGGGCATTCTGTGTGCGGTTGAAGTTGATGGTGAGGTGGGTTTGGCGGATCGGTTGCAGGTGCTGCGTTAACCCTTTGGTCGCTACATCCCCTCATCACGCTGACGGGTTTCGCGCCGCCATGCAATGCATTGCGCGGCCATGGCGCGGGTCAGATCAGTCCAAAGCGCGAGGGTTTCCGGCGTGGCGCGCAGGGTGATCCGGGTTTCACCTTGATGAATATCCATCGGGGCTTCGGGGTGCAGGGCGGTCCATTGCACGATTTGTGAGGTGCTTGCCCGCAGCGGCCAAGCCAGAGCCAACTGCCAGCAACCGTCAATTTCGGTCGCGGTAAATTCGGGCAAAGCCGGGTCGCTGCGGGCGTAAACCACGCCGTCCACCAGTTCTACGCCGGTAAAACCGGCCTCGCGCAGCAACTGTTCCATCAGGCGACCAAAGCCTCGGCACGTTTCAAGTCGACCGAGACCAACTGGCTAACGCCTTGTTCTGCCATGGTAACCCCAAACAGACGGTCCATTCGCGCCATGGTCACCGCATGGTGGGTGATGATCAGGAAGCGGGTTTCGGTGCGCCGGGTCATCTCATCCAGCAAATCGCAGAAGCGGGTGACGTTGGCATCGTCCAAGGGCGCGTCCACCTCATCGAGCACGCAGATCGGCGCGGGATTGGCGAGGAACACGCCGAAAATCAGCGCAAGTGCGGTCAGTGTTTGCTCGCCGCCCGACAGCAAGGAAAGCGTAGCCAGTTTCTTGCCGGGCGGTTGGCACATGATCTCAAGACCGGCTTCCAGCGGGTCATCAGATTCGACCAGAACCAGCCGCGCCTCGCCACCGTTGAACAGATGGGTGAACAAAGTGGCAAAGTTGGCGTTAACCTGTTCGAACGCGGTCAGCAGCCGTTCGCGGCCCTCGCGGTTCAGGCCCGCGATGCCAGAGCGCAGCTTTTTGATCGCTTCTTCCAGATCAATTTTTTCCTGCGCCAGCGCGTCATATTCATCGGACACCGATTTTGCGTCTTCTTCGGCGCGCAGATTCACAGCACCCAGCGCCTCGCGCTGACGTTTCAGCCGCTGCACATCGGTATCCAAAACTTCGGCATCCGGCATCTTGTCAGGATCGACTTTCAGCGTGTCCAGAAGCTGATCGGGGCTGGCACCCTGTTCCTCGGCGATACGCTCGGTGGCAAGGTTAACGGTTTCGCGCGCGGCTTCGGTGCGGGCCTCGGCGCGGGCGCGGGCTTCGCGGGCGTCTCCGGACAGCCGCTCGCCCTCGCGTTCAGTGTCACGGGCGCTGCGCAGGGTGGCTTCGGCAGCGGACAAGAGATCAGCAGCGACGGTGCGGCGGGCCTCGGCCTCGGTGATCGCATCGCTGAGTTCTTCACGTTTGATGGCAATTTCTTCCGGCGCGGCGGAAGCCTCTGAGAGTTCCTCCTGCGTCTCGGCCTTTCGCTCGGCCAGTTCTGCGATGCGCTTGGCGGCGGTGTCGAGGCGATGCTTCCAGCCCGAGAGTTCCTTCACCGCTTCCTGACGGCGGCGCACACGGGCTTCGCCTTCGCGGCGCAACTCGTCATGGGCAGAGCGGCGCGACATCATGGTGATGCGGGCGGCCTCTA
Organism: Cypionkella sp.; assembly: GCA_046590425.1. Lineage (GTDB taxonomy): Bacteria > Pseudomonadota > Alphaproteobacteria > Rhodobacterales > Rhodobacteraceae > Cypionkella. Next base: position 6,904 of record JBKJTI010000223.1, on the reverse strand, counting down.
CCGCCAGCTTGGCGGCCTCGACGCTTTCGCGGGCGGTGTCGAGATCGGGCAGATCTTCCTCGGCGGCAAGTGCCGATTCCAGCCGCTCCCGCGCCTCGACCGCCTCGCCTTCGTAGCGATCCACCGAAAGCCGTGCTGCATCTAACTTGCCACCAGCAATGGATTTATCGGCCTCGGCACGCGCGGCCATGCGGCCCGCTTCAGCGACGCGGGCATCCGCCGCACGGCGGGCATCACGGGCGCGCTGATCGGCTTGCGCCAGTTCCGCCAAACGGGTTTGCAGCATGGCGTGGGCCTGCGAAGCACCCTCGGCACGAGCAGCAACCTCCTCCAGATCGCGTTTCAGTGCGGTCAGACGGTTCAACTGTTGCAGACGCAAAGCAGCGGCAGAGGGGGCATCTTCGGCACCAGCGCGAAAACCGTCCCAACGCCAAAGGTCGCCATCGCGGCTGACCAAACGTTGCCCCGGTTGCAGATCGGCTTGCAGACGCGGGCCATCGGCGCGCGCCACCAGCCCGATTTGAGCCATGCGGCGGGCCAGAACACCGGGGGCCTGCACATGGTTTGACAATGGGGTCGCCCCTGCGGGCAGGCTTTGAGGCGCAGGATAATCCGGCAGTGCCACCCAGCCCGAGCGTTTCTCCGCCGCCACTTCCGGCGCGCGCAGATCATCCGCCAAAGCCGCACCAATGGCCTTTTCCAGACCCGGCTCCACCATCAACAAATCGAGAAGTTGATGCCCGGCTTGCGCCTCCCGCTGCACCAATCGGGTCAGCGCTGCGACCTCGGCCCGCAAGGCCGACGCCTCACCTTCTGCCTCGGATCGCGCAGCACGGGCCTCGGCTTCGCGGCCCTGCACCTCCCCCCGAGCGTCTTCGGCGGCAAGCAGAGCTTCCTCGGCGGCTTCGGCAGCTTCGGCAGCGGATTCTTGCGATTCTTCTGCGGCCTCAAAGGCTTCCGAGGCCGCGCCCAATGCGGATTCCGCAGCCAAAACCGCCTCTGCCGCCCGCGCAGCCTCAGTTTCCGCCTTTTGCACCGTGGCTTTGCTGTCCGCCAGCATCCGCTGCACCGACTGGTGACGGGCGGCCAGACGAGCGGCGTCTTCGGTGGCCTGCGACAGAATACCTTCGCGGCCGGTCAACACCGCCGAAGCTTCGCGTGCCACCTCTGACGCCTCGGTCAGCCGATCGTCGTGACCGTCGCTCGCGCGCAAAAGCTGCTCGATTTCCCATTCCAGCCGCCCGATCACCTCGCCTGCATCGCGGTTGAGGCTGGCTTCGCGCTCAGCATCGCGGTCAAGCTCGGCAATCCGGTTGCGCAGGGTTTCGATCATTGCGCGAGCGCGGGCCTCTTGGTCGCCCAACTGGTCGCGTTGCACCATCAACCGTTGCAGGATGGCAGCGGCAATCGCCTCCTCCTCGCGCAACGGCGGCAGCGCATCTTCGGCGGCCTCGCGCTGCTTGGCGGCCAGACGTGCCGCGGCTTCGGCTTGGGCGGCTTGGGTCAGGCGTTGCCGCAGCAGACCATCAGCCTCGGCACGGGCGAGTTCAGCCTCACGCCAGCGGCGATACAACAGCTGACCCTCGGCACGGCGCAATTCCTCGCCAATCTCGCGATAGCGCGCCGCCTGTTTGGCTTGCCGGGTCAGTTGCGAAAGCTGTTGCGCCATCGATTCCAGCACGTCATCGACCCGCAGAAGGTTGGTTTCCGCCCCGGAGAGTTTCAGTTCGGCCTCGTGACGGCGGGCATAAAGACCCGAGATTCCAGCGGCTTCCTCCAAAATCCGCCGCCGCGCCTTCGGCTTGGCGTTGATCAGTTCGGATATCTGCCCCTGTCGCACCAACGCCGGAGAATGTGAGCCAGTCGAGGCATCTGCGAACAGCATCTGCACGTCGCGGGCGCGCACTTCCTTGGTATTCAGCTTATAGGCCGAGCCTGCATCGCGGGTGATGCGGCGGGTAATCTCCACCGTGTCAGCATCGTTGAAGCCCGAGGGCGCGAGTCGGTCGGAATTGTCCAAAACCAGCGCCACTTCGGCGAAATGCCGCGCGCCACGGGTGGCGGCACCGTTGAAGATCACGTCTTCCATCCCGCCGCCGCGCATCGCCGAGGGGCGGTTTTCGCCCATCACCCAGCGCATCGCCTCCAGCAGATTGGATTTGCCACAGCCATTCGGGCCGACCACCCCGGTCAGCCCGTCGTGGATGACCAGATCGGTCGGGTCCACGAAGCTTTTGAAGCCATTCAGCCGCAGCTTGGTAAAGCGCAAAGGCGTTTGTCCTGATTCCGTTGGAGGGGTATGATCGCGGCACGGCGGCAATGAGTCAACTTGTGGCCGCAGGATATGGCATGGGATGCGCGTTTATCCCCAAGATATTGAGCTCGCGCAGGGTAAAACGAAGAAGCCTCCGGCGGGAGTATTTCAAAAAGAGCAAGCATGGGGACATTGACCGATGCGGACAGCGCGCAGATGGTTTCGGCGAAGGAGTTTGCCCATGACCCCGCCCTATTCCGGCCTTTGCCTTTGCGGTGCCACCCGCTTTTGCTGCACGGCGGCACCGTTGTGGCAAAGCCATTGCCATTGCGAAAACTGCAGACGGGCGCGCGGGCTTTGGGATTGGCGGCGGTGGAGTTGGAAACCCGGGTGGAATTGCTGGAGAACCACGCCAGCTTTAGGGCCATGGACTTTCAGGAAATCAACCGCACCGCACATCCCGGCTATGCGCAGCCTACCTCGATCACCTTCCGCAAACCGGTTTAGGCCAGATACGCGCGAAAAGCCTGCACGACTTCCTGATAAACCTTGCGCTTGAACGGCACGATTGAGTCGACCATCTCATCCGCGCCAATCCAGCGCCATTTGGAAAACTCCGGGTGCTCCGAGGCAATGTTCACCTGCGCATCCGTCCCCAAAAACCGGAACAAAAACCACTTCTGCCGCTGACCGCGATACTTGCCGCCCCAGACTTTACCCAACAACTCGGGCGGCAGATCATAGGTCACCCAATGGTGGGTTTTGCCGACAAATTCCACCAGATCAGCGGTCACGCCGGTTTCTTCCCACAGCTCGCGCAACGCCGCCGCGCGCGGCTTCTCGCCGTCGTCAATGCCGCCCTGTGGCATCTGCCAAGCGGGCACCGGGTTGTCCAACCGTTGGCCAGCAAAGATCAGGCCTTCGGCGTTGATCAACACAACTCCGACGCAGGGACGATACGGCAGGCTTTCAGGAACGACGGTCATAGCAGCCTCGGGGGCATGGATGCCGCGCCAGAATCTCCGCAGAAACCCCAAGCGCGGCAACAGGTTACGGCTTGGTCGCCACAGCGTTCAACCCGCGCAAAATATCCACTGCATAGGCCAGTTGATAATCCTCGTCGCGCAGTTTGGCGGCTTCTTCGGTGCGGGCGCGTTCTTCCTCCAACAGCTTTTTCTCGTCGTCGGTCATCGAATCATTGGTGATCGCCCCGCGCAAGCTGGCTTCCGTGCGCTGTTTGGTTTGATCCTCTGCCGCCTTCGCCTCGGTGCCTTCTGCCGCTGGATCAACGACAGGTTGGTTCACCACGATATCCGGCATCACCCCCAACGATTGGATCGAACGTCCCGACGGTGTGTAATAGCGCGCCGTGGTTAGCCGCATCGCGCCCTCGCCTTTCAACGGTATCAAGGTCTGCACCGAGCCTTTGCCGAAGCTCTTGGTGCCCACCACAATCGCGCGGCGGTGATCTTGCAAGGCACCGGCGACGATTTCCGAGGCCGAAGCCGAGCCGCCATTAATCAGCACCACAATCGGCTTGCCATCCGCCAAATCGCCCGGCGTGGCATTCTCACGCGAGCTGTCTTCCGCGTTGCGACCGCGGGTCGAGACGATCTCACCTTCATTCAGGAACGCATCCGAACTCAGGATCGCCTGCTTCAGTAATCCGCCGGGGTTGTTGCGCAAATCAATCACAAAGCCTTTCAGCTTGTCGGCACCGCCGGCTTCTTCGGTCAGCTTCTTGATACCGTCCTGAATCCCCGGATAGGTCTGGTCGTTGAACGACGACACCCGCAGCACGCCGATATTGCCGACCAGACGCGATTTCACTGCAGCCACCTTGATGGTGTCACGGATGATCGAGACATCGAACGGCTCTGCCACGCCTTCACGCACCACGGTGATCACGATTTCCGAGCCAATCGGGCCGCGCATCTTGTCCACTGCCTCATCCAGCGTAAGACCCTGCACCGCTTCGCCATCCACTGTGGTGATAAAGTCGCCCGGCTTGATGCCCGCTTTATCGGCAGGCGTGCCATCCATCGGCGAGACGACCTTGATATAGCCTTCTTCCATCGTCACTTCGATGCCAAGCCCGCCGAACTCGCCGCGAGTCTGGGTATTCATATCGTCAAAGGCCTTCGCATCCATATAGCTGGAATGCGGGTCAAGCGAGGTGAGCATGCCGTTGATCGCGGCCTCGACCAGCTTCTTGCTGTCGACATCCTCGACATATTGCGCACGAATACGTTCAAACACATCGCCGAACAGGTCCAACTGTTCGTAGACAGAAGCGTTTTTCGTCGCATCTTGCGCGATCAGCGGGCCTGCCACCTGTGTTGTTATAACGCCGCCAGCAATCGAGCCGCACAGTGCCGCGATAATCATCTTCTTCATCGGCTCGTCCTATTCCTCTGCTTTGGCCGTTGCCGCGAACCACGCCATTGGGTCCACTGGCTCAGAACCTTGCCTCAACTCTATGTAAAGCGTTTCCGTCTCGCGTCCGCCACTGCCTTCTGTCGATTGAGCCAGAAGATCGCCAGATCCCGCTGCCGCCCCGCCCATCAGACCCAGTGCCGCACCTTTTGTGATCACTTCGCCCACCTCGCCATACACTTGATCTAGCCCGCCCAGAACCATTAGATAGCCGCCGCCTGGCTCAATGATCATCACGTTTCCGTAGTCGAGCAGCGGGCCGCGGTAGCGGATGGTTGCGGCCCAAGGGCTGGTAACAAGGGCTGCGGGCCTTGTGGCCAAGGTCATGCCGGGGCGGGTGACGCCGCGCACGTCGGTCTCATTGGGTTTCAGAAGCAGGGTGCCGAGCGCGGGCAGATCGAGCTTGCCCTGCTGATCAGCAAAGCTGGCATTGCCGCTATCATCCAAGGCAAGGCCCCCCGCGAAAGCCTCCAGCGTATCCGCCGATTCCAGCAGGCCCCGCAGCACCTCGGGGTCTTCGGTAAAACGTTTCGGCAATTTGGTGCGGTCTGACATGGCCTGGCTGAGGTCCGAGCGCGCGGCCTGTGCCGCCGCCAGGCCCTGCCCCAAGGTTGCCCCCGCCGCCTTCTGCAAGCGACGCAGATCAGAGAGTTCCTGCAACTGGCCTTTCAGTTGATTGACCTCCGCCTGCAAGGCCGGGGTCACATCGGCCAGCATCATACCAGAGCGGACCGTGCCCAAAGGCCCGGTCGGGTGCAAAAGCAACAATGGCCCCGGTTCAGCATCAATGCGGCTGAGAACCCCCAATAGCTGCGCAATCCGGTCGCGTTTGGTCTGAAATTGCAGCGTCAGCGCGGTTTCGCGCAACTCCGCCTGCCGCAAGGCTTCGCGCAAGGCCGCCAGCCCTTCTTCATAGGCTTTGATGGTTTGCGTCAGCGCCGCCACCCGATCCTTCGCGCCCTCGGCGACTTGCAAGGCGGCCACCGCCTGCTGCAATTCCGCACTCGCCTCTGCCGCATCCTGAGCCACGCCAGATGAAGCCGCCGAGGCGGCCCACATCAAAAGCAAGGCGGCGGTCAAAGCGGCGGGACGGATCATACCAGCATAAGGCTCCGTCCGGTCATCTCTGGCGGCTGCGGCAGGCCCATCAGCGCCAGCACAGTTGGGGCCAGATCGCCCAACCGTCCGCCATCGCGCAACACCGCCCCGTCCGGTCCGCCGATCAGCACCACCGGCACCGGATTGACCGTGTGCGAGGTGTGCGGCCCGCCGGTGACCGGATCAATCATCATCTCGCAGTTGCCATGATCTGCGGTGACGATCATCGCGCCACCCGCTGCTTGCAGCGCCACCAGCGCGCGGCCCAAGCCAATATCCACCGCCTCGCAGGCCTTGATCGCCGCCGTCAGACTGCCGGTATGGCCGACCATATCCGGGTTGGCGAAGTTGACCACGATCAGATCATAGCCCTTCTCAATCGCCAACACGAGGTTATCCGATACCTCAACCGAGGACATTTCCGGCTGCAAATCATAGGTCGCCACTTTCGGCGATTTCGGCATCGCGCGGTCTTCGCCTTCAAATGGCGCTTCCCGCCCACCGTTCAAGAAGAATGTGACATGCGGATATTTCTCGGTTTCCGCCAAACGGAACTGCGTCAGCCCCTGCAAGGCCACCCATTCTCCCAACGTGTTGGAAATGCTGCGCTTTGGATAAGCCGTTGCCATATAAGCGTTATGGTCCTCGGAATATTCAACCATCCCCAGCATCGCGGCCCATTCCGGGCGGTCCCCGGTGGCAAAGCCCGCAAACCCCGGAGCCGCCAGCGCGCCTAAGATTTCCCGTGAGCGATCCGAGCGGAAGTTCAGACAAAACACTCCGTCGCCATCAATCGCGCCTTCGTACTCCCGGATGACAGTAGGGGCGATGAATTCGTCCATCTCGCCCTTGGCATAGGACTGCGCCACCGCCTGCGCCGGGGTTTCGGCATGTTCGCCATTGGCCATCACCATCGCATCATAAGCGCGCTGCACCCGCTCCCAGCGATTGTCACGGTCCATCGCCCAATAGCGCCCGATCACCGTGGCAACCTTCGCACCGCTCGGCAGTTGCACCATCAACATGTCGATGAATTCGGCGGCGGATGAGGGCGACACATCGCGGCCATCGGTGATCGCATGAAGCGCAACAGGCACGCCCAAAGCCGTGATCGTC
>JBKJTI010000056.1:0-13876 GCA_046590425.1 Cypionkella sp. | reverse complement strand
CGTCCCGGCGATTCCGATGGCGGTTATGCGGTGATGGATTACCGCAGCATCAACCCAGCTTACGGCACGCTGGATGATTTCAAAGCGGTTTCAACCGAACTGCGCAAGCGCGGCATTTCGCTGTGTATCGACTTGGTGCTGAACCACACCGCCAAAGAACACGATTGGGCGCAGGCTGCCGCGCAAGGCGACAAAGCCGCGCAAGACCTCTACTGGATGTTCGACACCCCCGACCTGCCCCAAGCCTATTCCAAAACGCTGGTCGAGGTTTTCCCGGACAATGCCCCCGGCAATTTCACCCATTACCCCGACTTCGGCAAATGGGTCTGGACCACTTTCAACGAACACCAATGGGATCTGAACTGGTCTAACCCGCAGGTCTTCCTTGAAATAACCCGCATCATGCTGCACCTCGCCAACACCGGCGTTGATGTGCTGCGCTTGGATGCCGTGGCCTTCATGTGGAAACGCCTCGGCACCCGCTGCCAGTCCGAACCCGAGGTACATATGCTGCTTCGCGCCTTACGCGCCTGTTGCCGCATCGCCGCCCCTGCGGTGATCCATCTGGAAGAAGCCATCGTTTCCCCGCAGGAAATGCTGCCCTATTTCGGACGCGGCAAGCATGACGGGCGCGAAGGCAACCTCGCCTATCACAACTCGCTCATGGTGCAGTTTTGGAGCGCCTTGGCCACCCGCGATACCCGGTTGATGACGCATGTGCTTGGCACTCACTTCCCGGATCGCCTCACCAATGCCACCTACGCCACCTATATCCGCTGCCACGACGACATTGGCTGGGCGATCACCGATGATGATGCCGCTGCTATGGGGATTTCCGGCGTCGCACACCGCCGCTTTCTGTCCGATTTCTATGAGGGCAGCTTCCCCGGCAGCTTCGCCCAAGGTGCACCGTTTCAGAGCAATGAAGCCACAGGCGACAAGCGGATTTCCGGCAGCTTTGCCTCGCTCGCCGGGCTAGAGGCCACCGATGAGCATGACCGCGAGATGGCGGTGCAACGCATTCTGATGGGCCATGCCCTGATCGCAGCCTATGGCGGTATCCCATTGATCTATATGGGTGACGAGTTGGCATTGCTGAACGACCACAGCTATCTGGATGACCCCGCCCACGCCCATGACAGCCGCTGGATTCATCGTCCCCGGATGGATTGGGCGCAGGCTGAGGCCCGTCATTCCGGCAATTCCCTCTCGTCGCAATGCTTCTTTGGCACACAACACATCCTCGCCCGACGCCGCGCGACGCCGGGCCTGCATGGCGCGCATCCGACACGGATCGTTCAGACTGGCAACCCCACACTGTTCGCGGTGCAGCGCGGCACCCCAACCGGCCCGATTCTCTGCCTGTTCAACTTTTCGCATCATTGGCAGCATGTTGCGGGCGGCTGGTTGCAGGCACAGGGCATCCACCATTGGCATGACGCACTGTCGGATCAGATCGTGACCCTGCACGGCGATTACCTTGCACTGCCGCCCTACGCGCGGGTTTGGCTGACCTAAGCGTAAGCCCGCGCGCCGAATATCGCGGAGCCGACCCGCACATGCGTCGCCCCGGCCGCAATCGCGGCTTCGAAATCGCCGCTCATTCCCATCGACAACCCAGGTAGCCCATTCCGCGCAGCCATGCCAGCCAGCGCGGCGAAATGCGGGGCCGAAGCCTCGGCCTCAGGCGGAATACACATCAGACCTGCCAAGCTGAGATCCATCGCGCGGCAATCAGCGATGAATCCATCCAGCGCTTCGGGCAAAACTCCGGCCTTCTGCGGTTCCGCCCCGGTGTTCACTTGCACGAACAGCTGCGGGCAAGCGCCGCGCGCCTGTGCCAGCTTCGCCAGTTTCTCGGCCAGAGATGCGCGATCCACCGTATGAATTGCGTCAAACAGCTCCACCGCCAGTTTGGCTTTGTTGGTTTGCAGCGGTCCGATCATATGCACCTGCACCGCACCAAACTTGGCCCGAAAGCCCGGCCATTTCAAAGCGGCTTCCTGCACGTAGTTCTCACCGAACAGACGATGACCTTCGGCCAGCACATCGCGCACCCGCGCGTCAGGTTGTACCTTGCTGACCGCGATCAGTTGCACCGAACCAGTCACGCGCCCCGCTAGAACTTCCGCCGTCCGCACCCGCGCTAAAATCGCCTGCAACGCCATGCTATCTCCACGCTTTTTTGGCCCCTGCTTGGGCCGCACATGATCACCAACCGGCACAAAAGAAAAGAGCGGGCACAAGGCCCGCTCTTTCCGAAGTGTTTTGATCGGTTAGATCAGAACGACATGTTCACGCCAAGGTCAGCACGGATGTCGCCGGTGAAGCCCGACTCGATGCCACCAGCCAAGGTAGCGCCGCCGAGGTCATAGGAAGCACCCAGACCGTAAGCAGTGTCAGCACCATCAACGTCCAAATCAGTTACATAGGCGATCAGGCCGACACCGTTGACGCTGTACGTGCCGTACAGAGTGATGGTTTTGCCAACAGTGTCGCCGTTGTCGTTGTAGTTAAGGCCGACCGAGCCGGCATCGCTGAACTTGTAAGCCGCACCAATGAAGGTCAGATCGTTGTCTGCAATGCCGCCGCCATTTTGGGCGTAAGCAGCTGCAACAGTGAACTGAGCAGCTTGGTAGTCAGCAGCGATCGACATTTCGTCATCGCCACCGGAAACGGTCTGATCAGACTGCACGTACGAAGCTTTCAGGTTCACACCCGAAACCGAGTAAGCGACGTAAACGCCAACACGGTTGTTTTCAGCACCGTAAGAACCGCTGTTGAACGAGTAGTAAGAACCCAGCGGGTCACCGAACGAACGACCTTGGAAGCCGACTTCCGGTGCATACATCAGAGCAACCGAATCGTAAGCCGTGTTGGAGTTACCAACTTCGACACGCACGCCGCTTGCTTCAACGTACAGCATTGCTGGGCTGAATGCCGCAGCCGATTGACCGTTGCTGTTCTGGAAACGGATACGGCCACCATAGGTCACGCCGTTGTCAGCTTCGAACTTTGCGTCAACGTTGACACGCAAACGGTAGGACAACTGGGTCTCAACAGCGCGGGTCTCATTGTAGTCCAGACCGAAACGGCCCGAACCGCTCAGGGTCACTTCAGCTGCGGCGACGCCAGCGGTTGCGACGAGCAGGGTGGTGGAGAGAAGAAGTTTTTTCATCGTGTTTCCTCGTTTTTTCTCAAAGACGCGACCATACTCAAGCAATGCAGAAGCAGGTATGGCGCTGTTTTCCTCTTCCACGGGCCTGATTGCAACGGTCCGCGCACCAATCGGTCCAATCGGGCCTCCGGTGATGCACCCTTGCCACAGTGTTCTTACCCCCATTTCGACAGAGTTATGCGCGCAGCAAAGGCAGGCGCGGCGCGGAAACCCGCATTTGATGGGAAAAGCCTTGGCACGCCCGAAGCTGTCAGTATAAACAGCGACAGGTTGGCATGGGGAAACCGGATGATCTTGCGTCGTATCATGGGTAGAGCGCTGAATTTCGGCTTGATGGCCGCGCTTTTGACCGGGATTTCCGCCTGCGGCATGTTGGGCAGATCTGGCGGCGGGGCTTACGACCCGAAAGTGCAGGCCGAACTGTCGCGCGAAAACCGCGAAGCCGCAAAGGGCCGCCAGACCGGCATCGGTCAGTTGTTCCGCAAATCCGACAACCCCAACACCACGGTCGAGGTTAACAAATACCTCTGGAAGGCCAGCCTCGACATTCTGAATTTCCTGCCCATCGAATCGGTGGACCCGTTTACCGGCGTGATCGTCACAGGTTACGGCACGCCTCCGGGCGGTGGCCGTTCGGTGCGCGCGACGATCTATGTGCAGGATCCGGCCTTGGATGCGCGCAGCCTTAAAGTGGCAATGCAGGGTAGCGGTGGCGGCTCGGTCTCGCCCGAGACCATCCGTGCGGTGGAAGACGCCATCCTGACCCGCGCACGTCAGTTGCGTATTCAGGACAGCGGGCTGTAAGCCACACTGGCGGAGCAAGCTGGCGCCAGCCCCAGACCCCGGGATATTTGAGCACAGAGGATGAGGGCAGGCTGGACCTTGCCCCCCAAGCCAGTGTATTCGCGCCAAGGAACTAGCCTGAGGGGCCTGATATGTCGCGCTACGAACCCAAGACCATCGAAGCTAAATGGCAGTCGGCTTGGGATAGCGCCGAGACGTTCAAGGCGCGGCGCGATCCATCACGTCCGAAATATTACGTGCTGGAGATGTTCCCGTATCCATCAGGCCGCATCCATATGGGCCATGTGCGCAACTACACGATGGGCGATGTGGTGGCGCGCTATAAGGCGGCGCAGGGCTTTTCCGTGCTGCACCCGATGGGCTGGGATGCCTTCGGGATGCCCGCCGAAAACGCCGCGATGGAACGTGGCGGCCACCCGAAAGAATGGACCTACGGCAACATCGCAGAGATGCGCAAGCAGATGAAGCCGCTGGGCCTGTCGATTGACTGGTCCCGCGAATTTGCCACCTGTGACCCGGAATATTACGGCCAGCAGCAGGCGATGTTTATCGACATGATGGCCAAGGGCTTGGTGTATCGCAAGAATGCCGTGGTGAACTGGGATCCGGTCGACATGACCGTGCTGGCCAACGAACAGGTGATCGACGGCAAGGGCTGGCGCTCGAATGCGGCTGTGGAGCGGCGCGAGCTGACGCAATGGTTCTTCAAGATCAGCGATTACTCGGCGGAATTGCTCTCGGCTTTGGACGGGTTGAAGGACTGGCCCGAAAAGGTCCGCCTGATGCAGGCCAACTGGATCGGCCAATCGCGCGGCTTGCAGTTTGCGTTTACGACGACGGGCGCGCCCGATGGCTTCGGTCGGCTGGAGGTTTACACCACCCGCCCGGATACCCTTCTGGGCGCGTCGTTTGCGGCGATCTCGCCTGATCACCCCTTGGCGAAACATCTGGAGCGTCACGACTCTGCCGTGGCCGCATTCACCGCCGAATGTCGCAAGGGTGGCACCACCGCCGAGGCGATGGAAACCGCTGAGAAAATCGGCATGGACACCGGCATCCGTGTGCTGCATCCGTTTGATAACACTGTCGAACTCCCGGTCTATATCGCCAATTTCGTGCTGATGGATTACGGCACTGGCGCGATTTTCGGCTGCCCCGCGCATGACGCCCGCGACTTCGATTTCGCCACCAAATACGGCCTGCCGATCCCTGCGGTTTTCATCCCCGAAGGCGAAGACGAAGTCGCACTGGATGAACCCTATGTCCCGATGAAATCCGAGCGCGTGCAATATATCCGCGGCTTCGCAGGCAATGATCTGCAAACCGGCGAGGAAGCCATCGCCGCCGCCATCGCCGCTTGCGAAACCCGTGGTATCGGTCGCGGCGTCACCAACTACCGCCTGCGCGATTGGGGCATTTCGCGCCAACGCTACTGGGGCTGCCCGATTCCGGTGATCCACTGCGCCGCCTGCGGCGTGGTGGCCGAGAAGAAAGAAAACCTGCCCGTCCGTCTTCCCGATGATGTGACCTTCGACATCCCCGGCAACCCGCTGGATCGCCACCCCACTTGGCGCAACTGTACCTGTCCGCAATGCGGTGGCGATGCCCGGCGTGAAACCGACACGATGGATACCTTCGTCGATTCAAGCTGGTACTACGCCCGCTTCACCGCGCCCCACGCCACCACGCCCACCATCGCCGAAGATGCCGACTACTGGATGAACGTCGATCAATACATCGGCGGCATCGAACACGCGATTCTCCACCTGCTCTACTCCCGCTTCTTCGCCCGCGCCATGCACGCCACGGGCCATCTTCCCGCCAAAGCCATCGAGCCGTTCAACGCCTTGTTCACCCAAGGCATGGTGACGCATGAGATCTACAAAACCATCGACGCCAATGGCCGCCCGGTCTATCACCTCCCCGAAGATGTGACGAGTTTCAGCTTGGCCGATCGCCGTGTCACCGTGCTCGGCGATGTGCCACCGCCCGACCCCGATATGATCGCCGACATTGACGCATGGCTCCAAGGCTTGAACGACGAAGGCTCATTGGTGGAAGTCATCCCCTCCGCCAAAATGTCGAAATCAAAGAAAAACGTCGTCGACCCGATGAACATCATCGAAGCCTTCGGTGCCGACACCGCCCGCTGGTTTGTGATGTCCGACTCACCGCCCGAGCGTGACGTGGAATGGACAGCGTCCGGCGCCGAAGCCACCTTCAAACACCTGTCCCGCGTCTGGGCCTTGTGTTCGCGCATCGGCGATATGCCAACTGATCATCAGGGCGTAGGCGACCAAGACATCGCCCGCGCCACCGCGAAAGCCGTCGAGGAAGTCACCCGCAGCATCGAAACCTTCGCCTTCAACAAGGCCATCGCGGCGCTTTACGGCCTGACCAACACCCTCGCCAAAGCCAACGGCTCGACGCCCGCGATGAAACAAGCCATCCGCACCTTGGCGCAACTGATGTGCCCGATGACCCCCCACATCGCCGAATCGATCTGGAGCTATCAAGGCGGCGCGGGCCTTTGCGCCACCGCCCCGTGGCCGAAAGCCGACCCCGCCCTGCTGATCGACGATACCGTCACCCTGCCCATCCAGATCAATGGCAAACGCCGCGCGGAAATCAGCGTGCCGAAAGACATGCCCGCATCCGAGGTTGAAAAACTCGCGCTGGCGGATGAAGCTGTGGTCAAATTCCTCGCAGGTGCGCCTGTGAAGAAGATCATCGTTGTGCCGGGGCGCATAATCAATGTCGTTATTTAACCGCCGTTTCTTCCTGCTGATGCCGCTGGCCCTCACGGCGTGCGGCTTCACACCCGCATACGGTCCCGGCGGTCCGGCACAAGGCATCCAATCCAGCATACGCGTTGCTGACCCCACAGATAAAAACGCCTTCGACCTTGTCGAGCGCCTGGAAGAACGCTTGGGCCGACCGAAGGCCGACCGCTTCGATCTCACCTACACGATCAAAACCGCCGCAACCGGAGTCGGCATCACTCCCGACAACGCCATCACTCGATATAACCTGAACGGCACAATCGACTGGGCGCTGACCAACCGCGCCAGCGGCACACGCGTCACCGGCGGACAAGTGAAAAGCTTCACCTCCTACTCGGCCACCGGATCGACCGTCGCAGGCTTGGCTGCCCAAGAAGATGCCGCCCGCCGCCTGATGCGCATCCTCGCCGACCAGATCACCGCAAGACTGCTGGCGACCTCCGGCACCTGGAACCAATGAAACTCGCCGGGATCGAGGCCAGCCGTTACTGTGCCAAACCCGACCCCAAACGCGCGGGCCTGCTGATTTTCGGGGCCGATACCATGCGCGTGGCCCTGAAACGGCAAGAGGCGATCGCCGCCCTGATTGGCCCGCAGGGTGAGGCTGAAATGCGCGTGACACGCATCCAAGCCTCAGACTTACGCAAATCCCCAAGCCTGCTCACCGATGCCACCCTTGAAGCGGGCTTCTTCCCCGGCCCCCGTGTGGCGTTTCTGGAGGACGCCACCGATGGCCTCACCGCCAGCATCGCCGGCACCCTGCAAGACTGGCGCGCAGGCGATGCGCAGATCGTGGTGACAGCGGGCAACCTGACCGGCAAATCCACCCTGAAAACCCTGTTCGAGAAACACCTGAACGCCGTCAGCATCGGCCTTTACGACGACCCGCCGACCCGCGAGGAAATCGAGGCCGAACTCACCAAGGCGGGCCTGAAAAACTTCGCGCCGCAGGCAATGGCGGACCTCGCCACCCTTGCCCGCGCGCTCGATCCCGGTGATTTTCGCCAGACCCTGGAGAAAATCGCGCTCTACAAATTCAACGACCCCACCCCGCTGACCCCCGAAGAAATCCACGCCCTCGCCCCCGCTACAATAGAGGCCGAGGTCGATGATCTGATCACCGCCGCAGCCGATCAGAACGCCAACCTGATCGGCCCGCTGCTGCGCCGTCTCGAAGGCCAAGGCATCCTGCCCGTCACCCTCTGCATCGGGGCCCTGCGCCACTTCCGCAGTCTGCATATCGCCGCCTCCGACCCCGGCGGCATCTCGTCCGGCATCATGAAAGCCCGCATCTTCGGCCCCCGCCGCGACGCGACGCAGCGCCAAGCCGCCAACTGGGGCATGCTGCGGCTTGAAGATGCCCTCAGCCTGCTTCTGGAAACTGACCTCACCCTGCGCTCCACCTCCCGCGCGCCCGCGATGGCGGTAATGGAACGCGCGCTGATCCGATTGGCGATGATGAAGCGCTAGGCTTTACAGGCTGAAACGCCAGACACCGCCAAACAACACCAGCGCCGCATACCCCGCCCAGAACATCAGACAAAACAGCCCAAACCGCAACCAGCGTGACCGTGTGCCAGACACGATCAGCGCTGAAACCGGATACCACAGCCCCACTGCAAGCGTCACAATGCCAAGGCCCCACAGTTCGCCCCGTCGCGACCTTCGGCACAAACAGCAGCGCCGCAACACCGCCCAATACCCACGGCATCCCCCAATCAAAAACCGCAACAGGCGTGACAGCAGCCAGCGCCACCGCGCCAATCACCCGCCCCCAATTCCAGCGGAACACCCGCTGCAACCGATGTCGGTTGACCCAAAACAGCACCGCAATCACAGCCAAGCCATAGGCCAAAACCAGTACAAACGGCACCGCCGTCAGCGGCGAGACCACAAAGACCATTCTTGGCTGGCCGACCAACATCGGCGCGCGCCAAAACACCGCCAAAGCCCAGATCAGCACAGCCATCGGCAGAGCCACCCGCCGCACCCATCGCCACGGCAGCGGCGGCGGTAACATCTGATTGGCCAAGATTTTTGCGTCCATCATCGCGCATCCAAATCCCCCGCAGCGCCGCGCGCCAAGTGCGGAAATCCCACCTGATCCGAAAACACAGCCCCTATCGCACGCCACGACAATTCGATGCGCCTGTATGGCCGCTTTCCATATGGTTTCTGGGGCACTATTCTTTTAGAGATAGACAATTAACAAAATGTTCTCAATACTTTACCGGAATCAATCCAACCACCCAGAAAACCAAGCCCAAAAACACCACGACCCACTCCCAAATCCCGCACTCCCCCCAAAACCAAACCAAACACTCATCCTCTGTGCTCAAATATCCCAGGGGGTCCGGGGTGTGAAACCCCCGGTCCAACCCCCGCCAAAAGCGCCACCTTGACCTCCCCCACCCCACCTGCTTCAACCCAAGCAAACAACAGCAGGCAACCATGGCCAAATCCCCCTCCCCGATCGAGATCTTCCTCGCCCCTCTCACCAAACTCGGCCTCAAACACCCCGAGGTCGAAGCCGAGGTGATCTGGGCCAATGGCCCGGAATGGGAGCCGCAACAAGGCACTGACGCTCTGTTAGAGGTCGAAGAAATCCCGTTCTACGCCGAGGGCTTGCTGCTGGAAGGCTTCCAGATGTACTACCAGATCCTCGCCGAAACCGAGGCTCCGAAAGACCCCGCGCATGTCCGGCTGTTCTTTTGGCAAACCGATCCTCCGACACTGCCAACCCCAGAGCCCGAACTCAGCCTGATCGCAAGCGCCACATGGCCCAACTGACCCAAACCCTAAAACACATCCTGCACGGCCTCGGCCCCTCGATGCCCGCACCAAAGCCGACCGACGCCCTACGCGCAAGTCTCGGAGCCGCGCTTGGCCTCGCCCTCACCGCCGCACTGCTCTGGCTGATCAACCCCAGCACAAACCTGATGCAGCACCCCGCCCTGATCGCACCGTTCGGCGCCTCCACCTTCCTGATCTTCGCGGTGCCGAACAGCCCGATGGCGCAGCCTTGGGCGGTGGTCTTGGGCAATTCGGCCTCCGCCCTCGCCGCCATCCTGATCCTGCGTGCGGGCCTGCCCGTCCTCCCCACCGCCGCGCTGGCGGTCATGGTGGCCGTGCTGGCAATGGCCGCCCTACGCGCCATGCACCCGCCGGGTGGTGCCGTTGCCCTTGCCACTGTGCTTTCGGCGCACCCCGAATCCCTTCCCGGCCTGCATTACCTCTGGCTTCCCATCGCGAGCGGCAGCCTTGCCCTCGTCCTCATCGGCATCGCATGGAATCACGCCACAGGCCGCCGCTACCCATTTCGCATCACGTCCGCGCCCACGCCGCATGACACAAAAGACCCCGCCCCCGACCGCCGCTTCATCCCTTCTCCGCAAATCCTCGCAGCCAGCCTCACCCGCCTGCGCTTGGGCTCGAACCTCGGCGTCGAAGACCTCGCCCGCCTGATCGAAACGGCGGAGACCGAGGCCAACGCCCGCAACCTTGGCCCTGCGACCGCCGCACAAATGATGTCACGCGACCTGATCCAAGTCGCTCCCGACACCCCGCTGCCCGATCTTGCCGAAAGCTTCCGCATCCACCGCTTCAAAACCTTGCCGATCCGCAACCCCGATGGCAGCTTCGGCGGCCTCGTCTCGCAATCCGCCCTGGTGGGTCGCGCCGACCCAGCCCTCACCGCCCGAATGCTGATCGACTCCGCCAAAAGCACCGCCACCCCCGACACGCCGCTTTCAGAACTGATCACCCTGTTGGCAGACGGTGGCCAACAGGCGGTTGCGGTGCTGGAAGGCGCCCGCCTCGTCGGCCTGATCACCCGCTCTGACATGATCGCGCTGCTGTCCGGCCATATGTCACACCCTTCCCCCGACGCCCCGCTACGGAGACAACCCGAATGACCCACGTCTATGACACCCTTCACGCCGCCTGCGCCGCCCTCGGCACCCGCCTGTTCACCGTTACCGTGCAAGACTTGAAACTTGACGTGGCTCGTCGCGCCTATACCTCCCATCCGGTCGAATATCCGGTCTCGGGCACCAAACCTTTGACCCGTGACGGCTGGTATGACCACTGCATCACCGGCCAGAAAACCTTCGTCGCCAACACCACGCCCGAGTTTGCGAAATATTTTTTCGATCATGCGCTGATCACTTCGCTGGGCCTCGGCTCCTGCATCAATATCCCATTGGTGGAAAACGGCGCAGTGCTGGGCACCGTCAACCTGCTGGCCGAAGAGCATCACTTCACCCCGGCCAAACTCGCGGCCTATGAGTCCTTGGTTGCCCGGCACCACACCGCCCTCGCCGCTGAAATGGCCAAGGGCTAGACCCTCTGCACGATCCGTGGGGCAGGATGCGCCCCACCCTGTCCTGCCTGCTGCCGTCAGCTCCAACTGACGTTTGATCAAAAAAATCACCGCCGCCTTGCGAATTTCTGTTGCGAAACAGCGCCGCCCCGCTACCCTGATATCATGACCGGGAACCCGGCTTCGCTCAACCAACAGGGAGCTTTCCATGACAAAAACCCATAAATCCTCCAGTACCGCTGCCGTACTGGCCAGCCTTGCTGTCGCCATCACCCCCGCCTTCGCCGAGATGACCGAGGTGGGCGCTTCGGAAGGCCAAGTCAGTATTGTCGCCTGGCCGGGCTATATCGAGCGCGGCGAGACCGACAAATCCTTCGACTGGGTCACCAAGTTCGAGGCTGACTCGGGCTGCAAGGTCAACGTCAAGACCGCCAATACCTCGGACGAAATGGTCGCTTTGATGAACGAAGGTGGCTTCGATCTTGTCACCGCCTCGGGCGATGCTTCGTTGCGGCTGATCGCGGGCAAAAGAGTGCAGGCGGTCAACCCCGCCCTGATCCCAAGCTGGTCTAAAATTGACCCCCGCCTGCAAGATGCGAAATGGCACACCGTCGATGGCATGCATTACGGCACCCCGTTTCTTTGGGGGCCGAACGTGTTGATGTATAACACCGATGTGTTCAAAGAAGCGCCGAAGTCGTGGAACGTGGTGTTTGAGAAAATGGATCTGCCGGATGGCAAATCCAACGAAGGCCGGGTGCAGGCCTATGATGGCCCAATCCACATCGCCGATGCCGCGCAATATCTGATGTTCCACAAGCCCGAGCTGAAAATCACTTCGCCCTACGAGTTGAACGAAGATCAGTACAAGGCCGCACTCGATCTGCTGCGCACCCAGCGCACCTTGGTCAGCCGTTATTGGCATGACGCTTTCATCCAGATGGATGACTTCAAGAACGAAGGCGTCGTCGCCTCTGGATCTTGGCCGTTCCAGGTTGGCCTGCTGCAATCGGAAAAACTCCCAATCGCCTCAACGATCCCCGAAGAAGGGGCCACCGGCTGGGCCGATACCACGATGCTCGCCGCCGATGCCGCCAACCCGAATTGCGCCTATAAATGGATGGAGCATACGTTGAACTCCAACCTGCAATCCGATCTCTCGGTCTGGTTCGGCGGCAACCCGGTGGTGCCCGCCGCCTGTACCGACAAATCGGGGATGCAAACGGCAGAAGGATGCACCGCCAACGGTCTGGATAACTTCGACAAAATCCGGTTCTGGACCACACCCACCGCCAACTGTGCCCAAGGCGAAGGCGCTTGCGTGCCCTATTATCGCTGGGTGTCGGATTACATCGGCGTGATCGGCGGTCGGTAATACCCAAGGGTGCGTGAAATCACGCACCCCACCCTTTCGGCAGGGGTCACCCCCCCTGCCTGTCCCTCCCGCTTTGGCGGATAAAGGCCCGTTTCCCATGCCCGCAGCCGTAGAATTCCGCCGCGTTTCCCGCCATTTTGGCCCCACCTCTGCCCCGATCAAAGCCGTAAATGGTGTCGATCTGAGCATCGCAGAGGGCGCATTTTTTGCCATGCTCGGCCCCTCGGGTTCCGGCAAAACCACCTGCCTGCGGCTGATCTCCGGCTTCGAATCCCCCACGGCGGGCGAGATTTGCATCTTTGGCGAGAACGTCTCCAGCACCCCGCCGCATCTGCGCAACGTCAACACGGTGTTCCAGGACTACGCACTGTTCCCCCATATGAACGTGCGCGACAACGTCGCCTACGGGCTGATGGTCAAAGGTATGGCCAAAGCCCAGCGCTATGCCAAAGCGGAAGAAATGCTCGCTCTCGTGCATCTTGATGCCTACGGCAGCCGCAAACCCGGCCAGCTTTCCGGCGGCCAACGCCAACGCGTCGCCCTCGCACGCGCCTTGGTGAATGAACCGAAAGTCCTGCTGCTGGATGAGCCGCTCGGCGCTTTGGACCTGAAACTCCGCGAAGCCATGCAGGACGAACTGAAATCCCTGCAACAACGCCTCGGCATCACCTTCGTCTTCGTCACCCATGACCAACACGAAGCGCTCTCGATGGCCGACAGTCTTGCGGTTTTCAACGAAGGCAGAATCGCCCAGATCGGCACCCCGGCCGAGATCTACGCCCAACCCAAAACCCGCTTCGTCGCCGATTTCGTAGGCTCCTCCAACGTTTTGCCGCCCGCCCTAACCCAAAGCCTTGGCGGCCCCGCCAAATGGTCGTCCTTGCGCCCCGAAACCCTGCACATCGACCCCGCAGGCGCGCTGCAAGGCACCGTCACCTCGCTGCGCTACCTCGGCTCCGGCCACCGCGTCGCGATCACCACCCAAGGCCAAGACATCGCCGCCATCCTCCCCACCGGCACCCCCCTCCCAGAACCCGGCCAAGACATCCGCCTCGGCTTCACCCCCGACGCCCTACACATCATGGATGAAGCCTGATGCGCCGCAATTTCACATTGGCGAAAAATACTCCCGCCGGAGGCTCCAACATCACCCCCCGAAGCCTCCGGCGGGAGTATTTCAAAAAGAGCAAATCCCAGCGGGCAGCACCATGACCGCCATCCTCCCAGCCAAAACCATAGCCGACCGCCTCACCACCCTGTTCTGGCGCAAACCAAACCTGCTGCTGGCCCTGCTGATCACCCCACCGCTGCTCTGGCTGGGCGTGGTCTACCTCGGCTCGCTCGCAGCCCTGCTTCTGCAGTCCTTCTATTCCATCGACGAATTCTCCGGCATGGTGGTGCGCGAATTCACCTTC
>JBKJTI010000265.1:0-5413 GCA_046590425.1 Cypionkella sp. | reverse complement strand
TCCCTGCACTTCCAAATCAGCGTATTGAGTGGCAAAGTGGCGGGAAGCGGGGCAAGGCACAAGCCCCCGTCTGTATTTGGGGCGCGGCGGGATGAACAGGAAGCAGTTTTTGGCGGGGATGGCGGTGGCTTTGCTGGGCGAAAGCCTGGGGGTTGGGCGAGCGGCCGCGCAGGAAGAACCGGTGGTGCCGCAGGCGCAGGACAAAACCCCGCGCGATCCGAACAAAGGCCCGGTAACCAACTTGGCCCTGCCGCGTTACGTCAGCCTGAAGGGGCGTGAGGGCAATGTACGGCGCGGGCCGGGGATGACGCACCGGATTGACTGGGTGTTCACAACAGCGGGTATGCCATTGCGGATCACCGCCGAATATGACCGCTGGCGGCGAGTCGAGGATTATCAGGGCATGGGGGGCTGGATGCAGTTCAACCTGCTGTCTGGTTCACGCTCGGTTCTGGTGACGCAGGATATGGCGGAATTTCGCGATACGCCAGATGGTCAGTCGCGGGTGTCGTTTCAGGCCGAACTGGGCGTGATCGCTAAGCTTTTGGAATGCAACACAGATTGGTGCCGCGTGAATGCGGGCGGCGAAAAGGGCTGGATATTGAAATCATCGCTTTGGGGTGTCGATCCGGCGGAGATTTTAGACTAGCGCCCAGCGGTTTGGCCTTGTTGCCGCAGAACGCTTGCACGGGCGCTGCGGCTTGGTTATGGCGCGGGTCCGGGTTTCAGGAGCGTAAGATGAGCACAGCCGACAGCATGAAGTTGAACCTGTCGGCGGGCCTCGCTTCAGTGGCGATCGCCGGGGTGATGGTGGGGCTGAAGCTTTGGGCCTATGGCACGACAGGGTCTCTGTCGGTCGCGGCCTCGTTGGCGGATAGCGCCATGGATCTGATGGTGTCGCTAGGGGCGATGGCCGCGCTGATCTATGCAGCCAAGCCCGCGGACGAGGATCATGCCTTTGGTCACAGCTCTGCCGAGGATCTGGCGGCTTTGGGGCAATCGTTTTTCGTGCTGATCTCGGCAGGCGTGATCACTTGGGCGGCGGTGGCACGGCTGCTCGGGCCAGCCCAGCCGCATCTGGTCGGCGAAGGTGAAGGGATGCTGGTGATGGGCGTCTCGGTCGCGCTGACGGTGGCGCTGGTGTGGTGGCAAGGCCGGGTGGCAAAGCGGACGGGCAGTCGGGTGGTCGCCGCAGATCGCTTGCATTACATGGGCGATCTGCTGCCGAACATGGGGGCTATTATCTCGCTTTGGGCCTCGAAAAGCTTTGGCTTGGGCAGTATCGATTCGGTGGTGGCCTTGACGGCGGCAGCGATCATGGCGGTGGGGGCTTTCCGTATCGGCAAGGGCGCGTTTGATGCGCTGATGGACCGCACGGCTGATCCCACGATTGTCACGGGTATCGCGGCAATGGCCGCCGCCTGGCCGGGGGTGCGCGGCTTTCATGATCTGAAAACCCGGATGGCGGGCAGCAAGGTCTTCGTCAACCTGCATATCGAGTTGGATGGCGAACAGTCTTTGCGCGAAGCCCACGCGATTGGCGCGGCGCTGCGGCGGGCAATTTTGCAGGCCTATCCGCAGACCGATGTGATCATCCACAAGGATGTGGCGGATGTCACAGAAGCCTCCAAGCGCCAGCCCCATTAGGGCAAAGCTTTAGCCCGCCTCAAATTTCACCGCTTTGTGGTCAGGCCAATTTGCGCTAAACTAGCGCTTGTGCGTGGCATTGGCGTTTCGCGCGCAAACCAGCAAAATTTTCCGCAAGACTTGCAACAGCCGCAACTCCGTCTCATATTAAGGTTGAATTACACAATCGTATAACAAGATTGGCTCTCCATGGCAGACCGCCGCCCCTACCGCCGGGAAAGTGAAGAACGTCGCCGCGAGGATTTGATCGCGGCAGCGCTCGATCTGGTTGCGGAAGGCGGCATTCCTGCGGCAACAGTGCGGGCGATTGCGGATCGCGCGGGCGTCACTCCGGGGCTGATCCGGCATTACTTTACCTCAAAAGAAGACCTCACCCGCGTCGCCTATCAACGGCTGATGGAGCGGATGACCACGGATTCGGCGGCGGAGCTGATGGGTGGGCCGGATGACGCGATGGCGCGGCTGGCGAATTTCGTGGTGGCGTCGGTCAGTCCGCCGGTCGCGGACCCGGTGGCTGTCGGGCTTTGGGCGGCGTTCGTGCACGATGTGCGCCGCAATGCCGCGATGCGCGACATTCACACCTCGAACTATCTCGCCTTTCGCAACATGCTACAAAGGTTGATCGCCGCCCTGCCCCGCTCGGTCAGCGACGCACAACTACGCAGCGACGCCATCGCCTGCAATGGGGTGATTGATGGGTTGTGGCTGGAAGGCTCGATCCTGCCCGAAGCCTTCGCCCTTGGCGAAATCCCCGCCATCGCACTGACCTCAGTTGGTGCCATTCTGAACGTTGACCTTGTTGCTGCCTATCAGCCAGATCGGACTTTGCCATGAAATATGCCGCCATCACCGACCGTCTTGCCCATCTGGGCGGAGCAAAATGGGAGGTTCACGCCCGCGCCAAAGCTATGCAGGCGCAGGGTAAGCCCGTGATCCAGTTGACGATTGGCGAGCCTGATGTGGCCACCCCGCCCGCTTTGATCGCGGAAGCACAGCGCGCGATGGATGCCGGGCGGCTGGGCTATTCCAATGGCCGGGGCGAGCCTGCTTTGCTTGAGGCACTGGCTGCGCGCTATTCCAAGCGCACCGGTCGTGCGATTTCAACCGAGCAGATCGCCTGCCTCCCCGGCACGCAAACCGCACTTTATGCCGTGCTGCTGACCCTGACCGGGCCGGGTCATGAGGTGCTGGTGGGCGATCCGTTATATGCGACTTACGAGGGGCTGATCGCTTCCACCGGCGCGGTTGCAGTGCCAGTGCCGCTGCGGGCCGAGCATGGCTTTCGGATGCAGGCGGCGGATGTGGCAGCCCGGATCACCCCCCGCAGCCGGATGATTTTTCTGAACACGCCGCACAATCCGACCGGGGCCATCCTGACCGCCGACGATCTGGCCGCTCTGGGCGCTTTGGCGAAGCAGCATGATCTGTGGATGCTGAGTGATGAGGTTTATGAGGAATTGGTGTTCGCAGGCGGCACCTTTGCTTCTCCGTTGGACAATGCTGATTTGGCGGATCGGGTCGTGGTGACGGCCTCAATCTCGAAATCGCACGCAGCGCCGGGATTCCGGTCGGGCTGGTGCGTCGGGCCCGAGGAATTCTCGGCGCGGCTGCTGCCGGTGGCCGAAACCATGCTGTTCGGCAATCAGCCGTTCATCGCCGATATGACGGCTATGGCAGTCTCGGCGCCTTCGCAAGTGGCACAAGGAATGGCGACGCGGTTCGCACGGCGGGCGGCGTTGATCTATGAAAAATTGCACGGGGTGAATGGGTTGCGGGTGCATAAGCCTGATGCCGGGATGTTCACCGTGGTCGATGTCAATGTCACGGGGCTGAGTGGCGAGAGTTTTGCGCTGGGGCTGCTGGCCGAGATGGGCGTGGCGGTGATGCCAGGTGAAAGCTTTGGCGCGGCGCTGGCGGGCTGGATCAGGATCAGCCTGACGCAAGACGATGCCTTGGTGGCAGAAGCCTGCGCACGGATCGCGCGCTATGCCGCGTTGAAGCAAGGAATGGCGGCATGAAGATGGTTGGCGAGCGTTTGGTTGAAGGCTTGGCGGCGCGCGGGGTTGAGGTGATTTTCGGTATTCCCGGCGTGCATACAGTTGAGATGTATCGCGGGCTGTCGGGGTCAAAGGTGCGGCATGTGACAGCGCGGCACGAGCAGGGCTGTGCCTTCATGGCGGACGGCTATGCGCGGGTTTCGGGCAAGCCGGGCGTGGCTTTGGTGATCACAGGACCGGGAATTTTGAACGCTCTGACCGCCATGGGGCAAGCGGCGGCGGATTCGATCCCCGTTCTGGTGATCTCGGGGGTGAATCGTCGCGATTCCTTGGGTTTGGGGCTGGGGCTGTTGCACGAGTTGCCCGATCAGGCGGCGATGGTGCGGCCTCTGTGCCCGACGCGTCAAATTAGGGATGCGTCTGAAGTGGGCGAAGTGCTGGATTGGGCTTTCGCCACGATGGCAACCGGGCGTCCCGGCCCGGTGCATATCGAAGTGCCGACCGATGTGATGCCGCTGAAATGTGACGCCCTGCCCTCCCCTGCCGCGCTGCCCGTGGTGGCGGTACCGGATTTGAGCGCGGCTGCGGCTAAGTTGAACGCAGCGAAGTCGGTGGTGATCCTCGCAGGAGGTGGCGCACGCGGTCAAGAGGCCGCGTTGCAGGCCTTGGCCGAGAAACTGGATGCTCCGGTGGTGCAAACGGTCAATGCGCGCGGCATGATGTATGGCCATCCGCTGGTGGTGCCAGCCTCGCCTTCCTTGGATGCCCCCCGCGCGCTGATTGCGCAGGCGGATCAGGTGCTGGCGATTGGCACCGAATTCGGTCCAACCGATTACGACATGTATGTGCGCGGCGGCTTCCCGGATCTGTCGGGGATGATCCGGGTGGATATCTGTTCCAAACAGTTGAGGCGGCATCAGGCGGCAGTAGCGCTGCAAGGTGACGCAGGGGCGGTGATGGCGGCACTGTCGCCGCTGGTCGCGCCGAAGCAGGCGGGTGGTGCGGCGCGGGCGCAGGTGGCGCGCACCGCGGCGCGGGCCGAGTTGGGCGAACTCGACGTGCTGATGCCGGGGCGGTTGAAGATGGTGGAAACCATTCGCAGCGCCATGCCCGGCGCGCTTATTGTCGGCGACAGCACGCAGGCGATCTATGCCGCGAATCTCTACTACGACCATGACCGCGCGGGCGGCTGGTTCAACGCCGCCACTGGATTTGGCGCTTTGGGCTATGGGCCGGGCGCTGCGGTGGGGGCGGCTTTGGCCGCTCCGGGGGCCGAAGTGATCTGCCTGATCGGCGATGGCGGTTTGCAGTTCAGCCCCGGCGAATTGCGCACCGCGGTGGATGAAGCGCTGCCGATCACGTTTTTGGTTTGGAACAACGCGGCCTTTGGCGAGATAGCCGATGCGATGCGCGGCGCAAATACCGAGGTGATCGGCTGTTCGCCCAGCCCGTTGAACATGGAACCCTTCGCCGCCGCCTGCGATCTGCCGTTTGTCAGCGTGGCACTCAACCCCGAGGCACTACACGCAGCGCTGATCCAGCCCCATGTCGGCCCAAGGATGGTCGAGGTGCGGGTGGCAAGGTAGCCGATTTCCGTGGCGGAAATTGTACACGGAATTCGCATCGAATTCCGATTTCGGGGCGCGGTTGTTGCGCCCCTTTCTTTTGATCAAATTCCTTGGCATAAGGGGGCAAGCCACGAAAGGTGCCCTTGATGTCCGAGTCTTTGATCGCAGGAATCCGCCCCGCGCGTCTGGAAAAGCTGCGCG
>JBKJTI010000231.1:0-2985 GCA_046590425.1 Cypionkella sp. | reverse complement strand
CAACGCGTATTCCGTAACCCATACCACCTTCCTCACTTCACCGATTGCATTTCTCGCAATGCGTATCGCGTAAATCTTTTATCCGAACGCACATCTCTTTAATCTGAACCCACATAGCGGATATCAGAAACCGGCTCGCGCAATTCATATTGCGCAAGACGTATCTCTTTAATCCGAAATCTGATTACTGGATGCGTATCTCTTTTATCTGATCGCGCAATGCGTGTATCTCAAATATAGACACCGAACACACAACACTGATGCCATAAGTCGCATCGCACATATCCTTTCTCCGGGTCCTGAACACTGAACAACAGGGCCGGCATGGTAAATAAAACAAGGCTTTATGCCACTCCGCACAAGGAAAATGTATCTCTTGCCACATAGCCAGAGGTCACCTTCCCTGTCTTCCCTTATGTGTTCAGCGATCAGCGAAACGCATTCCGTGGCGGGGGAGTTACCTAAGGGAAGCACAATCTGCAAGAGTATAAATCGCGCTTAGATTGTGCTTGAAAGGGAGGTGAACGAAGGGGTAGGAAGAGTGGCAGGAAATGCGATATGTCTACAATAATTCGGCGGTTGGTGGTGATGGTAAAATCTCTATCTGGTGAAACGCGACCCAAGTCGAAATTAAAACAGGGTGCTGTGGTTCAGGTCGAATCTTTGGCTCCAGAGTTGATCCAAGGCCCACGGCGTGGCCGTCCGGTTGCTGATGGTTCCGGTCAGGTCGTCAGCTGCCGCCTGCCCGCAGAGGAACTTCATGCCTTCGACGCGCTTTGCACCCAGCTCGGCGCGAAATCCCGGTCCGATGGGGTGCGGTCGGTGGTGCGGATGGCCTCGGGGTTCCTCGAGTTCAGCCGGGAAGACAGCGCGAAGCTCGAGGAGATCCGCTACGAGCTGGGCAAGATCGGCACCAACGTGAACCAAATTGCCCTGGCCGCGAACCGGGGCAGGGCGCCGATGGTCAAGGCGCAGTGGGCGTCGGTGGATGAGTTGCGCCGGTCATTGCCGATAGTTGCCAAGGCCCTGAGCCAGATCATTGCCGAGCGTCGGCGGCAGGGCGTGGTGCTGTTCCGCAAGTTTGCCGAGGCTGAGGGGCTGCGCCATGGTTAAGCTGGGGTCGCGTCCCATCGGGTTGGCAGAGGCGGTTCTCGGCGAGATCAACTTCCTACGCCCGCAGCAGGGCAAGGTGAAAACAGGCAATGCCCCATTCGCCAAGCGCGGATTCAGTTTCTCGACGCGGGCGAGCCAGTTGTGGCGGTTCTCAATGGGGTCGAACGCGGCGGTGCTGAAGAAGATTGGCAAGGGTGGCACAGCGAACGCCAAGGAACTGGCAGCCCAGATGGACTATCTGTTCTCAAAGTCAGCGTCGATCTTCGGCAACGGGGTCGTGCTGGATGCGGATGCCAAGGGCCTGACCAAGGACGAGCGCAACGACATCGTTGGCGACTGGCTCGAGGATTGGCGCGGCTCGCCCAAGAACGGCCACACCACGCATCTGCTGATGAGCTTCCCGTCCCATGTCCGGCCGGAAAAGGCGAAGCTGATCGCCGAGGCCTGGGCCTTCGAGATGTTCCAATCGGGCGAGCATCAGGATGATGTCTGGTCCTATGTCGCGGCGCTGCACACCGACAAGGCGCATCCGCATGTCCACATGGTGATCAACAACCGGGGCACCGTGAACGACAGCTGGTTTTTCATGGCCAAGGAGCACGCCTTCACTCTCGAGGTCATGAAGGAGCGTATGGTGGCGATCGCGGCCGAGGAAGGCGTGTTTCTGGATGCCACCTCGCGGGCTGAGCGGGGGTTGCTCACCTATGGGCCGTCGCGGGCCGAGATTGAACGCGCGCGGGTCGAGGGCCGGGCACCCGAGGAACGGCCGCGTGAGGGCAAGGCGCTGGAGGATGCTCTGGCCACGATGGCGCGCACGGCAGATGCCATGCGCAGTCTCCAGCATGTGGCGGCGCTGACGGGCCTGCCAGAAATTGGTGAAAAGATCGCCAAGGCGGAAGATGCCCTGCGGCGGGGCGGGGTGCTGCAGCCTTTTCCGTCAGAGGCGGCCACGTCGGAGCGGGCTGATCTGGGCAGGCACTTCAGCGGCTGGATGGCTGAGGCGGAGGACAAGATCCGGAAGATGCCGGTCGCCGAGTGCAAGGAAATGCGCGACGAGCTTTATGGCTATGCCATCGACATCGCCAAGGGACTGGGTGACGCTCGTGGCGCTCAACTGTTGCAGATGCTGCCGCAGTCAAAGCTCTATGCATCGGGTATCGCAGGTGATCAGGTGACACGGGGTCGGGAGGTCGTCGATCTCCAGCCAGGGGCCGCGGATCGGCTGAAAGCGGACATCATCAGCAAAGCGGTGGCATTGGGTCTCAGCGGGGATCGTATGGCTGAGCGGCTAGAAACTGGCGCTGCCAACGCCTGGGAAGAACGCGACTGGGTGCGCAGTGACCTGCTGGCGGTGTCCGGACGGCGGCGTGCTGACCTTCGCAACCCGGATCAAAGCCGGAAGGTCGTCGATGATCTTGAAGGCTTCTATAAAGCGGCGGGAAAGCTGATCGATCAGGTCCGAACGCATGAGGTGGTTCTTGAGAATGACCGGTTGCTGCGCGCCCTCGGGTCAATGGGGCGCATCATGCAGGCTGATGGGAAGGTGGAGTTCCGGGGGGATGCCCATGCGGAACGGTTCGCCGAAGAGTTGCGGCAGCGCTATGGTAAGGGAGTTGTGGCTGAGCTTGCCAGCGGGCGGACGGGCACGCTGGCCGGGGATTTCGAGGATGCGGAGAAACGAAATTGGATCGCGCGGGCGGTTGTTTCGGCAGCCAAGTCGCATGTGGCGTTCGGGCTGACGCTGAAAGAGGCACGGGAAGCTGAGCGCAGGCTGTTGCGTATCAGTGAGCGAGACGGCGATCAGGACTGGGAGCGCTTAGCCACGTCATGGGAAGATTTTGTTGAAAAGGCGTCAGATTTTCATGATTTGTG
>JBKJTI010000284.1:0-8776 GCA_046590425.1 Cypionkella sp. | reverse complement strand
TGCGGATCCGGCATATGGCGGCGCTGACCAAGGGGCGGTTGGGGCATGAGATGACCGAGATCGGCTTTCTGCTCGATGCGGGTGCTGTGGCGTTTACCGATGTGTTCAAGGTTTCCAGCGATACCAAGGCGCTGTCGCGGGCGTTCACCTATGCGCGGTCTTTGGGGGCCTTGGTGATCGGGCATCCGCAAGAGCCGGGGTTGTCGGCGGGGGCGGCTGCGACCAGCGGTAAATTCGCAAGTTTGCGCGGGTTGCCGGGGGTTTCACCAATGGCGGAGCGGATTGGGCTCGACCGTGATCTGGGCTTGGTTGAGATGACAGGGGTGCGCTATCACGCCGATCAGATCACCACGGCGCGCAGTTTGCCTGCGCTGGAGCGCGCCAAGGCGAATGGGTTTGATTTGACGGCAGGGGTGTCTATCCACCATCTGACGCTGAATGAGATCGATGTCGGCAACTACCGCACGTTCTTCAAGTTCACCCCGCCGCTGCGCTCGGAAGAAGACCGGATGGCGCTGGTGCAGGCGGTGGCCGAGGGGCTGATCGACGTGATCGGGTCGTTTCATACGCCAGCGGATGAGGAATCCAAACGATTGCCGTTTGAGGAGGCCGCTTCGGGGGCTGTGGGGTTGGAGACGTTGTTGCCCGCCGCGCTTCGGCTGTATCACGCGGGGCAATTGGATTTGCCGACTTTGTTCCGGGCGTTGTCGCTGAACCCGTCGAAGCGGTTGGGGTTGCCGCAGGGGCGGCTTTCGGTGGGGGCTCCGGCGGATCTCGTGCTGTTCGACCCCTATGCGCCTTACTTGCTGGATCGGTTCAAATTGCATTCGAAATCCAAGAACACGCCGTTTGACGGCTGCCGGATGGAGGGTAAGGTGCTGGCAACTTATGTCGCGGGCCACGCGGTTTATCAGGGGTAGGTGATGCCAGAGATTGTTTCTTCGCCGTCGGTTTTGGCCTTGGTGGCTGTACTGGCTTATCTGCTAGGGTCGGTGCCGTTTGGCGTGGTGATCACGCGCAGCTTAGGCTTGGGCGATTTGCGCTCGATTGGGTCGGGGAACATAGGCGCGACCAATGTGCTGCGGACGGGGAATAAGGGTGCCGCTTTGGCGACGCTGCTGCTGGATGCGGCGAAGGGGGGCATTTCCGTGCTGATGGCGCGGTATGCGGTGGGCGAGGATGCCGCACAACTGGCGGCACTGGCGGCGTTTCTGGGTCATCTGTTCCCGGTTTGGCTGGGGTTCAAGGGCGGCAAGGGGGTAGCGACCTTCCTCGGCACTCTGCTTGCGTTGGCTTGGCCGGTGGGGTTGGCCGCTTGTGCGACTTGGGCGTTAGGGGCGGCTGTTTGGCGGATTTCGTCACTGGCTGCGCTGGTGGCTGCAGCATTGTCGGGGTTTTGGCTGTTCCTGTTCGATCAGGGCCATATGCTTGTGCTGGTGTTCCTGTTGACTGTGCTCATCTACGTCAAACATTGGCCAAATTTGCTGCGCCTCAAGGCTGGGACCGAGCCGAAGATCGGGGCAAAGAAGGCCTAAAGGATTTGCTCTTTTTGAAATACTCCCGCCGGAGGCATCCGGACTTTGCCTAAGGAGCCTCCGGCGGGGATATTTGGGCCAATGTGAAAACCTAGAGGCTTGAGGCTTCGTAGATTGGCGTCAGGTTTTTGCCCCATGCTCCGTTGTAGAGGTCCAGCAAGCGGTCGGCTTGGGTTTTCTCGGTGGCGAGGTTTTGCACCAGGGGGGCGAGGTAGCGTTGCTCGTCAAGGCCTCGGGCGGCGAGGCCTGCGTGCGACAGGCCTACGGCGGCTCGTGCGAGGTCCAGCAGTTTCACGCCATTGGCTTCGGCTTGCAGGGCGCTGACGGAGGCGCCGACGCGGAGGGCTTCGCGGGTTTCTGTATCGAAGCCTTTCACCAGATCCCATGCGGCGTCCAAGGCGGCATCGTCATACATCAGGCCGACCCAGAAGGCGGGCAGCGCGTCGATATGGGCTTGGTCGCCGCAATCGGCACCGCGCATCTCGATGTACTTCTTCACGCGGGCTTCGGGGAATACGGTGGTCATATGGTCGGCCCAGTCGGACAGAGTGGGCTTTTCGCCCGGAAGCGCAGGCAGCTTTCCGGCGAGGAAATCGCGGAACCTCTGGCCTAACGCGTTGATATATTTTCCATCGCGGTAGACGAAATACATCGGCGCATCCAAGACCCAATCGACATATTGCTGGAAACCGAAGCCTTGGTCGAAAGCGAAGGGCAGCATCCCGGTGCGGGCGTTGTCCAAGCCGCGCCATATGCGGCTGCGCCATGATTTGTGACCGTTCAGCTTGCCGTCGAAGAACGGGCTGGAGGCGAACAGCGCGGTCGCCACCGGCTGCAATGCCAAGGCCACGCGCAGTTTCTTCGCCATATCGGCCTCTGACGCATAGTCGAGGTTCACTTGCACGGTGCAGGTGCGATACATCATCTGGGTTCCGTGTGTGCCGACACGGCCCATATAGTCGGTCATCAGGCGGTAGCGGCCTTTTGGCATCACGGGCATGGTTTCAGACGACCATTCTGGCGCGGCCCCGATCCCCATGAATTTGATGCCAAGCGGCTCGGCAATGCTGCGAACCTCATCCAGATGGTTCTGCAACTCGGCAGCGCCTCGGTGCAGGTTCTCCAAGGGTGCGCCGGAGAGTTCAAACTGGCCGCCCGGTTCCAGTGAGATATTGGCACCATTGCGGGTCATGCCGATGACATTGTCAGCCTCCAGCACCGGAGCCCAGCCGAAGCCTTGCAGGCCCGCGAACAGGGCGGAGATTGAGCGGTCGCCCGCATAGGGCAGCGGCGCACGGGTATCGGTCAGCCAGCCGAATTTCTCATGTTCGGTGCCGATGCGCCAATCGGCTTTCGGCTTGCAGCCATCGGCCATCATCTGGGCGAGTTGCGCAAAGTCTTCGATGGGGCCACCGCCGGACTGAGGAATCGACATGGGGCAGGGCCCTTTCGCGTTGGAAATTTCAGGATGCAACTGGTGAAGCGGCGCAAGCGCCAAGTCAAGAGAGGCCGCGCTGTGTTACAATACGTTCACTGTTGGGAAAGTGCTCCGACAGCGGGGCGGTGCCAAATGGTTGTAGTTTCGGCGGCAAGCGCCAGATGGGTGGACCCAGTGTTGGGTTTGGCGTCTAGGGCGGCAACAAGGGCGAGGGTGTTCATGCCTGGAAGGCTAGCAAAGGCGTCGAACAATTTGTCGGCTCCGGTGGCATCGACCGGGATCAGCAGGGCTTGGCCATCGGCTTGCTTCAAGCGCCAGACACGGCGGCCACGCAGCGAGAGCAGGCGCAGCTCGGTCAGTTCGGGGATTGAGACATAGCCGCCGGTCTGCGGGCCAAGATAGCCGATCTGGCCTTCGTCCACCTCGACCACACCGGGGGCGTCGACGGTTTGGGCAAAGCGCAGGCGGCGCTGCGCAAGGAGACCCCAGGCGACGCCAAACGCACCAATGGCAGTGCCGACGGGGGTGAGCAGGTAGCCACCGAGGCCGATCAGCCAGAGGCCGAAACCGAGGATGGCCGCGGCCCAGATCACTTCTGCGAAGCGGCGCAGCATGGCGAGGAATTCGGGGCGGATCATGCCCAATCGCCCAATGCGGCTTGCCACAGGGTCAGAGCGGCGACGGCGGCGGTGTCAGCGCGCAGGATGCGGGGGCCAAGGGCGGTGGGGCGAATTTGCGGCAGGGCGCGCAGGCGGGTTTGCTCATCGGCTGAGAAGCCGCCTTCGGGGCCAATCAGGATGGCCCATTTTTCGCCTTTTGGCCCGGAAAGCGCGGGGGCTTGGCCGAGCATGGCTTCGTCGCACCACAACAGTTTGCGGTCGGCGGGCAGGGTGGTGAGAAATTTATCCAAGCTGGTCAGGTCGCTGACTTCGGGGACGGAGGTGGCCCCGCATTGCTCGGAGGCCTCTAGCGCGTGGGCTTGCAGGCGGTCTTGGCGGATGCGTTCGGCGTTGGTGTGGCGGGTTTGCACCGGGATGATGCGGGCGGCGCCAAGTTCGGTGGCCTTTTCGACGATGAAATCGGTGCGGGCCTTTTTGATCGGCGCGAAGGCAAGCCAAAGGTCGGGGGGCAGGCGTAGGGGGGCGGTGAGGCGGTCGCAGATCAGGATGCCGCCGCGTTTGCCAGCCTCGGCAATCTCGGCCCGCCATTCGCCATCGCGGCCATTGAACAAGGAGACGGGCGCGCCGCGGGCAAGCCGCATTACGTTGAAAAGATAGTGGGCCTGATCGGCATTGACGGCCACGGCTTGCCCATGCGCCAAAGCCTGATCTACAAAGAGGCGGATTTTTGCTTCTGTCATGCCGGGGAATCTATGTCTGAGTTTGCGGAAAAACCAGAGGCCACGGTGGCGGATGCGCCGAAAGACAACTGGGTGGATCGCTTTGCGCCGCCGGTGACGCGGCCCTATCTGCGGTTAAGCCGTGCGGATCGCCCGATTGGAACGTGGCTTTTGCTGATCCCGTGCTGGTGGGCGATTGCGCTGGCAGGGTTGAGCGATGGTTTCCGGTTGTGGGATGTGTGGCTGGCGGTGTCATCGGCGCTGGGGGCTTTCCTGATGCGGGGCGCGGGGTGCACTTGGAACGATATTGCGGATCGTGAGATCGACGCCAGTGTAGCGCGGACGCGCAGCAGGCCATTGCCGTCTGGCGCGGCGACGGTGACGGCGGCGCTGGTGTGGATGGCGGTTCAGGCGGCGCTGGCTGCGGTAATTCTGTTCACTTACAACTGGTTGGCGATTGGACTGGGCGTGGCATCCTTGGCATTGGTGTTGATCTATCCATTTGCCAAACGCTTTACATGGTGGCCGCAGGCGTTTCTGGGGCTGGCTTTCAACTGGGGCGCTGTGTTGGTGTATGCGGCCCATGCGGGCGAGGTCCGGTTGCCTGCGGTGCTGCTTTATGGCGCGGGCATCGCTTGGACGCTGTTCTACGACACGATTTATGCCCATCAGGACCGTGAGGATGATGCGCTGATCGGGGTGAAATCGACGGCGCGACTGTTTGGTGACAACTCGCGGGTTTGGCTGCGCGGGTTCATGGTGGTGGCGGTGGTTTTGATGGCGGCGGCAGTAATCTCCGTCCCGATTCCCCCCAGCGAGGTGCTTGCATTGATTGTGGCTTTGGCCGGGGTCTGGGGGTTTGGCTGGCATATGGCGTGGCAGTTGCGTGGCCTGAACATCGACGATCCGGCGCAATGTCGGCGATTGTTTCTATCTAACCGCAATGCGGGCCTGATTCCTGCGCTGTTTCTTGCCGTTGCGGTGTTCCTTTGATTGATCCGGGGGGACGCGCGCTTTATGCAGACCGGGATCGGACGGCTGGCCTTCCGTCGCTCGTCCCTCTGACAGACCGAGTTGAATGACCCCGTGGTGACATTGCCCAATCTTAGCCTTGCCCAGCTTCCCACGAAGTATCTTGCCCCCTGCGCCTTTGTTGCAGCGGGGGCGGTTTCGGTATTGGTGGCCTGGGGTGCGGCTGTGCTGGTTGAGAATATTTCGGCCCGTGCGGTGAAATCCATGCTGCTGACCGAGGGTATCACTTTTGCCAGCGTTGCCCCGGATGGCTTGCAAATTCACCTCAGTGGCACCGCTCCGACCGAGGCACTGCGGTACAAGGTTGTCAATCTGGTGGGCGGGCTGATCGATTCGTCGCGGATTCGCGACCGGCTGGAGGTGACTCCGGTCAAGGCCATCGAAGCGCCGCGGTTCTCGGTGGAAATGTTGCGCAATGATGATGGCATCCAACTGATCGGGCTTTTGCCGGAAAGTGATGCGCTGCAAGGGGTTAAGGATGCCGCACAGGCGCTTTCCCCGGATATTCCGCTGTCGGACATGCTGGAGACGGCGGCCTATCCTGCGCCCGCAGGTTGGGATGCGGCGCTGACCTATGGGTTGAACGCGCTGAGCATGTTGCCGCGATCAAAGATTTCAGTGGCGTCAGATCAGGTGGCGATCACCGCGATTGCCAGTTCTGAGGCCGAAAAACGCAGCTTTGAGCAGCAGTTGAACAGCGCAAAGCCAGCGGGGCTGGCGGTGACGATTGAGATTTCCGCGCCACGCCCTGTACTGACCCCGTTCACGCTACGCTTTGTGAAGGATGCGGAGGGCGCGCGGTTTGATGCGTGTTCGGCGGATACCGAAGTGGCGCGGGCGAAGATTTTGGCGGCAGCGGGGGCTGCTGGTGCTGTGGGCCGCAACAGTTGCACGATTGGTTTGGGTGTGCCGACGCCCCGTTGGGCTGATGCCACCATCGCCGGGATCAAGGCTGTGGCGCAGTTGCAAAGTGCGACGCTGACCTTCGCTGATGCCGATGTCACGCTGCTGGCGGGCACGGACGTACCGCAGGCGGATTTTGACCGGGTGGTGGGCGAGTTGGGCGCTGCGCTGCCGGATGTGTTCTCGCTAAAAGCCACGCTGGAGAAGAAGTCTGCCGGGGGGGCGATTGGGCCTGCGGAGTTCACCGCGACGCTCGCGCCCGAGACGCATCGGCTGGAAATGCGGGGCCGCTTGACCGATGATGTGCTGCGCAAGGCCGTTGACAGCTTTGCCAAGGCGGAGTTCGGCAGCAACACTTACCTTGCGACGCGGATGGACCCTGACCTTCCGACCGGGTGGCCTTTGCGGGTGCTGGCTGGGCTGCAGGCGTTAGGCGAGTTGGACAA
Organism: Cypionkella sp.; assembly: GCA_046590425.1. Lineage (GTDB taxonomy): Bacteria > Pseudomonadota > Alphaproteobacteria > Rhodobacterales > Rhodobacteraceae > Cypionkella. The sequence continues at coordinate 2,083 of JBKJTI010000284.1, read as the reverse complement.
CGGCGCGCTGCTTGTGCGCGCCGATACGGTGGAGCTGAAAGGCATCACCGGGTCGCAATCTGCCAAGGTGCGGATTTCGCAGATTCTTTCCGAGAAGCTAGGTCAGGGCCAGACCTTTAAGGTCGATGTGAAATATGACAAGGCGCTGGATCCGTTGGCAGGCATCCCGACGCCGGAAGAATGTGCGCAGGATGTCGATGATGTGGTGGCGCGGCAGAAGATCACTTTCACGCCGGGCTCAGCCGAAATCGCCTCGGCTGCCAGTGGCGTGATGAAGGCGTTGGCCGATGTGCTGAAATCCTGCCCTGGCGTGAAGCTGGAGGTGGCGGGCTATACCGATGCGCAGGGCTCGGATGGGGGCAACCTTGCGTTATCGCAGGCAAGGGCGGAAACCGTGGTCCTGGCCTTGCAAGGGCGGCAGATTGATGTGTCGGGCATGGTGGCGCGCGGCTATGGCGAGGCTGATCCCTTGGCCGACAATGGCACAGAAGCGGGGCGTGAGGCCAATCGGCGGATTGAGTTCCGGTTGATCGGGGCGCCGAAGCCCGCTTCGCCTGATTCGGGTAAGGCGGCAGCAACGGCGGCGCAAGGTTCGGATGCGGCACAAGGTGAGGTCAATGCCGCGCAGGAAGGGCCGAATTTTTCGGGCGATACCAGCCCCTCGGTGGCGCCACAGAAAAAAACCATCCCGCCGAAGTCACGGCCGAAGAAGTCAGAGTAATATTGGGAATGCCGCTATGAACCGCACCGAATTTATTGCGGCCACCGCCGTCATCCTGCTGCTGGCCTTTGCGGCGGGCTGGTTCACCTATTGGCTGCTGCACCGCTTTACCCGGGTTGCGGGCGGCGATATGGCGGAAATGGACCGTATGGCGCAATCTTTGCACGAGGCCGAGGAGATGCGCGATCAGGCGATTGTCTATCTGGAAAGCCGTGAGGGTGAGTTGATGAACCAGATCGCCCAGACCGAAGCCGAATTGCGCGCCGCGATGGAAGGCCTGCGCGATGCGCGGCACGAGGCAGAAGAAATGCGCGCCTATATTGAGCGGATGCACGCCAACAGCTAGCCGTGCGCGATTTTTGGGAAAAATCAGGGGCATTCTGCCCCTCGCGCTTCACGCTCACCCCTGAGGATATTTGAGCACAGAGGATGAGCTTAGAGGCCGTTGAGGCAGATTTGCGTCAGGGGCGACTTCGGGTCTTCCAGAGCGTCAATCACGTTGAAGTGGTGAGTGCCGGGATCAACCGTCCAAGGGCAGTTCCAGTTTTCTGACAGGGTGCGGGCTTGCCACAGGAAGGCGGGGCGCTCGTCGCTGCCGACCCAAATATGCGCTTGGGTGGTCAGGGCGTGTCGCGCGGGGCTTTCTGCCGCGATTTCGGGCGGGTCGAGCTGCAGGTTGGTTTGCATCTCGGTTTGGGACAGCGGTTCAAGCTCGGCCAGCGGCGAGATGGGCACGATGCGGGTGAGGCGGGCTTGCAGGGCGGCGCTGCGGTCGGGGTTGCCCATGCGGGCGGTGAGGTGGCCGCCTGCGGAATGGCCGGTGATCACGAGCGGACCTGCTATCAAGGCACAGGCTGCGGTAATGGCGGCGTCAACTTCGGCGGTGATCTGCGCGATGCGGGCTTCGGGGGCGAGGGTGTAGCCGGGCAGGGCACAAGCCCAGCCGCGCTGGATGGCTCCGGTGGCGAGGTGGGACCAGAGGCTCTTGTCGGTTTCCAGCCAGTATCCACCGTGAATGAAGATCATCAGGCCTTTGGGCTTGGATTCGGGCAGGAACAAGTCGAAGCGGTTGCGCGAGGCGGGACCATAGGCAAGATCAATCCGGGCGCGATCCGAAAGACTGTTGCGGAACGCGGCGGCCTTCGTTGCCCACAGGGCGGGCAACGCATCGGACCCCGGAATAAAAGCGCCGTTCTGATATTCGCGGGTCATGTCCATCGGTATCTCTCCAGTTTGCCGCCAGCTTTAGGTCCAGCATTGGTGGAGGATGTGGACTTTTAAGTCCAGAGCGGGCAAGCAGGGGCAACCCGTGACAATGGAGGCCCCCATGCTCGATTCCGTGACCGATCTGCGTTCTTTGTT
>JBKJTI010000158.1:0-4239 GCA_046590425.1 Cypionkella sp. | reverse complement strand
CTTCGCCCCCACCGTGCGTCACCCGGTCGCCACCCTGCCCTCAGGCCGCCGCGTTCTGGGCCTCGGCGATGCGGTCTGCCTGAACGATCCGATCACCGGGCAGGGTTCCAACAACGCTGCCAAAGCCGCCGCGATCTACCTCAATCGCATCCTGAACCACGGCGACCGCCCCTTCGATGCCGCTTGGATGCAGGCCACCTTCGATCAGTTCTGGGATTACGCGCAATGGGTGGTCGGCTGGACCAACATGCTGCTGCAACCGCCGCCGCCCTTCATCCTTGACATCATGGGCAACGCCCAAGGCCTGCCAAAACTCGCCGCGCGCATGGCCAACGGCTTTGACGATCCGCGCGATTTCTTCCCGTGGTTCGCCGATCCCGACGCCGCCGCCAGCTATCTGGCCGCATTGAAAGCCGCCTGAGATGAGCGTGATCGACACCCAGTCCTTCCGCGCCGCGATGGCCCGCTTTCCGGGTGCCGTCACCATCGTCACCGCAAGCGCTGGCCCCGGCGCGGAAGACAGGCGCGGCATCACCGCCACCGCCGTCTGTTCCGTCACCGCCGATCCGCCCAGCCTCTTGGTTTGCCTCAACCGCCAAACCGGCACCTGCACCGCCGTCGCCGAAACCGGCCGCTTCAACGTCAACCTGCTGCCCGGCGATGGCGGCCCGCTCGCCCTGCATTTCGCCGGAGCCTCTGGCGCAACCGGAGCCGACAAATTCACTACCGGCAACTGGCACGACGACCCCCACGGCATCCCCATCCTGCAAGACGCCGCCCTCACCTTCTGCTGCATCGTCAGCGAAACCCTGCAAGCCGGATCGCACAGCATCTTCATCGGCCAGATCACCAGCCTCACCCATGGCGCGGGCCCAGCCTTGATCTACGCCCAAAGCGCCTTCCACCGCCTGACCCCGCTCTAGGCCCGCCGATGCGTGGCGGCCACCCGCGCCACTTCCTCATAAATCCCGGTCAGCACGTTCAACACCCGCGCCGCCTCGGCCAGCCTTGTCGAGAACCCCGGCAAATTCCCCAACTCCGCCAGCAACAGCCGCCGCCGCAGCGCGCCGTAATCATCCGTCACCCGCCGCCCCTCGCCCGTGACCTCATACGTCACCCCCGACCGCCCCGCGCCCTTGCGCACCACCAGCCCCGCGCCAATCACCTTGCGCAGCGAATACTGGATGTTCGGCACATCATCGCGGTTCGCCAGCCGCGCCAGTTCCTTGATGCTTTTCGGGCGGTCATGCATCCGAATGATGTGCAAAAGCGCGTTCTCCGGGCCCGAGGCTGGCATCTCGCACACCCCCGCCAGACATTCCGACTGCCAGCGCCCGAATCCCTCAAACGCCCGCATCAGCGCGAATTCCAGCTCGGTCACCTCAACCTCAACCGCCGTTTCCGCCAGATGCCAGCGGTAATCCAGCGCCTGCGCACTGGTATCATTTTGAGTTTGAACCTTTTTTTCCACTATCACCCCAGCCCCTTGCCACGCTGCATCCTCAACCGCCAAACCCATTGACGCAATGCGAATTTAGGATAGACTTTCAATCATAAAATATAACATAAAATCATCCTAACAGGGAGTCCCACCATGACCACCAACCCGATGCTCTCGGGCGACCGCTTTCGCTTGGGCACGTTTTCCTCCAACTGCTCCTCCGGCATGACCCCCACCAAAATTGCCGAGCGCTGGGACAATTCCTGGGACAACAACCTCACCCTCGCCAAAATGCTGGATGAAGCGGGCATCGACTTCATGCTGCCCATCGCCCGCTGGATTGGCTACGGCGGCGAGACCGATTTCCACGGCAACGTGCTGGAAACCATGACTTGGGCCGCAGGTCTGCTGGCCGCCACCAAGAACATCGCGGTGTTCGCCACCATCCATACCGTCGCCAACCACCCCGCCGTGGTCGCCAAACAGATCGCCACCATTGATCAGATCGGCCATGGCCGCGCGGGCCTCAACATCGTCGCAGGATGGAACAAGCCCGAATACGAAGCCCTCGGCCTCACCCTGCCCGATGATCACGAAACCCGCTACGCTTATGCGCAGGAATGGTTCGATCTGGTGCGCAAGCTGTGGGCCTCAAAAGAGCATTTCGACTGGAACGGCACCTATTTCAAAGCCAAGCAGATCAAGGGCGATCCCGCCCCGATCCGTGGTTCCGTGCCAATCATTAACGCCGCTGGCTCGCCGCAAGGGCGCAACTTTGCCACCGACAACGCCGATTTCCTGTTCACACCGGCGATTGATCTCTCCCGCTCGGTTGGGGAAATCGCTGACCTGAAGGCGCAAGCCAAGACCAAAGGCCGCAAGATTGACGTGCTGACCTTCTCTCATGTGATCTGCCGCCCATCGCGGGACGAGGCCGAAGCCTTCCTGCACCACACCGCCGTCGCCAATACAGACACCGCAGCGGTGGACAATCTGGTCAACCTGCAATTCGCCCATGCCCAAAGCTTCCCGCATGATTTGCTGGCCCAGATCAAACACCTGTTCGCCATGGGCCACGGCGGCTTCCCCTTGGTTGGCACCCCGGATGATGTGGCCGAGGGTATCCTGAAACTGCACGCCACCGGATTTGCAGGCACCACGCTTTCCTTTGTGGATTATGTCAAGGAATTCCCCTATTTCCGCGATACTGTGCTGCCAAAACTGCAAGAGGCGGGCATCCGCTGACGGCTTGGGCCGCTGATTCCTTGCGGCACCGCCCCAACGCGGTGCCGCCCAAACCGCGAGTGCTCTATGTCCGAACCAACGCCCAAGCACTTCCGCGACGCCATGCGCGCTTTCGTTGGCAACTGTAGCCTGATCACCACCGGGCAAGCCGAGGCCGCCACCGGTCTGATCGTCACCTCCGCCATTTCCCTTTCCGCCGAACCGCCGCTGCTGCTGGCCTGCGTCAACCGCAACTCGTCCAGTTGGCCCGTGCTGAAAGAAACCGGCAGCTTCGGCTGGTCCAGCCTTGGGGCCGCCCATCAGGGCGTCGCCGAACGCTTCTCCGGCTTCAACGGCACCAAGGGCCTCGCGCGCTATGACGGTGCCGAATGGGAAACCGCCGTAACGGGCGTCCGCCTGCTGAAAGGTGCGCCCACCGCCTTCGATTGTAGCATCGAAGAAATGATCGACCGTGGCACCCATTCCATCCTGATCGGCCGCGTCCAAGCCATCCGCACCAACCCCGGCGCGGGCGCTTTGATCTACTGGAACGGCGGCTATCGCAGCCTTGCGGAGTGATCGTCGGCGCTAAGCCAGACGCCTGCTCTCGACCTCTAGCCAATGCCCGGCCCGTTTCCTGCGCATTCTCCATCCCCTGCGCCACAACCGCAAGATACGGGTCGCTGCACGAAACCCTCACCGCCTAAGTCCCCGTCATACAAAACGGAAAGGCATGACCATGGACCTCAACAACAAAACCATCCTGATCACCGGCGCAAGCAGCGGCATCGGTGCCGCCGCCGCCCTGCTATTCGCAGCGGAGGGCGCGCAACTGGTGCTCGGCGCACGCCGCCAACCCGAGTTGCAGCGGCTTGTCGACCAGATCACCGAAAGCGGCGGCAAAGCCATCTGCCTCGCAGGCGATGTCACGGATGAGACCTACGCCACAGCGCTGGTAGACCTCGCCGAAAGCCATTTCGGCGGCCTCGACGGCGCGTTCAACAACGCGGGCATCATCGGCGATATGGTTCCCCTGCCCGCCATGGCCACCGAGAACTGGCACAACGTCCTCGCCACCAATCTCAGCAGCGCCTTCTTCTGCGCCAAAGCCCAACTCCCCGCGCTCGCCAAACGCGGCGGCGGATCGCTGGTGTTCACCGGATCCTTCGTCGGCTTTAGCAACAGCGGATTGCCCGGCATGGCCGCCTATGCAGCGTCGAAAGCCGGGCTGATCGGCCTGGTGCAATCCTTGGCCGCTGATCATGCCGCCGAAGCCATCCGCATCAACGCCATCCTCCCCGGCGGCACCAAAACTGCTTTGGCAGGCGACGACCCTGGCACCCATGATTTTATCGCCAACCTGCACCCGATGAAGCGCATGGCCACCCCGACCGAGATCGCGCAAGCCGCCCTGTTCCTGCTGTCAGACCGCGCCAGCTTCGTGACAGGCGCAGCCCTTGCCGTAGACGGCGGTATGGCCGTGCGCTTGCTGTAATTTCCCGCGCAAACCCCTTGATCGTTGGCCGCAAACCCGGCCGACGATCGCTCAAAGCGATCCCCATCCAGCCAAGCCC
>JBKJTI010000109.1:0-9158 GCA_046590425.1 Cypionkella sp. | reverse complement strand
CGCGGAACATTTTGTGTTCGCGTTATTGGTGATGTCGAGGCGATCGTGGTCGCGGAAACAGAAGATGGCGCCCGGCTCGCCCTACGTCCGACGGAAGATCAATATGCCGCAATGATGCGGCGATTTTACACCGAGGGCGACGCCCCCGGCTTCGTCGCCGTGCGCCTTAGTGCGTTGCTCGATGACATAGCGTACAGGCAATCTTTTTCGTCGGCTCATCGCGTGTGACGGCCCAGAGGTAGCCGGTCTTGGTGGGATCGAGGACCGGTGCCCGCGTCTCGTCCATGAAGAGGCGGCCGGACCGTTTGACGTGGACCAGCATGCGGTCGACGACCGGCGCTAGATGATAAGCCGCCACGCCACGCCAGTTTTCCAGGGTGGACCGGTCCAGTTTCACGCCACCCCGGCCGCAGATCTGACACTGGCGATAAAGCGGCAAGTGGTCGGCATATTTGGAGACGGCGACGTGGGCGAGCGTGCCCTCGGTCGGCAACCCGCCTTCAATCAGCCAGTTTGGCGTGTCGGCCTGTATGACGCCTGCATCGCAACGGCAGCAGGCATAGCGGGGGCGGACCATGACAATGACCTAGAACCGGGCAGGAACGATGTCCAGCCGTTCGACCCGATCCTCGCCGATCTTCACCATGTCGGTGCAACCGCAGGGGCAGACCTTCCGCGCGGGTTCGATCACCTGTTCGATGCGCGGCAGATGGTCGGGCCGATGGCCGTGTTGAACAGGGCCAGATCGCGCCCGTTGTCAGCCATCTCGAGTCGGACCCCGATTGACCAGACATGCTTGGGTGCCAAGGGGCGCTTTTGTCCGACGATCCGCCCCTTGCTCCATGCAGGACGGCGCGGGACGACGATTGGAAGGGTTTCGGAAGGCATAGATTTTCCTCCTACCCCCGGTCCCACCCTGTCTCCCGCCAGTCCGGCAATGAACGCTTACCACATTCTTGCTTATCTCAAGCTCGTCGGGCGGAAAGCTGCCATTTGCTTACGCGGCATCGACCATGTAGCAATCTTACACAGCTGCCGTTCAATTCAGCGAAGACCCGGCCCAAAATCGAACCAAGCGTTAGAGCACGGTTTTGGAGGATTGCTCCGAACTCGCTGCCAGAAACGACTCATGCCTACGTCGTTGTCCCCGCAGCAACCAAGCAACTGACGGCCAGACCGCACGGCTGGGTCCATTGGAAATTTTAGTCCTCTGGGCAGGGCCAGTGCGTGGGCGCGGTCAGCCCGGCGGGCAATAGAGTTGCTGCATCACCACAGGCGAGATCCAGTTGTTTGTGCTCAAGACCTGTCACTCCCGACAAGTCCACATTCTCAAAATTCGCGCGCAGCAAAAAGGCACCCGCAAGATTTGTCCCCTTCATCCTGGCCCCGGTGAATATAGCGCGCGGTATGATCGCGTCTTGCAGATCATACCGCTCAGCTGGGCATCGGTGAAATCGTTGCGATAAAAATCACCACCGCTAAGGTCGGCATCGGTCAGGTCCGGTTTAGCAAAGTTGACCCGCAGAAACTCTGCCTTAACCAGTCGTGCGCCGCGCAGGATTGCCCCGCCAAAATCCGACCGGCTGGCCAGCGACTTTTCAAGGTTAGCCTTGGTCAGATCGGCCCCTAAGAACGAACTGCGCACCAATTCACTGCGTTGCAGGTTCGCTCCGGCCATTGAGGCTCCTTTAAATCCGGTGCCCGACAGAAACGCGTTCTCAAAGACGCCCGCTGTCATATCCATGCCGTTCAGCATCAACCGTTCTTTCGAGCAGCCAGTCCAATCCATCGCCGCTGCTGGCCCGTCGCTGCAACCCGCTTGCACGGGCTCCGGCATCGCAAACTGAGCCATGGCCACGGTGACAACCAGCCAAAGCTTTGCGGGCAACCTGCGAGTTGCGTGATTCATGGCATGACTTTTTCCGTGACTGCCACAGCCTAGCATCGCACTACGGCGGAGCAAAGGCCCCGCGTTGTCTAGGCACTGCTGGACCACAATTCGATGAGCATTTGGCTGCCTAGGCAGGGTTGCCCATTGTGGCCCACTTGAGACAACAATGTCGTTTGGGGCAGTTCAACAAAGCAACATTGGCCACGTCCCCTCGAAAAACAAACCGTCTTAGCCCATCTTTCGGAACCAACCATCTGCGCTGGCGTTGTCAGCCGCTTGATAGAAGGTGGATCCAAAAGTGCAAAGTCGGATTGCGATCGTGGGAACGGGTCCCACCGGTGTTTACGTGTTCAAGATGCTGAGCGAAAAACTAAAAGGCTGCGCATTTTCGCTGTTTGAACGTGGCGGCCAAGCCGGGGTCGGCATGCCTTACTCCCCGGAGAATGCAGACCGCTCTATGTTGGCCAATATCGCGAGCATCGAAATGCCCCCAGTGACGACCACCTACCTGGCTTGGCTGGAGTCGTTATCAGCAGAGAGACTGAAACAGTATGATTTGACGCATGATGATTTGCATGACAGGTTGTTTACGCCGCGGCTGCTGGTGGGAGAGTATTTCCGTGATGAGTTTCTGACGCTGTGTGAAAATGCCGTAAATCAGGGGTCCAAGGTTACTGTCTCAGAGCAAACCGCTGTCACCGATGTCACGTTTGAAAGCGACAGTGTTTATCTGGTCACGCGACGCGGTCCGAGCAAGACCGAACGGCGGGAGGGGCCATTCGACCAAATCGTCCTTGCCACTGGGCATGACTTTCCGGACGAAGACGAGGCGACTCGCCGCTATTTTCCCAGCCCTTGGTCGGGCTTAATTCAGGCGGACATACCGGCGGTGAGCGTCGGAATCATGGGCACGTCGCTGTCTTCGATCGACGCCGCAATGGCGGTGGTCAGTCAGCATGGGCGATTTCGCGCATCGGGCGATGATCTGAGGTTTGAAACCGACGCATCCGGTTTGCATGTCACCCTGATGTCTTGGACAGGCGTCTTGCCCGAGGCAGATTTCTACTGCCCGCTCCCCTATAAGCCGCTTGAAGTGATGACGGCTGAGGCCATCACCAAGGCCGCTGAGAGTGCAAAACCCCTCGATGCGATGTTCGTGCTTTTGAAGCAAGAAATTGCGCAAGCGGATCCGGACTATGCCCGCAAGATCGGCCTTGACGACCTGACAGCAGACACGGTTGAGCATGCCTACTTTGCAGCACGGCTTGCTCAGGATCCGTTCCGCTGGGCGCGCAAGAACCTTGCCGAAGTCGAGAAGAATAAAGCGCACAAGGTTACCGTGGCCTGGCGCTATGCTTTGCTGCGCATGCACGAGAAGTTTGAACAGATCGTGCCAAAGCTGACCGAGGCTGACCGCGAGCGGTTCGACAAAGGATTGAAAACTGTCTTCGTCGACAACTACGCCGCGGTGCCGTCGGTATCGATCCGCAGGCTTCTGGCATTGCGGGATGCGGGCGTGTTGTCCGTGATGGGGTTGGGAGAGGATTACAAGCTGGATCACACCCCAAAAGGCACGGTCATCATGGCAAAAGGGCAGACGCACAAGTTCGACGTATTCATTGATGCCCGAGGGCAAAAACCGATGACCAGTAAGGATTTACCCTTTCCTTCGCTGAGGGCTGCAGTCCTGGAGGCGGGGCAAGAAATCCCGGAAACCAACGGCAACTTTTGTCTGAAGGGTGTGGCGGGCTATGAGGGACGGGTCTTTCTTGCCGCGTTGCCTTGGCTGATGCACGACCGCCCCTTTGTTCAAGGGATCACAGCCAGCGCAGAAATGGCCGAAATCCTCGCGGCAGCGCAGCCAACGCAAACCGGCCGTCCATCCGCGTCACAGCGGCGCGTCGCTGACAGGGCGCGAAATTGCCAGCCGGCACATTGCGACCGTTAACGTGCGCGCGGATCGGCCAACCGCAGGTCATCTCGCAAGGGCGCTTCGCGTCGCAATGATAGGGGCTGTCACCCAAGAAAAGGGGATGCAGATGATCGCCCCTGTCATCGTGACGCCGTTCACGGGCATATTGTGCCTGTTCCTGCTGGACCTTGGCATCGCGGTGAACACTGTGGCGCCTGGGGCTATCGAGACCGATTTCGGCGGCGGAATCATGCGCGACAACCCGGACATGAACGCGCTTTACGCCAGCATGACGGCGCTGGGTCGCGTCGGGCTGCCAGAAGACATCGGTCCGATGGTAGCCAGCCTTTTGTTCGACGCCAATCGCTGGGTGACCGGCCAGCGCATCGAGGTCTCGGGCGGTCAGGCGATCTGACCCTAGCCCGCAGGTCTGGGCGCCGAGGCGCTGAAACAGGTTACGCAGGCTGGGGAGCACTTGGATGGCGGTAGGGTTATGGCGCAAAGGGCGAAAAGCGGTCTTTCAGTAGAGCCACCTGCACGCAGGCTCGGGTCCGATCGTTGCCATTCGAAAATCTCCATCCGCACGCGTTCAGTTGCAAAAGACTTTGGCCAGCTTGACGGTTTCACACTCCACTCCAGCCAACATGCTCAATGACAACGAGGGCTTGGCGGCTTAGGTTGATTTGAAGAGTGCTATGCATTTGGATACAGTACGGAATGGCGATCACCTTAAAAGATGTGGCAGAACTCGCGGGCGTATCGCGTGCGGCGGTTTCGCGGACGTTTACTGAAGGGGCATCGGTCTCGCCAAAAACGCGGGGCAAGGTAGGAAAGGCTGCGGCAGAGTTAGGGTACAGCCCCAATATGTTGGCCCGTAGCTTGACGACCCGAAAGACCCATCTGGTTGGCCTTGTGTCGAACAATTTTCACAACCCCGTCTTTCTGCAGATTTTTGACCTGTTCACCCGCATCATTCAAGAGCAGGGGTTACGCCCCTTGCTGGTCAACCTGTCCGATGAGACCGACCCGGCCCGCTCGGTACAATTATTGCGGCAGTATTCGGTTGAGGGGGTCATCGTCGCCACCTCGCATCTGCCAGATGGCTTTGCGCGGGCCTTTAGCGATGCGGCTTTGCCAGTGGTTCACACGTTTGGCCGGGCGTCAGAAGTCCCGGATGTGCATGTCGTGGGGATCGACAACGTCGGTGCAGGGCGGATGGCGGCGGAGACTTTGATCGCGAGGGGCTACCGTCGTCTGGGCTTTATGGGCGGGCCGGAACAGGCTTCGACCACGCAAGACCGGCTGGCCGGGTTCATGGCCGCAGCAGCTGAGCATGGGCTGCAGATTGGCGCCAGTTTTGCCGGTGCCTACGGTTTTGCAGCAGGCCGTGCCGAGATGGCGCGGTTGTTGCAAGATCCCGTTGCCGATGCTTATTTCTGCGGCGATGACGTGCTTTCAATTGGCGCGATATCGGCGGCACAAGAGGCTGGACTGAACGTGCCAAACAACCTTGGCATTATCGGCTTCAACGATATGGAAATGCGGCTTGGGCGAATATCGACCTGACCACGATCCACCAGCCGTTTGAGGCGATCATCCGGTCGTCCATCGACTTGATCATGTCCAGCTTTGCCGACCCCGGACGTTTGCCCGAGGTCCGGCTTTTTCCGTGCCACGTCGTCGAGCGTGGCACTCTCAGACCACTCGCCTAGCGGAACAGCTTGGGCCGCGCATCAACCCAAGCCCCCGCAGCCTTGGCCGAGGCAACTGTCGCATGGATGGCTGCGATGGAGCGCAGGCCGTCTTCTGCGGTCGGAAACTGCGTGATCGCCGGATCGGGGGCACGGTTTTCCTTTGACGCAAACAGGCTTTCGGCCAGATCGCGGTAGATGTTGCCAAAGGCCAGCGGCATCCCTTCGGCATGGCCCACCGTGACGCGGCTGGCGCGGTCGGCCTCTGGCGAAAGATTGCCCTCGCCGCGTTCGATCACCTGCAGGCGCTGGCCAAGCGGCATGTAGAACAACTGGTTGGGTTGCTCTTGCGACTGCGACTTGCTTCTCGCGTCCGGCCTGAACCCATCCCAGGCAAGACGCGTTCGGGGTTAATCCGTTCCATGTGGTGTCACCGCCACATCGGCGCGACCCGAACATCCCGGCAGGTTTGAGATTTGTCGCCACTCTGTCCATGCGCAGGTGCGGCGAGCAAGTGCATGGTAGGTTTTCGCGGTGCCTCAAAGGGCTTCGACCCCTCTGCCTGCCACAGCGATTCCAAGGGTGATGGAGGCGCAAACACGGACCTGAAGCGTGGCGCATCAGAGTTCAACAAACCGCAGCAATTTGGCTTCGGCAAAAGGGTTTGAACCTATGGCCTTCGGGTTATGCACCCAAGCCCGGGCATTAGATCGCCATGGCATTTGCGCTGGTGGTCAGCTCTGCGGCCACATCGCGCAGACAGGCGACAAGGCATGACGCCGCAGGCAGCATCAGATCGTCAGCGCGTGTCGAGATGCCAACCGGACGGGCGGTCGTTGGCAGGGGAACCGGCAGTGCGACAATAGAGCCGTCGTTGATTTCTTGTCGTGCCAGCTGAACCGGCCAGACCCCAAGATAATCCGTCAATTGCAAAAGCCGACGTGAGGTCAGAAAAGAGACAGTTTCGACGCTGTGCGTGGGCGGTTCAAGATTTTCGTCGCGAAATGCCTTGTCAAACTGCCGGCGAAGCGTCGTCGATGGGCCGGGCAGGATCCAGTCTTGCGCCAGCAGATCAGCAAGCCCGATGCCGGTCTGCGACGCCAGCGGGTGTGTGCGGCGCACCACGATCTGCGCATAGTCATTCATCAGGTGTTCCTGCTTCAGCCCGTCGCGATCGCGAAACTCCGGCAAGCGACCCAACACGAAATCAAGCTCTCCTGCACGCAGCGCGGGCATCAGCACGTCGTTGGTTGCCTCTTCAACCTTGATGACCAGCCTCGGCCGGTCTTGGCGCAAGCGGGTAATCGCCTCGGGCAACAGTCCGGCAGAGCCTGCCAGCAAAGTGCCGATCGTCACCTGCCCGGAGGCGCCATCGCGCAGGTCTGTCATTTCCTGTTCTGCCTTGCTGATCTGGGCAAGGATCAGCCGGGCATGGGCGGCAAGGCTGTCGCCAAAGGTGGTGGGCACGACCCCGCGATTGGTGCGTTCGAACAAGAGAACGCCCATTTGCCCCTCAGCGTCCTGCAGCGCCTTTGTCACGGCGGATTGGGTCATGTTCAACGCTTCGGCGGCGCGCAGCAGATTGCCTTCAGCGACAATTGCCGCAATCAGGCGCAAATGGCGTACGGTCAGACGGTGGGCAACCTGGTGCATGGTGAAGCCTGAGTTTCCATTCATGAATACCTGATTGGGATCATCTCACTTGCGCTCAAGTCCGGCAAGACCGCTTATGGCGCGGATTCCTGCCCGCCGCAGGACCGTTTCAGAATGGAAACCAAGATGGCCGCACCGAACGCCCTGATGACCCGGCAAGATTGCCTTGCGATGGACCAAAGTGACTCACTGGCGGCATTTCGCCATGAGTTTGACTTGCCAGAGGGTACAATTTACCTCGACGGCAACTCCCTTGGTGCCCTGCCGCACCGGGTTGTGGCGCGGATGAGCCATGCCATCACCGAAGAATGGGGCAAAGGGCTGATCCGGTCTTGGAACGATGCCGATTGGTATCTGGCCCCGCAGCGCGCGGGAGCGGCCATCGCCCGGTTGATCGGAGCGAAAGCGGACGAGGTGATTGCCTGCGATTCCACCTCGGTCAACCTTTACAAGGTATTGATCGCCGGTCTGAAACTGCGCCCCGGTCGGCGGGTAATGATCTCGGAACTGGGGAACTTTCCGACCGATGTTTATGTCAGCGCCCGCGTGGCTGAAATGCAGGGGGCGGAATTGCGCTGTGTCGCGCCGGATCAGATCGAGGCGGCGATTGCCGAGGCGGGTGAAGACTTTGCGCTCGTCCATCTGACGCATGTGAATTACAAGACCGGCCTTGTCTATGATATGGACGCGATCACCCGCGCCGCCCATGCAGCGGGCGGTCTGGCGATCTGGGACCTGGCGCACAGCGCGGGCACACTGCAGGTCGATCTGACTGCGGCAGGGGCTGATTTCGCCGTGGGCTGCGGCTACAAATACCTGAACGGCGGACCGGGCGCACCGGCTTTTGTCTACGCGGCCAAGCGCCACCATGCCGCGATTTATCAGCCGATTGCCGGCTGGCACGGCCATGCCAGACCTTTTGCGTTTGGCCATGATTATGAGCCCGACCCGGGCATCGCGCGGATGCTGGTGGGCACGGCCTCGCAACTGGGGGTGATCGCGCTGGAAACCGCGCTGTCGGTGTTTGACACGGTGGACATGGGCCAGCTGCGCGCCAAGGGCTTGGGTCTGGGGGATCTGTTCATCCGGCTGGTCGATCAGGAACTGGCGGGGCACGGTTTTGGCCTTGCCAGCCCACGAGATGGCCAGAAGCGCGGCAGTCAGGTGTCGCTGACCCATCCGGATGGCTATGCCATCATGCAGGCGGTGATCGAACGTGGCGCGGTCGGAGATTTCCGCGCCCCCGACATTCTGCGCTTCGGCTTTGCCGGGTTATACGTGACCTATGCCGACATCTGGGATGCCATCGCCATCCTGCGCGACGTGATGGACAATCGGATCTGGGATCACCCGCAGTACAAGGCCGTCAAGGCCGTCACCTGATCCCACGCGGTCCGGCAATGCAAAAGCCCCGACCTTCCTGCGAAGGCCGGGGCTTAGTTTTGCCCCATACGGCGGGGCCGTGCGTCAGTCGCGCGGTGGCCAGATTGTGGTGCTTGGCCCCATCACCGGTTCGCCCAGCATCGGCGTGGACAGCGCATAAACCCCATGCGCCGAGAACAGCCAGATGATGTTGCGGTCATACTCGGTGAACACCGCGAAGTTGGAGTTGTTGAAGGTCCAGTCCGGCATCTCTTCCGTCGTCGGGAAACGCGGCACGAAATAAGCGCCGATCGTTGGCTTGGTCGGATCGGTCACGTCAAAGATCTGCAGGCCCGCCGTGTAGAAAGCGTAGGGTACCACGCCATCGCGACCCCAGCCGGGTTGGCTGAACTGACCCGAGCGTTTGGGGCCAAAGCTGCCGCCGCGCTGGCAGAAATCGGTGAAAGCGGCGCCCTCGGGGGGCGTCGGGCGCGGCAGGGTCGCGGCAACGGTCGGCTTTGCCGGGTCCTTGGCGTCGATGACGTAGACTTCTTTGTACGGCTCATAGCAGTTCGAATTCATCGGGTAACCGTTCGACAGCACATAACCTGTGCGGGCGAACTGGCTGGTGTCGACGCTGTCGAACTCG
>JBKJTI010000044.1:0-41584 GCA_046590425.1 Cypionkella sp. | reverse complement strand
GAGATGATCGCGCCCCACGTCGCCATGCGGATGAAGCCGTCAAAGGTCTTTTCCTGCACGCGAATATCCATGCTGCCCGGTTTGTGTTCGGCCATTTGAGCGTCCTTTCAGAGTTGTTGCCTTGCCAATAGCTGATTCAGATGCGGCTGTCACGGGGGGAGTGGCCGATCGGGGGGCGGAGAAAATGTCGCGCCTCACGCCGAGGCATCGCCTGACTCGCCGCCCATCCAGCCGGTGGCTAAACGGAAGCCGATGCGCGTGGGCGGGGCCTCTGGCGTAGATTTCGGCACAGCGCGCAGCATGACGGAAAGCTGGCTAACATGCTGTATCAGTTGGGTTTTCATGCCATCTTCATCGCGGCCATAGAAGGTCAGAAGATCGGGTTCAAAAAACCCTAAGCCTTCGATCTTCAGCACCCCGGCTTGCGACCCTGTGAAACCCATTGCGATTTCCTGCTGCGAGTCGAGTTGGCTTTCAAAATTGCGGATATAAAGGATGATCCGCTCGTAGGCCCATTCCGCCGGGCTTTTCTCGGCCAAGGGGCGGCGTTGCAGGGCGGCGGGCAGGGGTTGTTGCTCGGCTGTCAGCGGCGCTGCTGGATCAGCGTGGATCGCATGGGCACGTGGCAGGTCTGCGGCTTTGGCAACTGCAGCATTCAGGGCGGCTTCGGCGGCTGGATCAAGTTTCTTCGGCATTCCGGCTCCTTAGAGGGCCTGCCAAACCCAAGCCCCTTCGCCGTTCAGAGAACGCGAAACATCGCCCCGCTTCAAGAGATAGTTCAGATGCGCCACCGTCTCGACGAGCGCGAGGCCATGCTGGCTGCCAGTGACCTCGCGCTTGAACAGCGGCACGAAGCATTGAGCAGCGGTTTGGGCCGTGGCCAAGTGGGCCAAGAGGCGCACAAGCGCGCTTTCGTGGTTCTCGGCCATCTGGATCAGCCGGAAGGGCAGGCCCATGAACGGCAGTTTATGCCCCGGCAGCACAAGGTGATCCAGCCGCGCATGGGGCGCAAAGCCGCGCGTGCTGTCGAGCCATTCGCCCAACGGATCAGCATCCGGCTCGGTCGGATATACGCCGATATTGGCGGAAATGCCGGGCAGAAGTTGATCGCCGCCCAAGATCAGATGGTCATCCATACTCCACAGCGTCGCATGATCTGGGGCATGGCCCTGACCCAGGCGCACCAGCCAGCGGCGACCGCCTGCTGTCAGAACATCGCCCTCGGCCATGCGGGTGAAGCCTTGCGGCATCGCATCGACCACATCGGCAAAGTTGTACGGGCGTTCCTCGGCCTTTCGGGCGCGCAGGGCGGCATCGACACCGGCGCGTTGGTAATACAGCATCGCTTCTTGCGTGGGTTTCGCCTGTTCATCCAGCACCAACATGCGGGCATAGAGCCAAGCCGTGCGGGTGGTGATCAGCTCCACCCCCTGCGCCTGAAACCAGCCGGCTAGGCCGATATGGTCGGGGTGGTGATGTGTGACGATCAGCCGCCGCACCGGCTTTCCCGCTAATGGGCCAGCGATCAGCGCTGCCCAAATCGCCTTGGTCTTGCGACTGGACATGCCGGTGTCCACCAGTGTCCATCCGTCGCCATCATCCAGCGCATAGATGTTGACGTGATCCAGCGCCATCGGCAGAGGCAGGCGCATCCATAGGATATGAGGGGCGATTTCAACCGCTTCGCGCTCGGCAGGCGGAACGTCCCATGGATGATGGATGGCGTTTGTCACGCCGACAGCGCCTCGGGTGTCAGGGTGTAAAGCCCGGCCGCGCCCTCTCGCACCTGCGCCAGCAACGGCGCATATTCCGGCAACAGCCGCTTGATCGCAAACTGCGCGAGGGGCAGGCGGGCGGGATCAGCCAAGGCGGCTTTGAGGTGGAAATGGCTGCCCAACACGCGGGCGAAGGCGCGCAGATAAGGCACGGCACCGGCAAAGCGATCATCCGGGGCCATGGTGTTCAGCGCTTCGGTCGCTTCGCGCAAGGCCTCTGCCGCCGTCCAGACCGCGCCTGCCAGATCGGGATGCGTCGGGCGTGCCACTTCTGCCGCCGCCTGCACCTCATCAAACAAGCGGTACGCGGCCTCGCCATTGTCCATCATCTTACGGGCAACCAGATCCATCGCCTGAATCCCATTGGTGCCCTCATAAATCGCAGTGACCCGCACATCGCGCGCGAACTGCGCCGCGCCGGTTTCTTCGATAAAGCCCATGCCGCCATGCACTTGCACGCCCAGATGCGCCACCTCGCAGCCGATGTCGGTGCCGTAAGCCTTGGCGATGGGGGTCAACAAAGCCGCGCGGGCTTGCCATTCCGGCAATCCTGTCGCGCGGCCCAGATCAATCGCCACCGCACAAGCCAGTCCAATGGAACGAGCTGAGAAAGTTTCCGCTTTCATCTGTGCCAGCATCCGGCGCACGTCGGCATGGTCGATGATCGCGCCCGCGCCGAGCGGCGTCTTGCCTTGCTTGCGCTCCATCGCGTAACCCAAAGCCTGCTGGAATGCCGCTTCGGCCACGGCTACGCCTTGCATCCCCACGCCCAACCGCGCGTTGTTCATCATGGTGAACATCGCCGCCATGCCCTTGTGCGGCTCACCCACCAACCAGCCTTGGGCCGCGTCATACTGCATCACAGCGGTAGGCGAGCCATGCAGGCCGAGTTTGTGCTCCAGACTGACCACCTTCAGATCGTTGCGCTTGCCGGGATTGCCGTCTGCGTCCGGGATTAACTTGGGCACCATGAACAGGCTGATGCCCTTGGTGCCTTCCGGTCCATCCGGCAGACGGGCCAGCACAAGATGGCAGACATTGGCCGAAAAATCATTATCGCCCCAGGTGATGTAAATCTTCTGCCCAGTGATCGCATAAGTGCCGTCGCCGCGATGTTCCGCTTTCGTCCGCACGGCGCCCACATCTGATCCCGCTTGTGATTCGGTCAGGTTCATTGTGCCGCACCATTCTCCCGACACCAGCTTGGGAATATACAGGTTTTTCAACGCATCCGAGGCGTGATGCTCCAACGCTTCGATCTGGCCTTGGGTCATCAGCGGGTTCAGTTGTAACGCGAGACAAGCTGAGCCCATCATGTCGTTGACGCAGGTGGCGATCGAAATCGGCAGCCCCATGCCACCGTATTCTGGGTTGGCCCCCATGCCGATCCAGCCGCCTTCCGCAATCGCGCGGTAGCCTTCGGCAAAACCGGGAGAGGTCCGCACCACACCGTTCTCCAACCGCGCCGGGGTCTTGTCGCCCGCGCGGTTCAGCGGCGCGAGGGTGGTTTCGCACAGTTTGCCCGCTTCGGCCAAGATCGCGGCGACGGTGTCGGGGCTGGCTTCGGCGAAACGTTCGGTTGCCGCGACTTCGGCGAATCCAACCACATCCAGTAGAAAGGTGAAATCAGCAAGCGGGGCGCGGTAGGGCATGGCAAACTCCGGGGCAGGCGGCGGCAGGGTTGGCAAGGGCAGCGATCGGGCGTAAAGGGGGCGCTCTTCCTATGGTTATTCTTGCCGCCCCGCGCATCAAGCCCTACGCTACGTCACAGAAGATGAACGAAACAGAAACCCATGCCGCCACGCCCGAAGGTCTTACCCGCGCCGCTCAGATCCTGAGCGGGCAGGGTGTTGTCGCCTTCCCGACCGAGACGGTCTATGGGCTGGGCGGCGATGCGCGCTCTGATCTGGCGGTGGCGCGGATTTTCGACGCCAAGGGGCGGCCAAGGTTTAACCCTTTGATTGTACATGTGCCGAATTTGGCGGCGGCTAAGGCGTTTGCGCTCTTTGATGCCCGCGCCGAGGCCGTCGCCGCCGCGTTCTGGCCCGGTCCTCTGACGTTGGTTCTGCCGCTACGGGCGGGGTGTGGTCTGTCGCCTTTTGTGACGGCGGAACTGGATACAGTTGCGCTCCGTGTGCCTGCGCACCCCGTCGCGCAAGCATTGCTGCGCGCCTTTGGCGGGCCGCTGGCGGCCCCGTCGGCAAATCCCTCGGGTCGGGTTTCTCCCACCCGTGCAGCCCATG
The DNA here is from genome assembly GCA_046590425.1 of Cypionkella sp. Taxonomy (GTDB): domain Bacteria; phylum Pseudomonadota; class Alphaproteobacteria; order Rhodobacterales; family Rhodobacteraceae; genus Cypionkella. Next base: position 37,566 of record JBKJTI010000044.1, on the reverse strand, counting down.
TGCTGGAAGGCCTTTCAGGCCGGATTGATGCCGTGTTGGATGGCGGAACCTGTGCGGTGGGGGTGGAATCCACCATTCTCGGATTGGCAGGAGCGCCTGTTCTGCTCCGCCCCGGCGGCATCGCGACCGAGGCTTTGGAGGCGATGCTGGGACCGCTTGCCAGCCGCGGCAATGCCGAAAAACCCAATGCGCCCGGTCAATTGGCCTCGCACTACGCGCCGGGGGCTGCGGTGCGGCTGAACGCCGACGCGCCCTTACGGGGCGAGGTTCGGTTGGGTTTTGGGTCGGGTCCGGCGGATTTGAACCTTTCGGTCAGGGGGGATCTGATTGAGGCTGCGGCGAACCTGTTCCATCTGCTGCGCGAGGCGGATAGGTTGGCGCAGCCCGGTCAAACCATCGCGATTGCGCCGATCCCCGAACATGGCCTTGGCCGCGCGATCAACGACCGTTTGCGCAGGGCTGCTGCCCCGCGCGGGTGAGGCTACGGGAGCTTTGTGGCCTGCATCAGCCGCGCCGGGGGTTTCACACCCCCGGACCCCTCGTGGAATATTTGCGCACAGAGGATGACAACTTCAGATAAATTTTAGGGGGTCACAGCAGACCGACCCGTGCGGGCTCCAGCCCATCAATCTGCACCTCGCAGGTCTGGCCACGCGCAATCGGGCCCACTCCGGCGGGCGTTCCTGTGAAGATCAGATCGCCGGGTTGCAGGGCCACCAGCCGCGACAGATGCACGATGATGCCAGAGACGGGCCAGATCATTTCTGCCAGATTTGCGTCTTGCGTCACCTTGCCATCCACCAGACAGCGAATCTGCCCCGCAGGCACGCCCTGTGCTGCCGGCCGCAAAGCCCCTACCACTGCCGAGTTGTCGAACCCCTTCGCCATATCCCAAGGCCTCCGCGCGGCTTTCGCCTCGGCTTGCAGATCGCGGCGGGTCAGATCGTTGCCTGCGGCATAGCCCCAGATCAGCGCCAAGGCCTGATCTTCGGGCACAAAGCTGCCAGCTGCACCCAAGGCGACCACCAATTCCGCCTCGTGATGCAGATCAGCGGTGGCGAAAGGGTAGGGGATCAGCATTCCCGAATCCACCACAGCATCGGCGGGTTTGGTGAAGAAGAATGGAGGTTCGGCGTTCGGGTCGTGGCCCATTTCGCGGGCATGTTCGGCGTAGTTGCGACCGACGCAGAAGATCCGCCGCACCGCAAAACGCGCCTTGCTGCCTGCCACCGCCACCGAAGGCACCGCAGCAGGCGGCAGCACGAACTCCATTCAGGACCCCATCGTAAAGCAGGTCACGCCGCGCGCTTGGAGGCGACGGCAGGCAAGGTCGGCCTCTTTCTGGCTGAGTCCAAGGAAGTTGGCGTCAAACCCACCGCTTTTCTGCACCACTTTGCGCAGGGCATCGCCCAAAGTGGCATTTTCCGACAGCAGGGTTTTCATCAACACGCGGTCCGCCTCGCCATAGCTGTTGAAACGGCCAATATTGATGCCATAGCCCTTGCCGCCCGAGGTTGAGACATTGGTTACGACCTCCTCGGCGGCAGGTTGAGCGGCTTGGGCAACCACTACCGCTTCATCATAAATCGGCGCTTTGTGCTTGGGTTTGGCGGGCGCCGAGACCAATTGCACCGACTGTGGATTGGCGGCAGTGGCCTTGATGGACAGCTCAGCTGGAGCCTCAACCGCAGCGAGTTCGACCGCTTGGGCTTCCAGCGAGTCCGGTGCAGGTTCTGCTGTGGCTTCGGCCAAGGCTCCCGCAATGTCGTCGGCCATCGAATTTACCGTCTGATCAGCTGCGGCAATGCTGACCGCATCTCTGGCTTGTGACACAGGACGCGCATTGGGGCGGGGCGAGGTGGACACCGCCATCACCAGCCTGATGGTCTTGGCCGGGCCACCTCCGCCCTCTTCTTCCATCTCAGTGCCCAAATTCTCACCAGTCTCGGCCTGGGCCACCAATTCCTGATCGGCGCTATAGGTCGGGGCAATCGGCTGCTGCGAACCGCCAACCTTCTTGGCTTTTCGGAAGCCCAGATCGAGCAGTTCGGTCATCTTGGCGTTTCGCATCGGGGTCGAGGTGCCACCAAATACGCTCGCAATGATCCGCACGCCATCGCGCTCTGCCGAAGCAGTCAGGTTGAAGCCAGCGGGGCCAGTGTAGCCGGTCTTGATGCCATCCGCTCCTTTATATTGATCAAGGAACTTACGGTTGGTGTTGGCCACAGTGGCGAGACCTGCATCGGTGCTGCGACGCGAGAAGATATTGTAATACTGCGGATAATCGTAGAACAGATGCCGCCCCATGATCGACATGTCATGCGCAGTGGAAAGATGCCCCTTGGCCGTCAACCCGTTGGCATTCTTGAAGGTCGAGTTCTTCATCCCCAACTGTTTGGCGGTGCGAGTCATCCGCGCGCCCCATTTTTCCGGGGTGCCCTCAAAATAATCACCAATCGCGGAAGCCGCGTCATTGGCCGATTTCACCGCTGCGGCGCGGATCAGATAGCGCAGCTGGATCTTCTGCCCTGCCTTCAGGCCCAAGCGTGACGGTGGTTGTGCTGCGGCGTTCTTTGACACGGTGATCATGGTATCGAGTGAGACATTGCCTGCCTCTATCTCGGAAAACGTGATGTAGAGCGTCATCATTTTGGTCAGAGAGGCCGGATGCAATCGGGTGTCGGCATTTTCGGAATAGAGCGTCTCACCGGTGCGCGCATCCATAACATAAGCAGCGTAGGGTGCGGCTTTGGATTCTTGCGGGCCGGAACAGGCCGCCACAAGCGTGAGAGTTGCCAATAATAGAAAATGACGGACGTAACGCCCCGCTTGGCCTACTGCCGAATTGCCCATTTTTCTGCCTCGTTTGCCCCTCATTTGCCGGGGGCTTTGTTCTGCTTACCGAAAAACTAGCATGGCTGATAAGTCAGGAAAACCCTTTATTCTGAAAGGCCTGTCGGGTTTTCTAAACTGTGGTTTATGTGCCGAAATGACCTCTTGTGCCCTAGGGGTAGTGGGTATTTTCCAGATTCGCCACAAGATCCGGCAGGGAGGCAAGCGAGGTCAGGCTAAAGAATCTCTCTATCCCCTGCGGCGCATCGGCGTGTTCCAGCGCCCAACTCAAGCCATGCGGAATGTGCACACCGTAGGCTCCCGCCGCCAGTGCGGGAATCACATCGGATTTCAGAGAGTTACCGACCATCATCGCCTGATCCGCTCCGGTGCCGTGACGGGCGAAAATCGCCGAGTAGGACTTGGCGGTCTTGTCCGAGACGATCTCCACCCCGTCAAACAGCTCGCCCAGGCCCGATTGCGCCAGCTTGCGTTCTTGATCCAGCAAATCGCCCTTGGTGATTAAAACGACTCGGTGGCTGGCGGCTACGGTTTTGACTGTCCTATAGGCGTGGGGGAGCAGTTCGATGGGATGTTCCAGCATCTCACGCCCCGCCGCCATGATCTCGGCAATCACCAACGACGGCACACGGCCTTCTGTCACCTCAATCGCGGTTTCAATCATCGACAGGGTGAAGCCTTTGATCCCAAAGCCATAATGCCCCAAATTGCGCCGCTCGGCTGCCAAAAGTTGTGTGTGCAGATGGTCCGCGTCGCTGTAATCCGCCAGAAGTTGCGTGAAGCGATCCTGCGTCAGGCGGAAGAAACTTTCGTTCTGCCACAGCGTGTCATCGGCATCAAAACCTATCGTTGTCAGCATATTGTCCTCCTGCGCGGATATCATCCAAGCTGGGGGTCTTTTCGCAAGGCAGAAATACGCTATATTACGACAGTGCAATCGAAATTCCGAATCTGCCAAACGGAGCCTATCCGCGTGAACCCCATTGCTGGCCTGACTGATCAAATGATGTCCGACGCGCCGAATGGCCCCGGCAATGATACTTCGATTTTGACGAAAACCAAGACCAAGACGCAGCGACCGCCGCTGTATAAGGTCATGCTCTTGAACGACGATTACACACCAATGGAATTCGTCGTGCATATTCTGGAGCGGTTTTTCGGACTGAACCACGCGCAGAGTTTTGAGATCATGCTGGCGGTTCACAAGAAGGGTCTGGCGGTGGTCGGCGTGTTTTCCTATGAGATCGCCGAGACCAAAGTGGCGCAGGTGATGGATTTTGCACGCAGGCATCAGCATCCGCTGCAATGCACGATGGAAAAAGAATAGACTTTTAGCAAAGAACAGGCGGCTTTCATGCGCTCGGCCCGGTTGGAATTGGCGCTGCAAAGCGGCGCTGTGGTATTGCCTGCTTCGGGTGATATTGTGGTGTTGCGGCCTCGGGCGGGGGATGATCTGTCGGCTTTGCCGCAAGACCGCGTCGTGGTGAAGACCGGGTTCAAGCCCGACCACGATTATTTCGCAGCTCAGGGCTACCGGATGGAAGGTACGGCGACGGTCGCAATCGTCTGCGTGCCGCGTGCGAAATCGGAAGCGCGGGCGCTGATGGCCGAGGCTATGGGCGCTGATCTGATCGTTGTGGATGGTCAAAAGACCGACGGGGTCGAGACTTTGCTGAAGGATTGCAAAGCTTTGGGGTTGAGCGTGGGAGAGGCTCTCTCAAAAGCCCACGGCAAGCTGGCGGTGGTCAAACCGGGGCCAGCGCTGGCGGAATGGGCGGCGAAGCCGATGCTGATCGCAGGTGATTTCCAGACCTTGCCTGCGGTATTTTCTGCCGATGGCCCGGATCGCGGCTCGGTCCTGCTGGCGGCGGCTTTGCCTGCCAAACTGGGCGCGCGGGTGGCCGATCTGGGCGCAGGTTGGGGCTATCTGTCGCGGGCGATATTGTTGCGGCAAGGCGTCAAGGAGCTTGATCTGGTTGAAGCTGAAGCCGAGGCACTTACCTGCACACGGGTCAATATCCCCGATGCGCGGGCCAAATTTCATTGGGCCGATGCCACCACTTTCAAACCCCCGCGGTTCTGGGATTCTGTGGTGATGAACCCTCCGTTCCACACCGCGCGCGAGGCGGATGCGGGGCTGGGCATAGCGTTTATCAAGGCGGCCCAACGCGGCTTAAGCCCCTCAGGCAGCCTGTGGATGGTTGCCAATCGCCATCTGCCTTACGACAAACTGCTGGTGACCCTGTTCAAGCAGGTCGAAGAAATCGGTGGCGATAAAGCCTTTAGGGTGACGCGCGCGTCCTATCCCATCCGCGCGCGGTAGCCGTTCCAGATTACTCGGGATATTGCGCCCTGCAGGCCTTGATAGACGGGCCTGCGGCCTTAGACTGCGTCGCGCGTTTGGCTTTCAGGCTGGCGAGTTTGGCGGATTCGTCGTTCAGATCAATCGCTCTCGGGCGTCGCTCGGTGTAATCCACGTCATCAAGACACATCCGCGGGCCCATATCAGGCTTGCCGGGTTTCCCTTGATAGCCGCCGCATTGCCGCCAAACCGTGCGCGACAGCGTCACGGTTTCATAGGCATAGCCGCGTTGCAGATTGCCTTCAGTCTCGGCAATCAGCCGGTCGACGACCCGCATGTCACGGGTCGCGCCGCTGATGCAGTTCTCTTGCGGCGTACCACAGGCCGACAAGATGAGCATGGCGGGGATGAGGATGCGTTTCATGGGCGACTCACAAAATAGGATGCTGGCTTTACTATAGGCCTGCGCGCTTGATATGCCATAACACGGGCGCGGCCCGGTGGATAATAAGCGAAAAGGGCGGGGCATGGCCGAAGATTTCAGCATGGAAAAAGCGCAGGCCTCGGCTTGGTTTCGCACTTTGCGCAATCAGATTGTTTTGGCTTTTGAAGAGCTTGAAGCAGACCACGGCAAGGGTGCGGGCTTTGAAGTGACCCCAACCACCCGCGCGGATGGCGGCGGCGGCATTATGTCTGTGCTGCGTGGCGGGGAGGTGTTCGAAAAGGTGGGCGTCAATGTCTCGGAAGTGCATGGCGCTTTGGGCGAGCGCGCGCGAAGGGCGATGGCGGCGCGTGGCGTGCCGGGAATGGACAAAGACCCTCGGTTTTGGGCGAGCGGGATTTCTCTGGTGGCGCATATGGTGAACCCGCATTGCCCGGCGGTGCATATGAACACACGGATGTTCTGGACCCCGCATGCCTGGTGGTTTGGCGGCGGGGCGGATTTGAACCCCTGTCTGGAATATCCCGAGGATACCGTGCATTTCCACACCGCGATGCAGGCGGCTTGTGATACGCATCATCCTGATTATTATGCGAAATTCAAGGCTTGGGCCGATGAGTATTTCTTCATCCCGCACCGGGGCCGCGCGCGCGGTGTGGGCGGGATTTTTTACGATGATCTGAACACCGGCGACTGGGCTGCAGATTTCGCTTTGACTCAGGATGTGGGGCGCGCTTTCCTTCCGGCCTTTGTGCCGCTCACCGAACGCCGCTTGAACACCGCATGGTCAGATGCTGATCGCGAGGCCCAATTGGTGCATCGCGGGCTCTATGCCGAATATAATCTGGTCTATGATCGCGGCACCAAGTTTGGCCTTGAATCCGGCCATGATGCCAATGCGGTGCTGATGAGCCTGCCGCCGATTGCCAAATGGACTTAAGGTTGCAGCCGTAGCAGAAGGCCGACGCTCAGCACAATCACCGCCATGCCGATGATTTGGCGGGTGCTTACGGGCTGCTTGAAGCCGTAGCGCGAGACGGCGGTGGCAAAGATCACCTCGACCAGCGCCAAGGTGCGGACATTGGCGGCAGAGGTCAGCGCGAAGCCCAAGAACCAGAATTGCGAGGCGAAAGCCCCCAGAAATCCCGCGAATAGCGAGCTTCGCCACACCGCGAAAGATCCGCGCAGAGCCGCGCGGTTGAACAGCGCCATCCAGATCAGCAGGGTGGCGGTTTGGATCAGCAGGCTCAGGGCAAGGGTGGCGGTGGCGCGGATCAGATAGCCGCCTTGGTCGAGATGGGTGATGCCACCGCGAAAGCCGATGGCCGAGGCCCCGAACAACCCACCCGCTAGCAAGCCAGTGAGGGCAGGGCGGCCCAGTTGCCAGACACTGGTGCCGGGTTTGATCGACATCAGCATCACCCGGGCGCTGGCAATCACGATGGCGGCCAGCATCGACAGGCTGATCGGATCACGCAGGATCAGCGCGGCGGCGAGGGCGACGATCACCGGCTCGGTTTTCAGCCAAGCGGTGGTGACGGCGAAGCTTTGCGATTTCATCACCACCAGCATCAGCCCGGTGGCCGCGATCTGCGCCAAGGCTCCGGCGGTGGTGAAGCCGAGGCTGGGCAGGTTGGGGATTAGGATGGCTTCCCCGGTGGCAAGCGTGACCAGCGCCAGAAGGATCAGCGCGAATGGCAGCCCGAACAGGAAGCGCACTTGCGTCGCCCCCACGGTGCCAATCTGCCGGGTCAGGCTTGATTGCATGGCATTGCGCGCGACTTGACCCAACGAGCCAAGCAGCGCCGCCAGCACCCAAAGCGAACTCATGCCCCAAAATCCCTCATGCCCCGAAACCGCTTATGCCCCGAAACCGCTTAGGCCCCGAAACCGCTTATGCCTGCGCGCGGATCAGGCGGCCCAGTCGCTTCATGCCCTCGTCAATCGCGGCTTCATTGGCGCAAGAGAACGACAGCCGGACGGTGTTGCCATTGCTGCCATCGGCGAAGAAGGCGCGACCGGGGACGAAAGCCACCCGCTCGGTTTGCAGCGATTGCGCCAAAAGCTCAGCGCCGTCTATCTGTTCGGGCAGGGTCAACCAGATGAACATGCCGCCCTCGGGTTTGGTCCAACTGACGCCTTCGGGCATCTCACGGGTCAGCGCCGCCAGCAGATGGTCACGGCGGGCTTGGTAGGTGCTGCGGAGTTTGGCGACATGTGAGTCGAATTGGGTCGAGGCGACGTGATGGGTGACGATTTGATTGGTGGTGGAAGAATGCAGATCGGCGGCTTGTTTCATCAGCACAAGGCGCGAGATCACCTCGGATGCGCCACAAACCCAGCCCACCCGCAGACCGGGAGCGAGCGACTTGGAAAAGCTGCCGCAGTACAGCGTGCGGCAGTTTTCGATGGAACCTTTGCGGGCAATTTCCAGCGCCAGAATCGGCGGGATCGCTTCGCCGTCATAGCGCAGGGTTTGATAGGCGGCATCCTCGACCACGGCGATGTTCATCTCATCGGCGAGATCAATCACGGCTTCGCGGGCGGAGCGGGCAATGGTCTCGCCCGTCGGATTGGCGAAATCGACCGACAGATAGGCGAATTTCACCCGGCCCCCGGCGGCTTCGGCCTTCGCGGTGAAGTCGGCGCATGGGCGATTGGTGTTGGGGTCCAGGCGGTCATAGGTGGGCTCATAGGCGTTGAACGCGCCCAAAGCACCGAGATAGGTCGGCCAGCCGACCAGCACGGTATCACTCGGCGAGATCATCAGCTTCGCCAGATAATCAAGCGCTTGCTGGGATCCGGAAGTGATCAGGATATTATCCGCCGAACACGGCACGCCGATTTTGCCCATCTCGGCCACGATCCAGTCGCGCAGGGGTCTGTATCCTTCGGACACCGAATATTGCAGGGCTGCACCTGCTTTCGGCCCGGTCAAGGCCGCCGAGAAGGCATCGTGGAAGGCTTCGGTTGGAAACAGCGCCGGGTCGGGGATGCCGCCCGCGAAGGAGATAATGTCGGGTTGATCCAGCAGCTTCAAAAGTTCACGAATTTCTGAGGCTTTCATCCGCGCATTGCGCGTCGCCAGAACACTATTCCACTGCACGACTGTCCTCCCAAACGGTTTGGCGGGACTTTTGCGCTGGGGCGGGGGTAAGTCAATATCTATGACCTAAAATGTGATCGGTATGCTATGCGGAACCCGGCTTTGCCATCCAGTTTCGGTGCAAGTAATCCTCGAACAACGGAACGGTGAAGGCAATGTCGCCATGGGCCGGACTGTAGATCATGCCCTTGTTAATGATATTGGCGCGCCTTGGCCCGAGGCTTTGCACATCGACCCCCAGAACTTCAGCCACCTCGGACGATTTATAGGGACCTGTGCCAAGCGTCGCCATAGCCACCACATAGTCGCGTTCTTTGGGGGTCAGCCGGTCAAAACGCACTTTGAAGAAACCTTCGTCAAGCCGTGCGAGCGCCAGCGAACTTGCGGCTTCGACATTGCTGGCTGAAATCGGTGACGCACTCGCGATATTCCAAGTTTGGTATCCCCATTCCTGCAAGAAATAGGGATAGCCTTTGGTATGCCTGAAAATCTCTGCAAGGGCTGTCGGAGCGATGGCTTCGTTTTCTTCCAATATCGGCCTGCGGATCGCATCATTTGAGGCGGTTTCGTCCAAAGGGCCGATATTTGGATAGGCAAAAAGCCGTTCTGCATAAGATTTCGCATCGCCCGATAAGGCAGCCACCTGCGGCAAGCCCGCGCCAAAGAACAGCACGGGCAGCGATTTTTGGTTCACTTTATGGATGGCCACGATCAGCGCGGCAAAATCATCGACCTTCAGATATTGCACTTCGTCGATCAGTAGCGTCCAGCCTTTGGAGGCACTTGCAGCGGCCTCGCCAATTCTGATGAACAACTCGCTCAGGTCATATTCAAGGTTGCCACTATCGGCGATGCCGGGCTCCGGTTCGACACTCAAGCCATAGTCGCCGAAGTTCAGCTTGAAAGCCGATGCAAAGGATCGCAAGGCGCGCAGGGCGGCATGGGCTTTTGCTTTGGCTGCGGCGTTCAGCGATAATTTCTGCAGGATCTGCTGAGCCTTCGGCACGATCAGCGTCGCAAGCCGTTTGCCTTCGGGGGCCTCGATGAATGAGGTCAAATGCCCCAGCGCCTCAGCTGTTTCCTCGATCTTGTTGAGCAGAACTGTCTTTCCAACACCTCGCAATCCCAGCAGGATTTGCGAACGGCTTTGCCGGCCCAACAATGCCCTTTTCAACGCGGTTTCCGCATCGGCGATTATGGCGTCGCGGCCAGCAAGTTCTGGTGGCTGGGTGCCCGCGCCGGGCGCGAAAGGGTTGCGAACGTGATCCATCGACTCAAACCTACGAAGTTTATGAGCGTATATTCTCTATACCTTATACAGTGATATACTTCGATACAAGTTCTTACAAACGCCGCACCGTCTCCACCATCAGCGCTACATTTTCAGGATCAGCATCGGGCGTGATGCCATGGCCGAGGTTGAAGATATGCGGCCCGCCCTGGAAGGCGGCTTTGACGCGCAAAGTGGCGTCGATCAATTCTTGGCCGCCCGTGACCATATGGGTGGGTGAGAGGTTGCCTTGTACGCAGCCGCCCGGTTGCACATTCTCTGCCGCCCATTCCGGGCTGACCGAATTGTCGATGGCGACACAATCGGCTCCGGTGGCTCTGGCAAACCCGATATAGCCCGCACCCGCCTCGCGCGGGAAGGCGATGATAGGCAGGCCGGGGTGTTTTGCCTTCAGCGCCGAAATGATGCGGGTGGTGGGTTTGACGGCGAAATCGGTGAAATCCTGGCCTTTGAGTGAGCCAGCCCAGCTGTCGAACAGCTTGATCACTTCTGCCCCGGCCCGCACTTGGGCCGACAAATAGTCGATGGTCGCCTCGGTGATCACGTCGATCAGCGCAGAAAAAGTGGCGCGCTCGGCGGCTTTCAGGGCGTGGGCGGGGCCTTGATCCTTGGTGCCACGACCTGCGATCATATAGGTTGCAACCGTCCACGGCGCACCTGCGAAGCCGATCAACGTAGTAGCCTTTGGCAATTCGCGCGCCAGAATCCGCACAGTTTCATAGATCGGTGCAAGGGTGTCGTGGATGGCATCGCGTGGTTTCAGTGCCTGCACCCCGGCCATGCTTGTGATTGTGGAAAGCCGAGGCCCCTCTCCTGTTTCAAACCACAAATCAGCACCCAGAGCCTGCGGCAGTAGCAGGATATCGGCGAACAGAATTGCGGCATCGAAGCCATAGCGGCGGATCGGTTGCAGCGTTACTTCGGCAGCCAGTTCCGGATTATAACACAAAGACAGGAAATCCCCAGCTTGCGCCCGCGTCGCGCGATACTCCGGCAGATAGCGGCCCGCTTGCCGCATCATCCAGATCGGCGGGGTGGGCAGGGTCTCGCCCGCAAGGGCGCGCAGGATCAGTTTTGACATTGTAGCCTCCGGTTGCGCTTTGCGTCCCTCACCTGCGACGGCGTGTCAAGCGCGCCAATGCGGCAATCGGTTGAAAGGCGCAAGTGTCGCGGGTAAGTCTGGGGGATGACACATCCAATGCCCTCCACCGCGCAGCCCTTCAAAATCGGCACCCGAGGCTCTCCGCTGGCCCTGTGGCAAGCGCACGAGGTGCGCCGTTCGCTGATGGCGGCTTTTTCGCAGCCGCTTGAGGCGTTTGAAATCGTGGTTATCAAGGTCACCGGTGATCTTGTGCAGGACCGCGCGTTGAAAGAGATCGGGGGCAAGGGGCTGTTCACCCGCGAGATTGAGGATGCGCTGGCTGCGGGCCACATTGATATCGCCGTGCATTCGATGAAGGACATGCCGGTGTTGCAGCCCTCTGGCTTGCTATTGAACTGCTACTTGCCGCGCGCCGATGTGCGGGATGGCTTTGTATCGCATGTGGCGCAGAGCATTGCCGACCTGCCCCAAGGTGCGGTGGTCGGTTCGTCGAGCCTGCGTCGCCGCGCGCAACTGGCGCACCGGCGACCCGATCTGCACCTGGTCGAGTTTCGCGGCAACGTGCAGACCCGGATGCGCAAGCTGGAAGAAGGTGTCGCACAAGCGACTTTCCTTGCGATGGCTGGCCTGACGCGGCTGGATATGGCGGATGTTGCCCGCCCGATTGAGGTTGCAGACATGCTACCCGCCGTGGCGCAAGGCGCGATTGGCGTGGAACGTCGAGTCGATGACGCACGCGCCGAAGCCATGCTGGCGGCGATCCACCACGTCCCAACCGGGGTCCAACTGGCCGCCGAACGGGCATTTCTGGCGCGGCTAGATGGATCTTGTGAAACTCCGATTGCCGGACTTGCGGTGCTGGAGGGCGATCAGGTCTGGCTGCGCGGCGAGATTTTGCGCCCGGATGGCAGTCGGGTGATCAAGGGCGAGGCGCGGGGCGCGCAGACAGATGCGGTGGCTTTGGGCACAGGTCTGGCGGCGGACCTGCTGGCACTGGCGGGCAAAGGGTTCTTTGGCTGAGGCGATGCTTCGGGGGCATTCCACTCGTCCGTGGGGTTTTTGCGCGCAGAGGATGTGATTTTCAGATGAGATTCAGAGATAAAGACCGTCTTGCGGGCGGCCTTTTGCGGCTTTGGCTCAATTTGACGTACAGCATCTGACAGGATAGCGGCAGCAGTTTGGCGTTCAGGGTATGGCCGCCCATGCTGGCACCGCTGCCCTTTTGCGGCACAACCGCCATCGGATTGGCAGAGGTGGTGACCACGTCGACATCAGCATGGGTCATCAGATGATTGTCGATCACCTGCGCAGCCCCTGCAAAGCCTTGTGGCGAGATCGCCATCTCCGCGCTTCGCTCGGGGCGACGGTTGAGGGCAAAGTAGGCCAGCACGCCTGCCTCGGCATTGTGCACGCCCGAGACGTCAAGATGGGGCAAATTTTCGGCAATATCGGCGGTACAGCCCGGGCTGCTGGTCGCCAAATTCAGCGCCATGCCACGCCCGAAGATTGAGGCGAAGTGATAGGGATAATAAGTGGTATCCCGCCGCGCTTTGCCCATCAGATCGGTCTTGATCGGCGCAATCACGTTCACCAGTTGCGCTGGTCACCACGCTGAAGCCCGAGCAAGACACCGTCCCCCCCGGCATTGATCTCTGGCCGGATCAACTGATCTTTGACGCTTATACCCATGTGTTGTTCAACACCCAGATCGGCCAATGGTGTCAGATCTTTTTGGTGAAGGCGGATCCGAGGAGCTTCGCCGTGGTGCTGATGAGTGCCGCTGCGGGCTATGCGACTTCGCAACTGGCGTTCCCCGGTCTCAGGGTGCTGTGGTGGCGGATCTTGGCCAGTTTCATGGTGCCAAACCCGGCGCTGACCGTGAACCACTTCGTTTTTGATGAGCCAGTTGAAACTGTTGAACGCTTGGTCCGGGGTGATCTTGCCGCAGCTTTTGACTTCGGTCACAGTGATGATCTTCAAGCAGTTGACGGCGTTCCCCAAGCGTTCCGCGGAACGGCGGTGATGGATGGTGGGACGCAGATGCAACCGCTTTTCCACCTCTATTTGCCGATGAACGGAGGCATCATCACAGCGCTAGCGTTCATCACCTTCATCATCTGACGGTGGAAAAAACGTCTGCTTCTCGCTGTCGCTGGCCGGGATGCCGAACGTCGCGCGAAAGAACGCGCCGCCCGGGGCAGTTTTCCGGCGGGCAGCGCCAGCGCGTGGCGATAGGTCGGGCCTTGGTGCGTTACCCAGAAATGTTCTTGTTCGACGAGCCATTGTCCAACCTAGACGCCATGCTACGGGTAAAGATGCGGCTGGAGCTGGCCAAACTGCACAAGGATATGAAAACCACGATGGTCAACGTCACCCATGATCAGGTCGAGGCGATGACCCTAGCAGATCAGATCTTCGTGCTGGAAAAAGGGCATAATTCAGCAGGTCGGCTCACCTTGGCAGTTGCACAATCAGCCCGCCATTCGCCTTATCGCCAACTTAATCGGTTCACCGGGGATGAACTTTCTGAGCGGACAAAGCGAAGTCTCGACGCTGGCGGCGAAAGTGGCACTCGGTGATACGGCGCGCTTGGACCTGCTGGTCCATGTCACAGCGGCACAGCCGGTTGAATTTGGTATCCGACCCGAGCATCCGCATCTGGTTGCCGGATAGGCTAGGCCCGGCGATGCCGACACGCCGAACAGGGGCGATCTGTGGTTTCTGCCGGAAGGCAGGGCCGTTATCGACCTTGGACGGCGCGGATTTAAGCCACCGCGCTCATCGCGCGTAAGGCCAACAGCCGCGCCATCGTCTCGCCCATACTGGACGGGTTCGGCGCTACCGTGATCCCCGCCGCTGACAGCAGTTCCACCTTTTCCTGCGCGCTTTCGCCAAAGGCGCTGACGATGGCTCCAGCATGGCCCATCTTGCGGCCTTTGGGTGCCGACAACCCGGCAATATAAGCCACCACAGGCTTTTTCATGTGATCGCGGGCGTAAATGGCGGCTTCTGCTTCCTGAGGCCCGCCAATCTCGCCAATCATCATCACCGCATCCGTCTCCGGGTCCGCCTCAAACAGCGCGAGAATATCGCGGAAGCTTGATCCGTTGATCGGATCGCCGCCGATGCCGACAGAGGTGGACACGCCAAGCCCAAGGTCTTTCAACTGGCTCGCTGCCTCATAGCCCAAAGTGCCAGACCGCCCGATAATGCCGATGCGCCCCGGCAGATAGATATGCGGCGGCATGATTCCCATGAAACCCTTGCCGGGCGAGATCACCCCCGCGCAATTCGGCCCGATCAGCCGCAGTTTGCGATCCGCCGGATAGCGGCGCAAAAACCGCTTCAGCTTCATCATGTCCTGGCTGGGGATACCGTCAGTCACGCAAACTGCGGTTCGGATGCCCGCATCTGCGGCCTCCATGATCGCATCGGCGGCGAAGGGCGGCGGCACGAACACCAAGGACGCCTCGGCCCCGGTGGCCTCTACCGCTTCTCGCACGGTGTTGAACACAGGCAGGCCCAGATGAGTCTCGCCGCCGCGACCGGGAGTGACCCCGCCGACAACATTGGTGCCGTATTTGATCATGTCGGCGGCGTGAAAGCTGCCGATGCGGCCCGACATGCCTTGCACGATAACGCGGGTTTGTTCAGTGATGAGAATGGCCATGGGACGCTCCTATGCAGCGTGGCGGGGGCGGGAAGTCGAAGCGGCGACGGCAGCAGCCGCAGCCTCGGCCAGTGTGTCGGCAGAAATCAGCGGCAGGTCTGACGCCGCAATAATGGCGCGCCCCTTCTCGACATTGGTGCCCGCCAGTCGCACCACCACCGGGATGGACAGCCCGACCTCGCGGTAGGCTTGCACCACGCCTTCGGCCACCCAATCGCAGCGATTGATGCCCGCGAAAATGTTGACCAAAATCACCGAGACATTGCCATCTGCCAGCACAGTGCGGAACGCCCGCACCACCCGTTCTGGGCTGGCCCCACCACCGATGTCGAGGAAATTCGCAGGTTCGCCCCCCGCCAGCTTGATCATATCCATCGTCGCCATCGCCAGACCCGCACCGTTGATGATGCAGCCGATATCGCCATCCAGCCCGACATAAGACAGTCCATGATCGCCTGCCGTGCTTTCGCGCGGGTCCTCTTGCGATCTGTCGCGCAGCTCGGCAATCTCGGGGCGGCGGAACAACGCGTTGGTGTCAAAAGACATTTTTGCATCCAGTGCCACCAGATCGCCGGTGCCGGTGATCACCAGCGGGTTGATCTCCACCATCACCGCATCCAGATCGCGGTAGGCGCGGTAGCAGGCGCGCAGGGTCGCGACCATTTGTGCGATCTGTCCGCCTTTCAACCCCAGTTGAAACGCCAGTTCGCGCGCCTGAAACTCCGACAGCCCCACCGCCGGGTCAATCGTCATCCGGCGCAAGCTGTTCGGATCGCTTTCCGCCAGATCTTCAATCTCAATGCCGCCATGCGCCGAGGCTACGATCATGATGCGTTCGGATTGCCGATCCAGCACGAAGCCGAGGTATAGTTCCTGCGCAATCTCTGATGCGGCTTCCACCCAGACACGGTAAACCCCCTTACCCTTGGCATCAGTCTGCTTGGTCACCAGTTGCTTGCCGAATAAAGTCCCGGCAAACGCTTGCACCTCATCGGCGGAACGGCACAGCTTGACGCCGCCCGCAGCGCCACGCCCGCCGGAATGGATTTGCGCCTTGACCACCCAAGCGTTGCCGCCGAGTTCCCGCGCCCGGTAGCCTGCCTGTTCCGGGCTATAGGCAAGCCCACCGCGCGGAACTGGAACGCCGAAGCGGGCAAGAATTTCCTTGGCCTGATATTCGTGAATGTCCATCTTTCCCCCCTTTCAGCGTGCAGCAATAGCGTCGGCGAGCACCAGCACGTTCATCGCCATTTTCTCGGACGCCGCGTCAATCATCCGACCATCCAAAGACGCCGCCCCCTTGCCCATTGAGGCCGCCTTCTTCAGCTCCTCAATAATCCGCCGCGCGCGGGTGACTTCGGTATCCGGTGGCGAGAACACCTCATTCGCCAAAGCCACCTGCGTCGGATGGATCGCCCATTTGCCTTCGCAGCCCAAAGCCGCCGCGCGCCGCGCGCCATCCTTATAGCCTTCGGGATCGCTGAAATCGCCGAACGGCCCGTCAATCGCGCGCAGACCGTAGGCGCGGCAAGCCACCACCATCCGGCTGATCGAGGCGTGCCACTGATCGCCGGGGTAATGCGGGTTCAAACCGCCGATATTGGTGGTGCGCGCCCGCATCGAGGCCGCGAAATCCGCCACACCAAAGTGCAACGCCTCCAGCCGCCCGCCAAACTGCGCGATGGTTTCCACATTCGCCATGCCAAGAGCTGTTTCAATTAGCGCCTCCAGCCCGACGCGATTGGTCAACCCCTTGGCCTGCTCGATCTGGTTGACCATCGCTTCGACCATGTAAAGATCGCCGGTGACGCCAACTTTCGGCACCAGCAGGGTATGCACACGGCTGCCAGCCTGCTCCATCACATCGACCACATCGCGGTACATATAATGCGTATCCAGCCCGTTGATCCGCACCGAAACCGTCTTGCCTTTGGCCGCCCAATCAATGTCGTTCAGCGCCTGAATGGCATTCTTGCGCGCCTGCTCTTTCTCCGAAGGCGCAATGGCATCCTCCAGATCAAGGAAAACGTAATCCGCGGGCCCTTCGGCGGCCTTGTCGATCATCGTGGGGTTAGAGGCCGGAACCGCCAGTTCCGAGCGTTGCAGCCGGGGTTTGCGAAGTGGGTGAAGCGTGTGGCTCATGGGTTTTCTCCGGGTTATTCTGCTGCAAGGTGAAGGGATTGTGCGGCTTTGGCATAGACGGCCTGTGCCGCCGCGACGCCCGAGCCAAAGGTCAAACTGACCCCCACCTCGACCAAAGCGAGTTCTGCCAAAGCAATCGCGGTCAGGCAGCTGCCCTCGTTCAGATCGCCGATATGACCAATGCGGAACGCTTTGCCTGCCAGTGGCCCAAGGCCCGATCCGAACGAGGCGTTGTAGCGGTCGTAGCCAATGCGGATCACTTCACGGGCATCGACACCGTCTGGGGTGCGGATCGCGGTGACAGTATCAGAGGCCAGCGAGGGATGCTCGGCGCAGGTTTGCAGACCCCAAGCGCTGACTGCGGCGCGCACACCTGCGCCAAGTTGGTGATGGCGGGCATGGATGTTTTCAAGGCCTTCCTCCAGCATCCGATCCAAGGATTTGCGCAAGCCATGCAGCAGTTGCGTCGGCGGGGTGTAGGGGAAGTAGCCGCCCGCATTGTGCTTCAATTGATCGGCGAAATCGAAATAGCAGCGCCGCCCGGTCGCGGTTTTGCTGACCGCCAATGCCTTCTGGCTGACCCCCAAAATCCCCAAACCGGCAGGCATCATAAAGCCCTTCTGGCTGCCCGTCACCGCCAGGTCGACGCCCCAATCGTCCATCCGAAACTCCAGACAGCCAATCGACGACACGCCATCAACGAACAGCAGCGCATCATGCATCGCCTCGTCCAAAGTACGGCGCAGCGCCGCCACCGAAGACGTCACCCCCGTCGCAGTCTCGTTGTGCGTGATGAACACCGCCTTGATCGCACCACGCTTATCCGCGCCCAAACGCCGGGCAAATTCGCTGATCGGCGCACCGGCCCCCCAAGGAAGGTCGATCACCTCGACATCCAGCCCCAGCCGTTGCGCCATATCCACCCAGAGGGTCGAAAACTGGCCGTGCCGCGCCATCAGCACCTTATCACCCGGCGAAAGCGTATTGGTGATCGCCGCTTCCCAAGCCCCGGTGCCGGAGCCCGAAAACATCATCACTTCGCCTGAGGTGGTGCGAAAAATCTTTTTCAGATCGCTGAACAGCCCCAGATTGCCCTCGCCAAAATCATGCGCCCGCTGATCCTGCATCACCACGTTCATGGCTTGCCGCACTACTTCCGGCACGTTGGTCGGGCCGGGAATGAAAAGATGATTGATGCCAGTACGCATGTGTCCTCCGCCGTTGTTGCCCCTAGGATTGCACCGCCACAAAATTGTGCAAAATGAAAATTGGTTGTGCTGTTAACGCGAAAGTTTACAAATTGATATTTATGTAATATTGTAATGATGACAAATAATGGATTGTGCGGCAGTATGCAGAAAACCTTTATTGGCCCGCATTTAAGGCGTTTGCGGCTGGAACGCTCGGAAACCCAAGCCGCGATGGCGCGGGCTTTGGGCATCTCGGCATCTTATGTTAACCTTTTGGAAAATAACGAAAGATCGGTATCCGTGGCAATCCTGCTGCGGCTGTTTGACGTCTACGGCGTTGACTGGCGCGATAACGCGGAAGAAGACAGCACCAGCCAATTGGCCGACCTGCGTGCAGTGTCGGGCGATCCGTTGTTTACAGAAAAACGACCAGAAATCGCACAAATCCGCGCAGCGATTGTCCATGCGCCGGCGGTGGTTCAGGCCTTCCTGACGCTGTATCGCGCCTATCAATCGGTCGGCGATCAGCTGATGACACTGTCACAAAATGACACCGCACAGACCACAGCCTCTCCCGAGGCGGCGGTGCATGACGTGTTTCGCCGTAACCGTAACCATTTTGCAGCCCTAGAAACGGCGGCGGAAGCGTTCTGGGGCAGCGCTGCTGTGCCTCGCGATGATGTCTATACCGCCCTGAAACAGCGCCTTGCCCAAAAGCTGCGCGTAACAGTGCGGCTGGCCCGCGTTGAAGACCTGCCCGGCGCTCTGCGCCAATACGATGAAACTCGCCGTGAGATATTGCTATCCGAAGCGCTCGACCACCCCAACCGCATCTTTCAACTGGTGCATATGCTGGGCCTGCTGGAACAGCGCCCGTTGATCGACACTCTGGTGCAGAGATCCGGCTTCACCGACCCGCGGGGCACCGCCCGGCTGCGGGTGGAACTGGCGAATTACTTCGCCGCCGCCGTGCTGATGCCTTACTCCAGCTTTCTGCAAGAAGCCCGCGCGGCGAAATACGATTTCGACCATCTCGCCACCCGGTTTGGCGTCAGCTTCGAGCAAGCCTGCCACCGCGCCACCACCCTGCAGCGCGAGGGTGCCATGGGGGTGCCGTTCTTCTTTTTGCGCATCGACAAGGGTGGCAATGTGTCAAAACGCTTCAACGCCACCGATTTTCATCTCGCCGAATATGGTGGTGCCTGTCCGCGTCTGGATGTGCATACCAGCTTCCGCACACCGGGGCGGATCATGCCGCAGTTTGTCGAAATGCCGGATCGCAGCCAGTTCTTCGTGTTCGCCCGCACCGTAGATCGCCCGACATGGGAGCGTCACAGCCAGGACAACCGCCTCGCCGTCGCAATGGGCTGCTCGGTGCAACACGCCCCCGAGATTGCCTATGCCGAGACCTTCAACATGGCGCATGCAACGATCACCCAGATCGGCATCAACTGCCGGATTTGCCCACGCGCGCATTGCGATCAACGCGCGCATCACGCGGCGATCCTGACCCAGCCGATTGACGCGCACCGCCGGGGGGCAACGCGGTACGACGGTTAGAAGGGGGTGAGCGGGATAGTTAGCTCTGCCGCGCTGGCAGGCTGTGGTCGCGATCGACCCAAAGCAGCCCCGCGCCGCCGACCAGCGCCATCGCACTGCCGATGACGGCGATGGTCTCATATCCACCAATTGTCGTGCCCATGGCAAATGCCGCAGCCCCCAGCACATCCGACACCAGCTTTTGCAGGGCCAGCATCGCGCCTGCCGTGCCGGGGCGGCTGTGCATCAAATCCTGAAAATAGCTGATTGGCAGGCTGATGATCGCCGTGCCGCCTGTGCCAGCCACCAGCTGCATAACCCAGATCCAAACAGAGTCGCACAGCATCGGCAGTGCCAACACATGCAGCGTGTAAACCGCACCTCCCACCGCCAGCAGGGTTGCGCAGCGGAATCTGCCCGCGATTCGCGACAACAACAAAAGGCAGGGCATCTCCCAGCCAGCGACCAGACCAACATACACCGCCACATCCGAAGCATCGCGGACGGCTGAGTCCTCAAACACCAGCGAAATCAGCACCATATACATGATACCCGTTGCACTGATCGCCCCCATAAGCAGCTAGCGCAACAGAATACCCGGATGCGGGATTTCTTTGAATGCCTGCGCAAAGTTTAAACCTGAACGCCGATCTGCCCATGCCGTGGCCCCATCCAGCGGCCAGTTGAAATAGACCAGTGTCACCAGCCCAATGCTCGCCAGCCCCGCGCTCACATAAATCGCCATCACGTCGATTTGGGCGGCAAACCCAAAGGTCCAGAACACCAACATCGCGAGGAAACTGATCGACATCGCCGACCGCAGCGCCGCCTGCACCGGATCGCGGCTGTGACTGTCCGGGGTGGCAAGGCGGGCAAGCGCAAACAACTGACCGTAAAGGCTGGAGGCTATGAGCAGCAAAATGCCATGACAGAGGATCAGGCTGAGATTTCCCGGGAAGCCGAGCATCAGCAGAAGGCCCAGCAAACTCGCCACCGTCGCGACCAAAGCAATCCGCCACCGATTGCCGCGCTGATCCCCCAGAATACCAAACAGCACCGAAGCAGTGACGGCAGTAATCGAAGCCAGTACCAGAACCAGCGCAAAGGCGGGTTCACTGAGGCCGATCCGCTCGATCGCGATCAGCGACTGGTAAGGGTAAACCGAAGCGTTATGTGCCCCCAACAACAACAGCGCCAGAAAGATCAGGCGCAGCGCAGGTTGGCGAAAGATCAGGGCAAGGCGGACAACGCAGGCTTTCCGAACACGTCATGCTACCGCTAACGGCGCAGGGTGGGGAAGTCCAGATCACGCGGCACGAAACTAAACCGGGGGGCCGTCTTGTGCCCCATCGAGGGGCCACGCAACGCGGAAATCGCAACCAAAACCTGCGCGCCCCGAACTGCGCCCCCTGCTAAATTGCTCTTTTTCAAAATACTCCCGCCGGAGGCTCCACGCTCTCCGCAGCGCCCAGTTTCAGAACCATCCCCCGGCAGCGCCGCCGAGCGGCCCCTCAATGGGGCCCGAGGTGGCCCCTGTTTCGGATCAAACCGAAGGAATAACCTTGCCCGGATTCATCCGACCCTCCGGGTCCAGCGCCGCCTTCACCGCCCGCATCACCTCCAGCGCCACAGGGTCTTTCCTGCGCCGCATAGAGGCCAATTTTGACAGGCCCACACCATGCTCAGCCGAGAAGCTGCCGCCCAAAGCCTGCACCTCATCCTCCACCGCCTCGACCACCGAGTCATACAGCGCCGCAGAATCGTCCGAGCCGAACACGGTGAAATGGATGTTGCCGTCGCCCAGATGCGCCACCGACAGCGTCTCCGCCCCTGGATCTAGGCTGGGAAGGCGGGCGTGAATACGCTCGAAGAACACAGCCACCGCATCGACGGGAAGGCAAATGTCTGTGTCAATCGCGGGCTGCCGCGCTACGGTGATCTCGGCGGCCAACTCACGCCTCTGCCACATCGCGCGACGCTGCGCCTCGGATGCCGCGATCTCGGCGTCCAGAATCATGCCCTCTGCCAGCATTTCGCTCAAGGTGGTTTCCAGCATCGCTGCCAAGGGCAAAACCCCATCCGGCCCAGCCGCCGCATCGGCGGGGCGGGTGCTGCCCAGTTCCACCAGAATGTTCACCTCTTGCCGTGGGCTGAACGGCTGGCGAATATCCGGCCGCGCCTCCGCCAAGCGCCGCATATAGGTTTCCGGCATATATTCAAAGGCTTCGACCAAACCACCCGACACCACCTGCAATCGGTTCAGCAGCACCAAAGCATCCGGTAGCGATCGCGCCGACAGCGTCGCTGTGGCATAGGCGCGCGGCCGTGGCACCAGTTTCATCACGGCGGCGGTGATCACCCCCAAGGTGCCTTCGGCACCGATGAACAGGTTTTTCAGATCATAGCCGGAGTTGTCCTTGTGCAACTGGCTCATCAAGTTCAACACCCGGCCATCCGGCAAAACCACCTCCAATCCCAGACACAAAGCCCGGGTCGAGCCATAGCGCAGCACGTTCGAGCCGCCCGCATTGGTCGACAGCACGCCGCCGATCATCGCCGACCCCCGCGCGCCAAACCACAGCGGAAAATACAGCCCCTCCGCCTCGGCGGCCTCGTGCAGACGGTCCAACACCACCCCGGCTTCGACAATGGCGATGCGGGCATTGGGCTTGATCTCGCGGATATGGTTCAGCCGCTCCACTGATAGCATCAATCCGCCGGTGGTCATCGCCCCGCCGACCAGCCCGGTGCGCCCAGACACCGGCACCACCGCCACGCCATGTTTGGCGGCGATCTGCAGCACCAAAGCCACCTCAGCGGTTGATCCGGGTCGGACAGCGGCGACGGGATCAGAAGTGTAATGCGTCGTCCAATCCGTGCGATAGCGCTTCAGATCGCTGCCAGTGATCACATGCGCAGCGCCAAGGGCTGTGGAAAGGTCGGTCAGAAGGGTCATGCAAGGCTCCGGTCATTTCAGCGTAGTTTCACCGAAGCCTTGGCCGACGCAAGGGTGCTCATCACGCCTGCCCGCTTTCTGCGCGCGCGTGCCCCCAAAGCGAGGAAATCCGTCAGGCTTGACGCGCGGCTAGCTCGCCACCCGCGTCAGCAATTCCTGCACCTTCGGCCCCAACGCATCGAGAATCTTCGCCACCCCTTTGGCATTGGGATGGATGCCATCGGCCTGCATATACGCAGGGTCAAGCAGGCGGGTTTGCTGGTTGATCACCGGGAAAAAGAAGTTATCCGCCAGCACCGCCCCGTATTTCGCCGCCAGATCGGGATACATCGCATCAAACGCAGTTTTGAAATCAACCCCGTAATTGCCTGGTGCGCGTAAACTCACCAGCAAAACCGGCACCCCCCGCGCCGTCACCTTGGCCAAAATCGCATCCAGATTGGCGCGACTTGTCCCCGGATCAATGCCGCGCAGCATGTCGTTGCCGCCCAGATTGACGATCACCGCATCGACATCTGGGCTCAACGACCAATCGGTGCGCGACAGCCCGCCCGCCGTGGTATCGCCCGACACCCCAGCATTCACAATCTTCACATCGGACCCTTTCGCCGCCAGCCATGCCTGTAATTGTGGCACAAACCCCTGATCGCTCGGCAGACCGAAGCCCGCCGTCAGGCTATCCCCCAGCGCCAGCACCGTGGTTTCGGCGTAAGCAGGCGAAATCAGCAGAAAAATCGCTGCCGCGACATTGCGAAATGCCCCAAGCGGCGCATATGTCAAGCGAGGTAGCAGGAAGTGAAACATGACTGAACCCGTTCTGGCGTTGCAAGACGCGTGGCTGACCTTGACCGGCAATGCAGGCAGCGTCGATATCCTCAAGGGCATAACCCTCAGCGTTGGGCGTGGCGAGAGCTTAGGTCTGGTTGGCCCGTCCGGTTCGGGCAAATCTTCGTTACTGATGCTGATGGGCGGGCTAGAGCGGGTTTCCAAGGGTAGGGTTCAGGCATTGGGGCAGGACATCACCGGGCTGGATGAGGACGGTTTAGCCAAGTTTCGCCGGGGCCGCATGGGGGTGGTGTTCCAATCCTTCCACCTGATCCCCACCATGACCGCGCTGGAGAATGTCGCCCTGCCGATGGAAATCGCCGGGGTCAAAGACGCCTTTACCCGCGCGAAAGATGAACTCGATGCCGTTGGGCTTGGCGCGCGGATGCAGCACTACCCCGCGCAGCTTTCCGGTGGCGAACAACAGCGCGTGGCCCTCGCCCGCGCCGCCGCCCCGCGCCCGGCGATCCTTCTAGCCGATGAGCCAACGGGCAATCTCGACAGCGTCAATGGTGCCGCGATCATGGAGCTGATCTTTGGCTTGCGCGACCGTCATGGGGCCACCTTGGTTCTGGTCACGCATGCACCAGAACTGGCAGAGCGGTGCAGTCGCGTCGTCCGCTTGGTCGATGGCCGGATTGATGGGGCAGGGGCATGAACCTGCGGCTTGCCGCCCGCATCGCGCGAGCCGAGTTGCGCGGCGGTTTGCGCGGCTTTTGGGTGTTCCTCGCCTGCCTCGCCCTGGGCGTGGCGGCGATTGCGGGCGTTGGCATGGTGCGTTCGGCCATTGAGGCGGGGTTGCAGGATCAGGGCGCTGTCCTGCTCGGCGGCGACGCGCAGGTTGAATTCACCTATCGCTTCGCTACCCCCGAAGAACGCACATTTCTTGATCAGATCGCGCTGAAAACCTCCGAGATCGTCGATTTCCGCTCGATGGTCGTCGCGGGCGAGGCACATGTGCTCACCCAAGTGAAGGCGGTGGATGACAACTACCCGCTGCTGGGATCGGTGCAGCTTGAATCCGGCGATCTGGCCACCGCCCTGACCACCTCCGACACGCCCGGCGCTGTGATGGACGGCATCCTTGCCGACCAGATCGGCCTTGCGATCGGTGACCGTTTCAAACTCGGATCGCAAGACTTCACACTGCAAGGCCGCATCCTGCGCGAGCCTGACTCCGCCACAGGTGGTTTCGCTCTCGCCCCTCGTACTATCGTGAAAACCCAAGCGCTCGCCCAATCTGGCCTATTGGAACCCGGCACATTGTTCGATTCCTCCTACCGCCTGCTGCTTTCCCCCAACGCCGGCCTCGCCGCCCTACAAGCCGAAGCAGAGGCCAAATTCCGAGATTCTGGCCTGCGGTGGAGCGACCGCCGCAAAGCCGCGCCCGGCGTAGCCCGCTTTGTCGAACGCGTCGGTGCCTTCCTGATCCTTGTCGGCCTCGCGGGCCTCGCCGTGGGTGGCGTCGGCGTCGCCGCCGCCGTGCGATCTTATCTGGAGGCGAAAATCGCCACCATCGCTACCCTGCGCACCTTGGGCGCAACCGGGGGCCTGATTTTCCAAACCTACCTCATCCAAATCGCCGTCCTCGTAAGCTTCGGCGTGGCCCTTGGCCTGCTCCTTGGCATCGCCGTGCCCCTCGCCCTAGCTGGCCCTATCCAATCCGCCCTGCCATTCCCCGCCCAAATCGCCCTCTACCCCCGCCCGATCATTGAGGCCGCCTTCTACGGCATCACTTCCGCCTTCCTTTTCGCGCTCTGGCCCCTCGCCCGTAGCGAACAGGTTCGTGCGGCGGCGCTTTATCGTGGTGGCCTCGCAGGCGGCTGGCCCCGCGTCCGCTACGCCCTCGCCATGCTTGCTCTGGCCGCGCTCTTGGTCGGTGGCGCTGTCTGGCTGTCTGGCACCGCCAATCTGGCGCTTGGCACTGCAGGAGGAGTGATCGGGGCGTTGATCGTCTTGGCCTGCGCCGCTTGGGGTCTGGCGCGTCTTGCCCGCATGCTCGCGCGGCGCAGCAGATCCGTGCCGATGCGCCTCGCCCTCGCCTCTATCGGTGCGCCACGCGCTGAAACCATGCAAGTCGTGCTCGCCCTCGGCCTTGGCCTCACGGTTCTCGCCGCCGTCGGCCAGATCGACTCCAACCTGCGCGCTGCGATCAGCCGAGACCTACCTACCCGCGCGCCCTCTTTCTTTTTTGTCGACATTCAGCGCGACCAAATCGACGGCTTTCGCGCCAAACTCGCCGCAAACCCTGCCGTTACCAAAGTTGAATCCGCCCCCATGCTGCGCGGCGTCATCACCAAGATCAACGGCGAGGATGCCCGCAAGGTTGCCGGTGAACACTGGGTACTCGCTGGGGATCGCGGCGTGACCTATGCCGCAACCCAACCCGCCAACACCAAACTGACCGCAGGCGCGTGGTGGCCTGCCGACCACCAAGGCCCGCCGCAAGTCGCCTTCGCCGCTGAAGAAGCCGAGGAACTTGGCCTGAAACTTGGCGACCAACTCGCCATCAACATTCTTGGCCGCGAGATCACCGCGACGATCACCAGCTTGCGCGTCGTCGATTTCTCCAACGCCGGAATGGGCTTTGTGATGACGCTGGACCCCGCTGCCGTCGCAGGTGCGCCGCATACCGAAATCGCTACCGTTTATGCTGATCCTGGGGCCGAAGCCGCAATCCTGCGCGACATCGCCACTGCCTATCCCAACATCACCGCGATCAGTGTCAAAGCCGCGATTGGCCGCGTGACAGAGGCGCTCACCGCCATTGCTCAAGCCACCACCATCGCCGCAATGGCAACCCTACTGACGGGCTTCGTCGTGTTGATCGGGGCCGCAGCTTCTGGCGAACGCGCCCGAGTCTACGAGGCGGCGGTGCTGAAAGTCCTCGGTGCTTCCCGCGCCCGTATCCTGCTCAGCTTTGCGCTGCGCGCCGCCTTGATGGGGGCCGCCGCAGGCATCGTCGCGATCATCGCGGGCGGCATCGCCGGATGGGCGGTGATGTATTTCGTCATGGACAGCCCCTATAGCTTCGAGCCCGCCTCCGCCCTCACCATCGTTCTGGGTGGAATCGCCGCGACTTTGCTCGCCAGCCTGATCTTCGTGTTGCGCCCTCTCGCAACCCGCCCGGCGCAGGTTTTGCGAGCGCAGGAATAGCATTTTGGAATATATGTTCTAACGTTAGGCGCTGTGGCTATACAATTCCTGCCGATTTCTGCCGAGACTTTGCTATGTATGCGGGGTTTTGGGCAAAATCAGATTGATCTTACGCGCAAATAGAATATCAGTTCCGCAAACGCGAACCCGCCGGGGCTGCCGTATTAGGAGGACGACATGACAGTAAAATTCGGGCTTTTGGGCGCTGGCCGCATCGGCAAAGTCCATGCCAAAGCCGTCACGGGCGATGCAGGCGCGCAACTGGTCGCCGTGGCCGATGCGTTCCCGGCAGCGGCGCAAGCGATTGCCGATCAGTATGGCTGCGAGGTCCGCTCGATTGATGCAATTCTGGCGTCGAAAGATATCGACGCTGTGGTGATCTGCACCCCCACCGACACCCACGCCGACCTGATCGAACAATTCGTCAAAGCTGGCAAAGCCGTGTTCTGCGAAAAGCCGATTGATCTGTCGCTCGCCCGTGTCAAAGCCTGTCTTGAGGTCGTGCGCGCCCATAAAGGCACGCTGATGGTCGGCTTCAACCGCCGCTTCGACCCGCATTTCAAAGCCGTCCGCGCCGAAATTGACAAGGGCACCATTGGCATCCCGGAAATGGTGGTGATCACGTCGCGCGATCCCGGTGCTCCGCCGGTCGACTACATCAAACGCTCCGGCGGTATCTTCCGCGACATGACGATCCATGATTTTGACATGGCCCGCTTCCTGTTGGGCGAGGAAATCACCGAAATTGTCGCCACCGCCGCCGTTCTGGTCGATCCGGCCATCGGCGTGGCTGGCGATTTTGACTCTGTGCAGGTGATGCTGAAAACCAAATCTGGCCGCCAAGCGATGATCTCGAACTCGCGCCGCGCCACCTATGGCTACGATCAGCGCATCGAAGTCCACGGCTCGCTGGGTGCGGTTTCCGCTGAAAACCAGCGCCCGGTGTCGATCGAGGTTGCCACCGCCGCAGGCTACACCCGCCCGCCGTTGCATGACTTCTTCATGACCCGCTATACCGAGGCCTATGCCGCCGAAATCGCCACCTTCATCGCGGCACTGGCGGGCAAGGGCAAAGCCGAACCGTCAGGTGAAGATGGCCTGATCGCTTTGGCTCTGGCCGATGCAGCGCTGAAATCCGTGGCCGAGGGCCGCGTGGTGAAAATGTCGGAAATCCTGTAAGATCAAGATGTTTTGAAAAAGCGCGGCGGAGGAAACTCTGCCGCGCTTAGCATGAATGGCAAAAGCCTACTCCGCCAATCCGTGCGCAGTTCCAACGCGATCATCCCCGGTGCGGGGCCTGACGCATCATCTTCCTACGCCGTTGCACTCCGGGTGGTCTGGCCAAACCCGGCCTCGCTCAAGGCCGCCGACAGGGGCGAGCCGCCAAGGCTGCGCGTGGTGCCCAGCGCATCTTGCGCGAGGAATCTCAGGTCCTCGACGGGCGATTGCGGGGTAGCAGGGGTCATAACCACGATCATCCGCTCATCGCCCAACACATCCGCGCCGATCTTGAACTGCCCCATTTTTAAAGTATCCCCCGGCTGCAAACGGCCCGAGAACCAATGGCCGATCGCAGAATCAGCGGCGATGTAAAGCAAACTGATATCAACGGGTTGATCCATATTGTTGCGGGCCAGAATATGCACCTGATCATCCGGCACCAGACGCGGCACCTCCACCGCCTTTGCCGCATGCGGGCTGTTCTTATCCTTGCCCGTCAGCAGCTCGACATCGACATTCAGGCTGCCCGCCCCCACCGCCGCCCCCAGCTTTTACAGGTTGTTCGCGCGGGCCATCGTGGTCAGCTTATTGGCCAAAACTGCCCCTAACTCTGCCGCATTCATGTCCGCAGTGGATACCGAAGGCGTAGTCGCGAAATCCGCTACCAGCTCGGTGGCAGGCAGCACCCAGATCGCATCGGGGCGCGGGCTGTCTTTGATCACTGCCAACCGCAGATCGGCTTCTTCGCCTGCAGCAACATAGATCAGCCGAGCTCCAGAAGCCGCCCCCAGCGTCTCCATTGCTTGGGTCAAGGCGACAACCACGGGGGAATCTGCCGCCGTGGGCAAGGCCACAGTCAAAGTGAAATCCACATCGCTGCCGCTTTTGCGCAGCAAGAATCCCTTCTGCAACGCGGCAGGCAGTGGTTTATCCCCCATCACAGCCCGCCCATGGCCGAAAACCTATCGACCGAAGTCAGCTTCACAAACCCCAAAGCCGCGTCATCTGCATCCGTGGCCTTTGCCATCACCGCCAGCACCGCACCCTCGGCTAGCCCATGCAAGGACCCCGCTGGGATCGAAAATTCCACCCCGTCCAGCGCCCTTGTCCACTGCGCCACCCTGTCCCGAACTACACCCCAAAACGCCACCCGGTCCAGATCGCCCTCAAACAGTGGCATGGTCGTCGCCATCCATTTGGTGGCATATCACCGCAGCACCTCTTGCCGATCAGGCCGTAACTCGCCCCCGGATTCTGCGCCAAAACCTCGAACAACGTGTAAGTGAACACCCCCCTGCGGCATCCGGCCCGGCTTGCCCTTCGGCAAGTTTTTCTCGAGCGTCACCGCATCTTCCCACGGCCCGATGTCCGACGGCAGAAACGTCTCATCTAGCCCGTCCAACTCGGTTTCCGGGTTCAGAGCGGGCGATTGCGAGCCATGCCCCGAGAAATGCAGATAAAGACGAAATCCCGCGGTTGCACCCGCGCCGTCAGATCCGCCACCGGAGCCCGGATCGCGGCCAAAGTCGGGGTTTGCGCGCCTTCCACGCCATCAGCCAGCACGATCACGCTGCTGTGCTCAAACGGCACCGGGCTGGCGGCGGTGAGGTAAGTCTGCACCAGCCGCACGTCTTTGGCGGACCCCCTCAACCAGTTTTTCGGATCAAGGTTTTGATACTCCGCCGCCCCGATCGGCAGCGCGAAACTCTTGCGGGCCATTGCAGGAAATGTCAGCAGCGCCAGACCAACGCCCACAACGCCCGTACGAATTCCCTCTTGCAATGGCATGGCGTTAATTCGTCATCAGCGCATAATACGTATCCTGCGGGCCAAGATTCTCCACTTGCATCATAAACGCGCCTCCTCCTCCCGCCGTCCAGCCACAATAGGCGATCGGGCGGGGGGCAGTATCGGCGCAGACCTGGCTGTTGCGGTCATACACCCACAGGTTCAGGCCGGCCTCGCCCTTTGCCCCGACATAGATTTCGGCGTAATCACCCGCCGCAAAGTCCACGCTAGGGAATTTGTCCACGCCGCCGCTGGCCGGTTGGCCGATCTGATGCATCGGACCTGCAGCCACGCCCTTCACCCCTCCGCCCGCACATCCGTGATCAACCCCAGCAGCACATCATCGCCTGCGGCCAGATATTCCGCCTTCGTCAACATCGCTTCCCAGCCGAGCGGCGCCTCGCCTTCGCCACGAAACGCCAGCGGCTTGCAACGCCAGCTATGCCGATTTCTCCAGCGATGCCACTCAACGCTTCACGCATCATGGCCGCGCATGGCTTGGCGTCGCGCGCATCCTGCCGGGTGACTTTTCGCTGCTGGTCGCACGGTCCCTGACCCCGGTGGACGCCACCCTTGCCGCCTTGCGCAGGATGGCCGCCCTTGGCCTTGTCCTGCTCGCCGCAGGCGCATTGATCGGAACCCTCGCGGCCAAATCCGTGATGACCCGCATCACGCGTCTCAACAGCCTTGCCGATACAGTCGCAAGCGGAGACCTCACCGCCCGCCTGTCGGGCCCAAGCAGCCCCGATGAGTTTGGCCTGTTGGCAACCCATGTCCACGCCATGCTCGACCGCATGAAAACCTCAATTGCGCCACACACCGTCTGTCTGACACTATCCGCGCACGATCTCCGCACCCCGCTCAACGGCATGGTGCAAAAACTGGCGCAGATCGAAGGCCAATCTGCCCTGACCGCCGATCTGCGGGCCGAAAGCGCAACGCCATCCGGGTGTTCGATTCGCTCATCGACATCTCCCGCGCCGAGGCCGATCAAGGCAGCGGCGGCGGCCTTCTGCCCGTCGATCTCTCCTCTGTCACCGTCGAAGTATGGGATCTTTACGAACCCCTCGCCGAAGACAAAGGCCTGCGCTGCACCCTGCAAACGACCCCCGATCTGTACATCTTGGGCGACCGGAATCTGATCGCCCAAATGCTCGCCAACCTGATCGACAACGCTATCAAATATTGCGCCGCAGGCGACACCCTGACCCTGACCCTGACCCTCACCCAAACCTCCGACCACCACCGCCTGACCCTATCCGACACTGGCCCCGGCCTTCCCCATGAGATGCGCGACGCCGCCTTCGAGCGTTTCACCTGCGCCAGTCGCGACAAAGATCGCGGCATCCGAGACCACTGTTTGGGCCTCGCGCTCGTCCGCGCCATTGCCGCAAGACACGGCACGATGCTGACGCTGCCAGCGGTGGATAAAGGCCTGACGGTGGAACTGCCGTGGCCGAAACTGGTTGGGTAGCTGTGTCGCACCTGAGCCTGACCACCCACGCCAGCACTGGCGCCGAGCCGAGGCTTCCTCCGCCGCGGGAATTGGCTCCGGCTCCGGGCAGGGGCGGCGTTGGAAGGCAAGCAGGACCATGGCATAAGCGGGCCTGCCGCAGGGCCTGTCTGCTGCCCCCGAAGGCGGAACGGCGCTGATGCATTTTACCCAAGGCAATGTAGTGGCCCGCAGTAGTAATTTG
Organism: Cypionkella sp.; assembly: GCA_046590425.1. Lineage (GTDB taxonomy): Bacteria > Pseudomonadota > Alphaproteobacteria > Rhodobacterales > Rhodobacteraceae > Cypionkella. The sequence goes on along the minus strand of JBKJTI010000044.1, from coordinate 6,286 downwards.
CCCCAGACGCCCCCGCCTCAGTTCGGGTCGAGATTGCCCAATCTGCTTCCCCCCGCGCCCGGCCACCTTGGCTCGCCGCCCCCAACGATCCCCTCAACTACGCCCAACGGACCGCCGCGCTCAAACTCCTACAACCGAAACCGCACCCGATCTGGCCCCGATCCCGATCAATGGCCAGATCGCCCTTGCAGGCCCGAAGCACAGCTTGCCCCCGCAGGCCCCGGTTCCACCCGCCATCAGCCTACAGGATGGCGAGACCCTCGCCCTCGCAGTAGAGAGCACCTTGGCGCAAGTCAGCCATAGATCGGCAGAGTTGAGCCGCACGCCGCGCGCGGTGGGGCAGGAAAATCTCATCATGGCCACCGCCTTCATCGCCGCTTTGTCGGGGGCTTGTGCGCCGTGGCCCGAGAACTAGAACCCCAGTGGGTCGTCGGGTTGGACCCGATTTTCCATGCACTGCAGGGCGCTAAGGATTTCTGTTTTCGTGGGGGCGGTGGTAGCGAGGCCTTCGGGCTGCTCTGTGGGATCAGATGTGAAGACCGCGATTTTCTGCGCGGGGACGACGCGCGCGGTCAGCACGTCAGCCATCACGCTTACATCGTTGGCACGGCCTTTGAGGTTGGTGTCAAGGTTAAGGTCGTCGCCGACCCGGATCAGAACCGTGCGCAATTCGGCATGAGCCAGGAGTGATAGTGCGGCCAGCAGGACTGTGAAAAGATTGATCGAAACATCGGCCACATATCTGCAGAGTAGCCGGGTTGCGCCATCGCGCAAGAGATGTTGCGCAGGTGAAAGTGGGTCATGTCGCGAAGGGGCTTTGAGTGGGCGACGGGTCGTGCTTTGGTGTGGGCAAGCGGGAGGATGTGATGCGGGTTTTGATCACGGGAGCAGCGGGGATGATTGGCCGCAAGCTGACAGCGGCGCTGATTGCGCGGGGGATGGTACAGGGAAATCCCACTAAAAATTTGATTTTGCATGATATTGTGGCGGCGGCAGAGGTGGTGTCTCCGCATATCGCTCTGGTCGGGGATTTGTCGCAGCCGGGGGTGGCGGCGGGGTTGATCTCGCATCGGCCAGAGTTGATTTTCCATCTCGGGGGGGTGGTGTCGGGCGAGGCTGAAGCGAATTTCGCCTTGGGTTACCGAGTGAATGTCGATGGCACGCGGGCGTTGTTTGAGGCTGTGCGGCTGGCGGGTTATATGCCTCGCGTGGTCTATGCCTCGACCACTGCGGTGTTTGGCGGACCGTTTCCCGAGGAGATTCCCGATGATTTCGCCCCGACGCCGCATTCATCTTACGGGGTGCAAAAACTGATTGGCGAGGCATTGCTGTCGGACTACTCGCGGCGCGGGTTCTTTGATGGCATCGGGTTGCGGTTGCCGACGATCTGCGTGCGGCCTGGAAAGGCCAATCGGGCGGCGTCGAGTTTATTCTCGGGTATCATCCGTGAGCCGCTGAATAACTTGCCCGCCGATCTGCCGGTGGCGCGGGACTGGCTGCACACGATGGCCAGCCCTCGCGCTGCAGTGGGGTTTTTCCTGCATGCGGCACAGTTGGATTTGGCGGCAGTGGGGCCTCGGCGGAACCTGACATTGCCGGGGGTCGCGGTGACGGTGGGGGAGCAGATTGAAGCGCTGACGCGGGCGGCAGGGGCAACAGTGGCGGGCCTGATCCGCGACGTGCCGGACCCGGCGGTTTGGGCGATTGTGCAAAGCTGGCCGCGTCGGTTTGCCGCGACGCGGGCGAAGGCTTTGGGGTTTCGGGCCGAGAAGAGTTTTGATCAGATATTGCAGGTGTATATTGAGGATGATTTGCGGCGGGTTTGAGAGGGTGAACGAGGGCCAAGCACAGGTGGCTAGCACCGCCAGTCCATCAGTCTCTCAAACCAATTGCGAGACAAATGGACTACCCCTTGGATATTTGAGATCAGAGGATAACAATTTTAGGCAAATTGTGGGGATTTAGGCATGATAAAGCTCGCCGCGCGAGAGGCGGGCGGGCTTTTGCAACGAACAGTGCGCTTTAGTCCTGAACGCGGCCGTAGTAAGAGTAATCCTCGGTGTTGATGACAATCTTCGCACCAGGGCCAATATGCGGCGGGACCATAACGCGCACGCCGTTGGTGCAGATCGCCGGCTTGTAGGAGGACGAGGCGGTTTGGCCTTTGACGACGGGTTCGGTCTCGGCAATCTCAACGTTGACCCGCTGCGGCAGTTCCAGCGCGATGGCGACACCGTCGTAGGTTTTCAGGTAAACCTTGAGGCCGTCGGTCAGGAAGGGCTTGTCGTCGCCAACCACATCGGGGTGGACGGCGAATTGCTCGTAAGTGGTCGGCTCCATGAAGTGAAAGCCTTCACTGTCTTCGTATAGGAAGTCATATTCGCGGTCATCGACGTTCGCCTTTTCTACCATCTCGGTGGTGCGCCAGCGTTCGGCCACCTTCACGCCATCCGAGATGCGGCGCATGTCGACGGAAGTGGTGGGGGTGCCTTTGCCGGGGTGGAAATTTTCGGCTTTCAGCACGGCGTAAAGTTTGCCGTCCATCTCGACGACATTGCCTTTGCGCAAGGAGGAGGCGATGACTTTCACGGGGGTGGTTCCTTGTTCTTGAGTGGCCCTGAGGGTAAAGGGCGAAAGCTTTGCGGTGGCTTTAGCGCGTTTGATCGGAAATCTCCAGATGGCAGGCGAAAATAGCGAAATGGCATGGTGGCATCCGGCGCGGCATGCGGATCGGCGAGGTATTTTGCTGGCGCGCAACCGGATTCAGACGGCGCTGCGGCTGTGGCTGGCAGAGCGGGAGTTTGTTGAGGTTGACCCCTCAGCCTTGGCTCTGAGCCCTGGCAATGAGGCGCATTTGCATGGATTTGTAACGCAGGCGATTGGCAATGACGGAGTGGGGCGGGCTATGTATCTGCACACCTCGCCTGAGTTCGCGATGAAAAAGCTGTTGGCAGCGGGCGAGCAGCGGATTGCTGCGTTTGCGCATGTCTATCGCAACCGTGAGCGGGGGGCTTTGCACTCGCCCGAGTTTACCATGCTGGAGTGGTATAGGGTGGGCGAGGATTATGCGGCCCTGATGGCCGATGTGGTGGCGTTTTGTCGGTTGGCGGCGGAAATTGGCGGTGGTGTTTTGCGGTTCCGCGACAAGACCTGTGATGCGTTTGCGGAACCCGAACGGTTGTCGGTGGCTGAGGCGTTTCAGCGTTATGCGGGGGTGGAATTACTGGCCACAATAGGGCCGGATGGTGAGCCTGTGGCCAAGGCCTTGGCGGGAGAACTGGCGCGCATCGGGCTGCGGGTGGCGGTGGATGACACGTGGTCGGATATGCTTTCCCGCGTGTTGGGCGCGGCGGTTGAGCCGCATCTGGGCATAGGGCGGATCACCATTCTCGACGAATACCCGAGTGCCGAGGCCGCATTGGCGCGTAAACATCCGCGCGATGCGCGTGTGGCAGAGCGGTTTGAGGTTTATGCGTGTGGGGTTGAACTGGCCAACGGTTTTGGCGAGTTGACCAACCCTGACGAGCAACGCCGCCGCTTCGGGTTGGAGATGGACGAAAAGGCGCGGGTTTACGGCGAACGCTACCCAGTCGATGAGGAATTCCTCGCAGCGCTGGCGATCATGCCAGCCGCAAGCGGAATCGCGATGGGATTTGATCGGCTGGTGATGTTGGCGACGGGGGCGGCGCGCATTGATGATGTAATCTGGGCGCCAGTGCCGGACTGACATATTTGCCCGGTTCTTCGGCGGATTGACGCTTTTGCGCCCGCATCCGGTCGGAATTGCCGCTTCCCCCCGGGGCCTGACTTGGGCTACGACTTGGCGCATGAAATGGTCAATCCCAAACACCCTGACTGTGATGCGCCTGCTTGCCGCCCCCGGCGTGCCGCTGATGTTTTTGTATTTCCAGCGGCCCTGGGCGGATTGGTTCGCGCTGACGCTGTTTGTGGGCGCGGCTATCACTGATTGGTTTGACGGCTATTTGGCCCGGCTGTGGAAGCAGGAGAGCAAGTTCGGCACCATGCTGGACCCGATTGCCGATAAGGCGATGGTGGTGATCGCGATACTGGTGCTGACCGGGTATTCTGGCATGAACCCGTGGCTGATCCTGCCCGCGACAGTCATCTTGTTCCGAGAGGTTTTCGTCTCGGGCCTGCGTGAGTTTCTCGGGGCCAAGGCGGGTCTGCTGAAGGTCACGAAGTTGGCAAAGTGGAAGACCACGGCGCAAATGGTAGCGATTGCGGTGCTATTTTTGGGCACCGGGTTGGAGTACCTCAATGGTGTGGCGATGCATGGCATGACGCCTGAGCAGTATACTGATGCCGTGATGCAAGGCCTTGCCGACCCGATCCGCGCCTGCGGCAAGCGTGATTGTGCCTCTGTGGCGGGTGACGTTGGGCTGGTGCTGATGTGGATTGGAGCCGTGCTGACGGCTATCACAGGGTTGGATTACTTCCGCAAAGCCCTACCGTTTCTGCGGGAAGACAAATGATCGACGTGCTCTACTTCGCTTGGATACGGGAGCGGATCGGCGTACCACGCGAGCGGATTGAAACCAATGCAGTGACGGTGATGGAATTGATCACCGAGTTAAAGGCGCGCGAAGAGCGTTATGACTGGGCATTTGGCGATCTGGCAAGCTTGCGGGTGGCCGTGGATCAGGAATTGTCCAGCTTTGAGGCTTCTTTGGCTGGCGTGCGCGAACTTGCGTTTTTCCCGCCGATGACGGGTGGCTGAGATGCAGGTGTCGGTGCAGGCCGAACCGTTTGATCCGGGCGCGCTGACCAACGCTTTCGCGGCGCGGGTCGCGGGGGCGGGGGCGGTTGTCACCTTCACCGGACTTGTGCGCGATAATGGTGGCGCGCTGGCCGCGATGGAGATCGAGCATTATCCGGGCATGACCGAAAAGGCGATTGCGGCAATGGTTGATGAAGCCAAAACGCGCTGGTCTTTGGTCGATGCTTTGGTGGTGCATCGCTATGGCCAGCTGACGGGCGGTGAGGCGATTATGATGGTCGCCACTGCTGCAACGCACCGGGCTGATGCCTTTGTGGCGGCAGAGTTTCTGATGGATTATCTGAAATCCCGCGCACCGTTCTGGAAGAAAGAGCTGTCGGCGGATGGCGCGGAATGGGTCACGGCGCGGGATGAGGACGAGGTCGCGCTGAAGCGGTGGTAGCCTAGGGACCATGGTGCTGGCGGTAGCAGGGCTGCAAATCTCCGGCCATCGGTTGTGATTCATAGATCGCGCGGGCGATGGCGCGGGCGAGGCAGATTGCGGCGGCATGGCCGATTTGGAATGTATCGGTCAGCGGGTCGCTCAAGGTCATCTCCCCGGTCGCAGCGGCAAAGATCAGATCGCCGTCTAGGGGGGTATGCGAGGGCACGATGGCGCGCGCCTTACCGTCATGTGCGGCGGTGGCCATGCGCTGCGCCTGCGCTTGGGTCAAACGAGCATCGGTTGCAACGATGGCGATGGTAGTGGCCTCGCCCATCCGTTTGCGCGGCAGCGGGGTGTCGGGGGCTGCAAGTTGCGGACTGGGGCCAAGGCCGCCGAACTCGAGGTTGCGCTCCCATGCGGCGGCCCAGAAATGCGGGCCATCATTCACCGTCACCGAGCCCAAAGCGTTCACCGCCACCAGCGCCCCCACGGTCAGACCCGAGGGCAAAACCAGCGAGGCCGAGCCAACCCCACCCTTCCAATATCCGGTTGCAGCGCCATATCCTGCGCCTGTCGTGCCAAGGCTGAAATCCTCGGTTGCGGCCCGAAAAGCCTGCTGACCCAGATCGTAATAGGGGTTGCGCAGCCATGCCTTGTCGCCGCCGTTCAACAGATCAAACAGGATCGCCCCCGGCACAATTGGCACGGGCTGATCGCCCACAGCAAAGCCACGCCCCTGCGCGCGCAACGCATCCGCGACACCCGAACAGGCATCCAAACCAAACGCTGATCCGCCGGAAAGCACAAGTGCATCAACCTGTTGCACCAGCTTATCGGGTGCCAGAAGATCGGTTTCGCGCGTGCCGGGTGCGCCGCCCATGATATGCACTGCGGCGGTGAACGGGCGATCCGCTGTCAGCACTGTGCAGCCCGAGCGCAAGCGCGCGTCTTGCGCCTGACCCACCCGCAGGCGCGCGACATCGGAAATCAGGTTTCTGTGGCCAGTCTGCATGTGAAATCCGGGTGGTGTTTGGCGGTTGTGCGTGTCAGCTTCCAGCAAAGCACAGATGGAGGCAGAAATGCAAAAAGTTGCGGTGATCACGGCGGGCGGTTCGGGCATGGGG
>JBKJTI010000227.1:0-9698 GCA_046590425.1 Cypionkella sp. | reverse complement strand
CTGCCCGCGCTTTGATGCGCTGCGACATGATCAACAGGCTTTCGTCCTGAGACTGCTTGGCGTAGCTGGCAAGGGCGGCGGCTTTGTCTGCCCAGTCCTTGCACTCGTCTATCTGCTGGCATTGCTCCAGCGCGGCTTGTGCGGCCTCATAAACGCGGGGCAGGCTTGCGGTGTTGATTGACGGCAGCGAAAGCATGTTCATTTGCCAACCCCTTGAACTTGCGGGGCGGCGTCCATAATTTGTGGAGTGTCCACCTTGGGCGACTTGAAAGAGAACAACTCTTTCGGGCAGATCACCCCCACTTCCGTGGCTAATCTGGAGCACACAAAGAACCATGATGCCGGGAAGGAATTCATCACGACATGATTGCTTACAGCCGTCACCCCAACGCCTAGGGAGTCGGCCAGCTTTTTGCGCCCAATGGCGTCTGCAAGTTTGGATGCTGTAATGGTCATGGGGACACTATATCCACCAAATGTGGAGAATAACAAGCCCACAATTTGTGGTTTGCCTAATTCCAGCCGCTTTGTCATGCGTTACGACATGAGCGAAGCACCATTTTTCACCATCGGCCAACGGCTTGAGGCCATAAGAACCGGGTTCTCATCCCTGAACCAGAAAGACTGGGCTCTGAAGCATAACTTTCAGCCTACCCAATGGAATAATTGGGAAAAGGGCGCGCGGCGGATAACAGTGCCGGAAGCTGAAAAGCTGTCTGAAATTTACGGCGTAACGCTCGATTTTATATATCGAGGAAGGCGAGACGGCCTTTCTGAAATAGCGTCGAAGGTGGTCTGATCGGCGCGACCTATGCACTTCACGACATGGTCAAGCGGCACATTCTGAACCTCTGCAATTTCGATCATTCTGTCTAGTCTGCGGTCTACTTCCAACATCTCACACTCCCCAATGCAACACGACTATGAGAACGGGAAGTGAACAAAGCAAGCCGCTAGGGGTGGGCTTTTGGTTAATCGACTCGACTATAGCGAGAGCTGCGGCGCAGGATGTGGGGTAGAATCACAGGATCAGATAGGGGACGGCATGGCTAAAATTGGGTGCGTCACGATTATTCTAGGTTTCGCCGCCATCGCGGTCGCTGCTGCGATGTTTACTGAACGCCCTCGCGCCACCCAAGCTGATATCGAAAGTGGTGCGGCAAGGTATGCCTGCAAAGCCGCTGCAAAATCGCTAGCAAACGACCCCGCGTCTGTCGATTTTGATAGCAGCTCTACGTTCAAAATCGTGCAGGAGGGAAATGGCGCTACTTCAATCATGATGGGTATGCGCGCCAAAAATGGCTTTGGCGCATTAACGCACGCCATCTACATGTGCAAAACGAAAAGCGACGGTACGACAACCAAGGTTATCAGTTTTGAGCGACTTGACTAACCTCACCGCTTGCGTGGGGGAGGGCAACCGCTAAGGCTTCCCAAGCACTTCTGAAATCAGAAACCGCCCACAGACCCGGCCCCGCCATCGTGCGGGGCTTTTTCATGTCCGCCCTGCCCCATGCCGCAAGTGATTCTGTCACGGGATGGATGTAGGCCAAAACAAAATTCTCCACCTTGTGTGGATTTCGGTTGCGCTGTCCACTTTTTGTGGATACCTTACCCCTATCCGCAGCAACACCGCTGCCACCGATAGGAGAACCGCCATGACCCCCGCGCCCGTTACCCTGCCGCCGCCGTTCCTCGAAGCGTTCCTGTATGGCGACGTGTGGCATGTCGTTGATCTGCGTCACCCCGCCCCGATTTCGCTGCCCCGCGCCCCGTGGCTGCACTGATTTCAACGTAGCCGACGCACACCGCGCCGAGGGGAGAACGCCATGAAATTCAAACTCACCACTGAAACCAAGCTATGGCTTGGCCGGACGCTTTATCGCATCGAGGCGCTCGTTGATTTCGCAAACGTCAAAACTGGGGACAAGGGCGGTTTTGTCGAAACTGAGGCCAACGTAAGCCAAGATGGCGATGCGTGGGTCTACGACAATGCGCAGGTCTACGACAATGCGCGGGTCTACGGCAATGCGCAGGTCTACGACAATGCGCGGGTCTACGACAATGCGTGGGTCTACGGCGATGCGCGGGTCTACGGCAATGCGCAGGTCTCTCCGGTGAACCTGATCGGCCTGCCATATTCAGTGACGATCACCGATGCCCATATGCAGATCGGCTGCGAATTGCACCTAATCGCGGATTGGGCAAAATTCGATGATCGCCGTATTGCCGAGATGGATGGCCTGAGCGCAACCCGTTTCTGGCGTGATTACGGCGCTGCCTTGATTGGCGTATGCCGCGCGTCCCGCCCCGACGCTTTTGCGCCCGCTGCTGTTGCGGTGTCAGCATGAAACACACCCCCCACATCAAGGAAAGCACGCTGGCCGCAGCTTGCTGGCACTACGCCGAGTTCGCCCTGTCCGATTGGCTGGACGGCGACGACCGTACCGTGACGGTTTATGTCACCCGCCGCGGTGCAGATCACGACGACGACCTGCCGACGATTACGATCATCGGCGCGGCAACCAGCGCAGAGCATGGCTATTCGGAGGTGTTTGACCGGGCCGGGTTTGCTGATCTTATCGGGAAAGATTTCGTCGGTTTGATCGAGGAAAGCTTGTCGGAGGAATGGCTATGACCCTTTCCCAAGCCCTTACTGACTTGAACAACGCAGCCTACGCCGCCGCCAAAGCAGCCCGCGCCGCGAACCAATGGGTGTTGGCGGATGAGCTGCGCAAGTTGGCCCTGCGCACCGATGATATCAAAGACGGAGTATCACAATGACCGCGCAAATCACCAAGCTGCACCGCGCACGCTATACGCCCGTCCAGCCGCGCAAATCCCCCGCCAACATGGCAACCGGGCCGGAAGCTGTGCCGCAAGCGCCGATGGCTGTTGATGTGCCGACCGTGGCCCCGCATTTCAGCTACCCCGCGCGATCCGGCTACTTCGACACGCCGCGCAAGGCTGATGATTTCCAGCCGCTGAAATCGCAGCCCGAGATTGACGACGAGGAGCGCGGGCCGACAGTCGTTCCGTACGTGATGATGTTCGCCACCGCCGTAACTGTCGCCGCGATCATGGCCGCGTTTGATTGGCTGGTGTCGTGATGGGCAAACAAGAGGATATCAAAATGAATGAGATTGTCAAAATCAACGCCCAACATAAGGGCATCTATCAGGCGCTTGCCGCCGCACAGATCGCCATGGGGCCAGCGCTGAAAGATAGCACCAATCCGGCGTTCAAGAGCAAATATGCCGATCTTGCCAGCGTTATGGCGGCTTGTCTGCCCGCACTGAATAGCAACGGCATCGCTGTGTTTCAGCCGACAGTCGATGATGAAGGCGGGCGCTACGTCAAGACAATCCTCGCCCATGAAACCGGGGAAACTCTGGAATGCCGGGTGCCTTTGATCATCAGCAAAAACGACATGCAAGGCTATGGCAGCGCGGTCACCTATGCCCGCCGCTATGGGCTTATGAGCATGGCGGGGATTGCACCAGAGGATGATGACGGCAACGCCGCAGCGAAGGCCGCGCCGGTTGTTGATCGGCAAGAGCCGCGCCGTGAACAACTGCCTACCGCAGCGCAGGTTGCCGCACAAAGCCTCACCAACGCCGCCAGTCTCGATCAGCTTTCCGCAATCTGGAAAGACATTCCCCGCAGCGTGCAGGGCGAAGCGTCGGTGATCAAGGCTAAAGACGAGCGCAAGGCAGCACTTACACCCAAGCAAAACGCCGATCTTGGCTCAGATTCAATCCCCTACTAGGAGAACCACATGTTTGTTTCCGTCAAATTCCGCCGCGAGGATACCCGCAGCTACACCTATCTCGCCAATGAACCGTTTTCCGTTGGCGATGCCGTCCTTGTCGATGTGAAGGGTGAAAAGAAGGTTGTCGTGGTGGATAGCGTTGATCTGCCCGAGCCGTCCTTTGCCTGCAAGCCAATCATCGGTATCGCGCCGCCGAAAGAAGATCCGGCCCCGGCTGAACCGGAGGACGCGCTATGAACATTGAAAACCCGCGCGCCATGATCGGCGGCAACAACCCGCCCGATCCGATTGATACCATCACAGCCCCTTATGAAGATGATCGCATCGAAGCAGAAAGTCGGCTTGACGGAAAGCCCGTCGAAACCGAAGCGCAGATGAAGGACACTGACAAGTTGCGCGGGGCTATGCGCGAATGGCGGCTAGCCTTGGAGAAGGGCCAGAAGTCCGCAACCGCGCCACTGCACGATATCTACAAGTCCGAGTTGGAACGCTGGAAGCCGACGATTGAGGACGCCAAGCGCATAGAGACTGGGCTTGTGGGCATTCTTGACGGCTTCAAGCGCAAGCTTGCTGCTGAAAAGGCCGAAGCTGACCGCCTTGCCCAAGCCGCCGCATGGGATGCCACCCGCAAGGCCGCAGAGGCGTCCCGTCTGGCGGATGCCACCAATATTGAGGCTACCCGCGCCGCCGCTGCCGCAATGGCCGAGGCCGAGGAATTGCAGCGCGCAGCCAAGGTTGCCAGCGCCGACACGGTCAAAGGTATGCGCACAGTCACGCGCTACGAAATCACCGATCACAAGGGCCTGCTGAACTGGATTGCCCGCAATGACCGCGATGCAATTACCGCATTCATTGAAGAATGGGCGCGCAAAAACCACAAGATCACCGCCGCCGATGGGTTGCGGGTTTGGACAGAAAAGGAAGCATTCTAGATGAAGTCAATCACCATCGCGGGCAACATCGGCAAGGACGCCGTGACCCGCACCACCAACGCAGGCGACAAGGTGACGGGCTGGACCGTGGCCGTTGAAGAACGCAACGGGCAGGACAAGCGCACATTGTGGTTTGACTGTACCCTATGGGGCAAGCGCGGCGAAAGCTTGGCGCAGTATCTCACCAAGGGCGGCAAAGTTTCGGTGGCTGGCGAACTGTCCACGCGGGAACACGAGGGCAAGACATACCTGACAGTGAAAGCCGATCAGGTGACCCTGTTGGGCGGCGGGGAGCAGCGCAGCGAACAGCGCGAAGATAACCAGCGCCAAGAAAGCGGGCAGTCTCAGCGCCGCAATGACATCGACGACGAGATTCCATTCTAATGCGCCGCACCCCCAACACCAAAGCCGCCGCTGCACTCACCGCCATTCGTAACGCGCGGGATGCAGGCGCAACCGAGGCGGCACAGATCGCAGCCGGTGAAGCCGCGGCCGGCGGCGATGATCAGGCGCGGCGGATCGTCAAGGCGATCTGGGCGGCAAAATTTGAGATCATGGGGGCGAATTGACATGGCGCGTCACGCAATCACACTGGACACACCGAGCCGGGTTTCAACCGCCCGCAACTGGTTTGCGCGTGCAGCGGAACTTGCGTGGCGCGTTGAGTTCAAAGAGCCGAAGCGCAGCGACCCGCAGAATGATCGCATGTGGGAAATGCTTGGCCGTGTCTCCAAGCGCATGACGATCAACGGGCGGTCATTCAACGCCGATCAGTGGAAGTGCATCTTCATGAAGCAGATGGGCCGGGAAGTTGACTTCCTGCCTACCTTAGACGGTGCCAGTTTTTTCCCCACGGGCTTTCGATCTTCTGACCTATCGGTGCGGGAAATGTCTGATCTGCAAACCTTCATCGAGTCTTGGTGCGCAGAGCAATCCGTTGATCTGTGGGAGGGCAAATGAACCTCACAGGCACCCAAGGCCTAGGCCAGAAGCAGGGCAAGCCGGGGCCAAAGCCTCGCAAAGCCATCCCGTGCCGATCAGCCAAGCGCAAGGCATACTTTGCCAGCCCGGAGCGCCAAGTTGGGGAAGCCCATATGGCGGCGGTTGCGCAGTTTCGATGCCTTGTCTGCGGCGCATGGCCTGTTGAGGTTCACCACGAAGGCAATCCGCGCTGCGACATGCGCGTGTTGCCGCTCTGCCCACGTCACCACCGGCGCGAGTTCGGGCCGGGTGCATATCACTATTCAGCGCGGGCGTTTTACGAGGCCCACGGTGACAGCAAATTCCTACTCGCCGTTGTCGCGGACATGATCGCGGGCGACTGGATTTCACCATGGAGAGACAAATGATCAGACTAGCCGCCCTAGCCCTACTGATCGCGACCCCGGCCCTTGCCGATGTGCAATGCGCCACCCACGAGCAGGCGGTTGCCTCACTGGACGCCCGCTATGGCGAACGGCAGGTAGCGCGCGGCCTCGATGATCGGGGCGTTATGATTGAGATTTTCGCCAGTCCAGCAGGCACATGGACCATGGTTATCGTGCGGCCCGACATGACGACATGCGTTTTCGCAACGGGCGTTGGATTTATGGCGATTGCGCCGGGGGATTTGGGATGATGAAGCACGAAACCTACACCGCCCCGAGCGGTGCGACGATTACCGTGGGGAGGATGTGATGGACCTAGCGTCTCTGATCGCCGATATGAACATGGCAAGTGTCATCGCCAACTCGTATCACAATTTTCACACGCGCGGCTTCGACTACATCTGCCTGCACCGCAGCGAAAACTACACTGCCAAACTTTACTATCTTGAAGGTGATGCATCGAAGCTGCGCGAGGTGGTAAACCCGCATGACCATCGCTACGGCTTTCGTACGCATGTTCTGGCGGGCAGCATGGTGGACTATCGGTACACCCCCTCGGACTTGGGACAGGTGTTTCAGGCTTTCGACTACATGACGCCGTTGAATGGCGGAAACGGGTTCACTTTCCGTGGGGAAGAAAGGCTGCAAATCACAGACGGGGTGCATCTGGACGCTGGTTCCGTGCTGGAAACCAGTCACCGCCACTTGCACACGATCAAGATGCAGAGCGACCAGACAGTGCTGCTACTAGAGCAATTTGAGGACGCGCTGCCTCTAGACGTTCCGACAAGCTGTTGGGTGCGGCAGGGATCGCCTTCGCCTGACACATCTGGGCTTTACGAGCGTTTCACCGAAGATCAGATAATGCAAAGATTGGCCGTTGTGTCCTCGTTGCTTGCCGCCCGTGTGCAGCCATGACCGCCCGCGCCATCCTCGCAAAACTGGAGACGAAGCCATGAAATGCGCCGAATGCACATGTGACGGCAATGCCGAGAATTGCAACTGGATCAAATCCGGCACTGACACCCCCACAAGCCCCGAGGCGATTGCGGCGCTGCTAGACGGCGTGACAGATGGACCGTGGGTATGGAAGCGGGCAAAAATCGGTGGTGATTGTGCGATTGGGCCCATCGGTATTGTCATGGCGGAAAGCTTTGCCGATATTCGCAAAGCAGGTGAATGTGCCAATGATGAAGCTGCTGCCAACGCCCGTTTCATCGCCGCCGCCCGTGATCTGGTGCCAGCCCTTGCCGCCGAGCGTGACGCCCTCGCTGCCCGTCTGGCGGAGGTGGAAGTATACGGAGACAAAACTTACGCCGCACTGCATGGGCATAGGTGTCGCGCCGACGACGCCGAGGCCGAACGCGACACGGCCCTAGCGCAGGTGGCGGTGGTGTATGATGTGGAGGCCGTTGCCTGTGCAATCTACAGCGCACGGGGAAGTGCTCCATACGCTTGGTCTGACATGACCAATGGCATGAAGGCCCCAACCCGCGAACAAGCCGCCTCTGTTATCCGCGCCCTCACCCCCGCCACAGCCCTCGCAGCCCTGCAAGCCCGTGACGCGCGGATCAAGGGGGAGGTGCTGGAGGCGGCACTTGCTGCGATAAACAGCAATGTAACCCCAGTCAAACCCGCTACTGGGTGGAGTGATAACGCGGCAGAATGGCATGAGATTGGCCAAATAGATGCCGCCGCATCGTTTGTTTTCGCCATCGACGCCCTGCACACCCCCGCTACCCGTGCTGCGAAAGGCGGTGCGTGATGGGTCTTGTGCTTGGGTTTGCCATGCTGGTTTGTGTGTTCTTGATCTTAATCGGCGGGCCAGTCGCAGTGGTTATCGACGCTTTTGCTGCGGGCAAAAGCGAGGATGAAATAGCGGCAATCATATGCCTAACATTGATGGTTTCTGCGTTTAACTGGCTGCTGATCTGGCACATATTTCTTGGACCTCTGATCAAACATATGAAGGACCACCCCCATGAATAACCCAACCGACGCCGACCGCGCCCTGACACTACCCACCCCTGCCCGCACCTATGAGGATGGGGTGAGGGGTGCGGTTTATCTGGCGCAGGAAGCCGTCGATGTGCGGACAGCGGCGAAGGATTATATCGCCACAGCAAAGACACTAGGCGGATGCTCTGACGGCTATTGCGTTATCACCGGGAAGGCCAGCGGTCAGCACACCAACGGCGGCTGCAAATGCGGAGTGTATGAAGGGTCGCGCGGCATTAACCGATTGTTGCAGATGGCTCACAGCCTCGCCCTTCGCGCCCTCGCGCAAGGGGGTGAGGAATGAAAAAGCCCGGATCGCGACAAGCAAAGGATGCCACAATCATCGCCACACTCAAAGCTGACAGCGGCTATTCATCCACTGAAACATACCGCATCAGCGCTGATCAGTGGTCGCGGATTGTTGCGATTATGAACGAAGCCACCCCACCCGCTGCGAAGGGCGGTGAGTGATGGATGCACTGCAAGCAATCGTTTCCGACGATGAAATCGCCAAAGAGCATTGGGGCAACTTCGGCCCCGATATTTCGCCGCGCGAAGTCGTAAATCTCGGCGTCGCATCTTATGGATGGGGCCACACGACAGGCCACACGATGATGCAGATTTTGCTGGCCCATAAGCTGGTCAAAAAGCCCCGCCCCGGCAAATACAAATCGAAGCTGACAGAACGCGGTAAGCTGTATTTCGCCGCTTTGCCAAAGGACCACCCCCATGACTGACAACAACGCGCCGGAACGGATTTGGGCGAAGTCGCAGGAATGGCCGAAAGGCACTGGCCGCATTGAAGTCTACGCAACGTCGAAAGATGATCCTGACGATCCCGGCACAGAATACGTCCGCGCCGATCTTGTTCACGCGCAAATCGAACAGGACAAGATGCACCACGCGCAGGCGTTCAGTGCTGGCGTTGAACATGGGGACGCGCACTCGCCAGAGGTGTTGGCGCTGGTGACTGCGGCGCGGGAAATGTTTGACGGTGGATCACGCGCGGCATGGAATAGCCTGTCCGCCGCCCTTGCCGCGTTTCAGGAGGTGAAGTGATGACCGCCAAGATTGACGCGCTACCCGCAATTCCGCTATCCGACGATCTGGTTGACCGGATCGCCAAAGAGATTGCCGCGCAAGTCGTCGCGCACATTGAGACGATGTATCCGGCTGCTGCAAAGGCTGTTGCTTGGCAAAGTGCCGCGCGGTCAATCCAAGGGCTTATGCGCAATGAAATTGCATCGGCAGGACGTGCTACCGAGGAAGGTCGCGCCGAGGAATGGCTGAAAACAAAGCGCGCGACCCGGATTAAATTCAAGCGCCTTTGGGCGGAGGCAAAGATATGACCCGCCAGACAGAAGCGCAGGTGCGGCTATACGCGCCAATCGTCGAGGCGAAAGACGTGTTCGGCGTGTCGGAATCAACGCTGAGGCGGGCGGCGAAGTGCAAGGCAATCACGATCTACAGCGCAAGTGGCCGGGCGCTGGTGAAGGTGTCCGAAGTGGCCGCATGGATCGAAAGGAAAGTGGTGTGATGGACGTTAAGAATATGGCGATATTATACTTGACGTACCCATTGCAGAATCGTGTGATGCGTGACAGGCTGACCACTTCATATTGTGGGCGG
>JBKJTI010000195.1:0-6222 GCA_046590425.1 Cypionkella sp. | reverse complement strand
ACACCTTGTAGCCGAGATTGAGGCTGTCGCTAAAATCATCGGCAAGGCCCCCTCCACTGTGGGCGAAAAAGCTGGTCAGGGCGGACGGTTTTACGACCGCCTTGTCAAAGGTAAGCGCGTGTGGCCGGAAACAGCCGCCAAGGTTCTCAACAATCTTGCCGCAATCAAGGCCGAGTTTGAGGCAAGCGCAGATAACTGTGACGCTTCACATGGCAACGCCGTTGAGCATGTTCAAGGGGTTGGGAAATGAACATGCTTTCGCTGCCGTCAATCAACACCGCAAGCCTGCCCCGCGTCTATGAGGCCGCACAAGCCGTTGATGAGGCTACCCGCAAAGCAATCTGGATTGCAGACGCGCGGTTTTCGTTTTCACCCGGAAAGCGTCAGCCTTGTTTGATCTGCGGAAAGTGGGAAGGCATCGCCCAAGCGCATCACCTGTTTCCTTTGGCCCAGCAATATGACGATGGGATAGGTGAGCCGGACCAATCGTTCGCATGGCTTTGCCCTAACCATCATGCCGCTGTCCATCTGTTGATGTCACAGATTGGCGGAAAGCGGGTAGGGGTTTCTGCTGCCGTAGGTTTGTTGCTTACCGAAACATACGAGCGCGGCGAGATGCAGGCTCTACTCGATCTTGCAGTGCATCGGTTCCCAGACTTGTCCTGCGAGGCCGCAGCATGACCCCCACAACTGCCGCCGCGCCGATACTCCCCAGCGCGGCCACCTCCCCAGCGCTGGCAGGCGTTGGGGCTTTTACAACCCAAACCGCTGCCGACTCCAGCCCATATCTTTTGCCTGAAGGCAACGTGCAGATCGCATTCAGCGGAGGGCGCACCTCGGCTTACATGTTGCACAAGATCATGGAAGCTAACGGCCACTTACCGCAGCGTGTCGAGGTGACGTTTCAGAACACCGGCCGCGAAATGCCGCAGACACTCGATTTTGTGCAGGCCGTAGGGCAGCAATGGGGCGTCGGCATAACATGGCTGGAATATCTGCCAGTAGCGCCACACTTCCAAATCGTGGGCCACCAAGGTGCGGCGCGGAATGGTGAACCATTTGAGGCCATGATCCGCAAGAAGCAATACTTACCGAATCAGCAACAGCGTTTCTGCACCATAGAATTGAAGATTAGGACTGCAAAGAGATACTTGGTGTCGCTGGGGTGGAAGCATTGGACTAACGCCACAGGCATCCGCGCCGATGAGCCGCTGCGCCTGAACAAGCCCAAGCCGAAAGACCGCTGGACAACTTGGAACCCTCTGGCCGATGCAGGCGTGTCCCGGCATGACGTGGCGGCGTTTTGGCAAAGCCAGCCGTTCGATTTAGATTTGCCGAACGTCAAGGGCAACTGCTGGCTTGGCAATTGCGACGGCTGTTTTCTCAAGAGTGAGGCACATGTCGCCGCCTTCACCCGTGAATACCCGGAACGCGCGGCGTGGTGGGAAAACATGGAGCGCGTTGTCGGCGAAATGTCCGTCAGCAAGGGCCGCACAATGGATGATGGGCGCTTTTCACGGCGCTACACCCGCGCCGAATTGCGCGACTTCATGGCTCGGCAAGGGGATTGGGCGCTTTCGACAGAGGGCGCGCTTTGTCAGGCCGATCATGGGGAGTGCATGACTTGAACATAATTTCCCACACCCGCGCCGCTTCCTCCCCGGATGTGCGGGCTACCTCGGGCGCGATCCTCCCCGCGTCCGAGGGCTTTCCATCCGCGCCCCTGCGCAGATCGGCCAGCCATACGGCGGCTGCAACCACGTCCGCAGCGAGCGTTGCTGATTTGGACGCCCCCCAGAACCGCCCGGCGCGGAACGGCGCTAACCGACTGAACGCCGGAGGATACCGTGCATGATCCACGCAACCACCTCTGCGGCGTATGTAAACAGCCAGCCAGCCTTGGCTATGGACACCCCGGCATCAGATCAAGCCTGCCCGCCAACAAGCGCGGCGTTCTGTGGGTCTGCGCCGAACACCGCGCCGATGCAGAGCGGCGACGTGATGGTGCCGTGCGGGCCGGTCTCGATACCGCGCCATCGACTGCGGCAACTGATCGCGGAAAGTCCGCCCCACAGCGCGCGGCGGTCAACCCTGATCAGCCGAGCCTATTCTGAAATCCACGCAACGCTAGGGAGCAAGGCCAATGGCTGACGGTTCACGCATGAAAAACACCCCCGATGATTTGGCCGTGCGCGTCAAGGCCGAGGAATCTACCGCCGCCGAACTGCGCCAATTCGTCGAGCGCGCAGAGCAACTTGCTAGCGAAAAGAAGGACGTGGCAGAACAGGAAAAGGAACTGTTCTCCGAGGCCAAGGGTCGGGGATACGACACGAAGGCCATGCGCAAGGTGATCGCGCTGCGCAAGCGCAAGCCGGATGATATCGCCGAAGAAGAAGCGGTGATCGAGATGTATTGCGCCGCGTTGGGGATGCGGTAATGACCGCGCCGCGCGCTCACAAATTTGGGGCAAAAAAAGCCACGGTTGGCGCTGAGAAATTCAGCAGCAAGCTGGAGGCCAAGCGGTGGGGCGAACTGGTTTATCTCCAGCTTGGCGGCGCAATCCGCGATCTGCAACGGCAGGTCAAATTCCCGCTGATTGGCCGCGATGGGCCGATCCTGACCCCAACCGGCAGACAGGCGCATTACGTCGCTGATTTCCTCTATGTGGACGCCCGCAGCGGCCTGGAGGTTGTCGAGGATGCCAAGGGATACCCAACACCCGAATACAAGCTGAAACGCGCTATTTTGGCCGCGCAGGGCGTTGCCATTGTCGAGGTGGCAAAATGAGTTGCCTCACCCCCGAAGAATTTGACACCATCCGCTGCCACCCTCTCCTACGCACCCGCGCAGAGTTCCGCGTGATTGTGGAAACCGTTTGCGCTGAGTGTGGCGTCGATCCTGCGGCCATATCCGCGCCCAACCGGGGCAGGGCTGAGATCAGCAACGCCCGCAAGCAGATATGCCTCACAGCCCACCAGCGCGGCTTTTTCACAATCAGCATCGCCCGCATGATGGGCCGCGATAAAAGCACCGTCCGCAAGGCTATAGCGCGGGGTGCGAAGTGAGCCTGCCGTATTTCAACCTCTATCCTACCGACTTTGAGGCTAAAACCTCGCACCTGACCCTAGAGGAAGATGGGGCCTACAACCGCTTGCTGCGGCTTTGCTGGATGATGCCGGGGGCATCGTTGCCCGATGACGATGCGTGGATTATGCGACGTATGCGTGTCGACGAGGCCACTTTTAACCGCGTGGTTAAGGTGGTGCTGGCAGAGTTTTTCACCCGCAAATCCGGGCGGGTTAGCAATGCTAGGATGGCGCGCGAATATGCCTCATCTAGCGCTGCGCATCAAAAGCGTGTTTTGTCAGGAAAAGCGGGCGGAACCGCTAAGGCACTGAAAACAAATAAATCAGAGCCTAGCAATGCTAGAGCAATGCTCAAGCAACCAGAACCAGAACCAGAGATAGAAAAAGAAGAAGGTAAACCTTCTTCCAAAAAAATCCGCGCTTCACGATTGGCTGTCGATTGGTTTCTTCCCCAGCAATGGGGCGAGTGGGCGATTTCCGAGGGATGCCCCGTCGACGTGATCAGATCGGAAGCCGAGAAGTTCAAAGATTACTGGCACTCGAAAGCTGGGCCGACAGCCTCAAAGCTGGATTGGCAAGCGACTTGGCGAAACTGGATACGCCAAGCCATTGAGAGAACCCCAAAATTCAACGCAATTGCAGGAGGCCGATATGAGCCAAGCACTTCAAACAACTTCGGATCTGCCACGGGACGCGGCGACCGGCTTGATCCTGCCCTTGAGCAAATCGCTAGACTCACGGGCCTTAGCCCAGCATCAGGCAATGATAGCCTTCGAGTTGGAGGTTTTGGCGAAAAAGACGGACCGATTTGGATGGGAGCGCGACCGCAATAGCCCGGCCCATGATCGGCTGGTGATGGACTGGATTAGGGCGCTTCAAGATTTTTCTCTGTCAGAAGTGCAGGCGGCTTGTGTCGCGGTGGTTCTGGAAAAGCCAAACAATACGCCGAACGAGGGGCATGTTGTAGCAAAGATCATGGCGGCACGCGCGCAGTTCGTGGCGGCTCACAAGCGCCTTGCCCCGCCCTCGGCAGATGATCCCCCGCTTGACGTTGGCGATGCCGTCCGCGCCCGCCGTGCTGCGTTGGCGGCGGAATTGCTCGGAGCAACCGCCAAGCCCTTTCCCACAACCGGCGAGGCCACAGCATGAGCATCGAACCCGAACGCGCCCTATCCGCGCCAAGATCAGCCCGCGTCATTGGCGTCCGTGAGCCTGCGAAGTTTGTCGCCCCAGTCATGTCGATGCGCGATGACGCCAAGCGCTGCAATGCCGCGATGCGCAAACACAACGGCCATGGATCCTATACCCCAAACAACGGCATATCCCCCTCGCAACGCGCGGCACAGATTGCACAGCGCTCCGCATGGTTTGGAACCCTTCGCCCCATGATGCAGCAAGCGCCAATGTATCTGCCGCAAATCTGCGCCGCATGGGGCATGTCCAAGGGGGCTGAAAACCAGCGCATCCGCCTGCTAGAGGCCGAGGGCTATGTCAAGCGCATGGTTGGCACCAGCCGCGTGATGTGGAGGCTGGCATGACCCACGACAAACGCACCCGCGCTGAATATCAGGCTTGCGCCGACGCTGGCAAGACGCGGGCGGAAACCGCCAGATACCTCGGTGTGAAAATATCAACCGTCAATACCGCCGCCAGCCGCCATAAGCTGACATTTGCGGGCGCTACGCATGGGCGCAATCGCAAGCCAATGGTTTTTGAAGGCGTCACATACCCATCGCAGACCGAAGCCGCAAAGGTCGCTGGCGTGGCAAGGGCATCACTGATGGCCCGCCGCGTGCCGCAACCTCGCGTCAAGGTATGCGCCAGCCCCTCTGCCATTGCCCGCGCGCTGGTTAAGCATGGGGTGCGGGCATGAGCCAGAGCGCACGAGGGCTATTCCGCGCTACAGGTAAAACAGCGCGCTCCGTCATGGTCGATCTTCTGGACGGCGCTGCGGTTTACGTTGATGCAGTGGCGCGCGAGGAAAACGACTTTTACCCGACCCCGCCAGAGCCAACCCGCGCCATCATTAAAGCCGAGTCGGATTATCTGCGGCCATTCCGCGCGATTTGGGAGCCTGCCTGTGGCGATGGGTCGATGATGCGTGAGATTGCATCCGCAGGGCATGAGGTGCTTGGCTCGGATATGATTGATCGCGGCTGCGGCGCTGAAATCAAGTCGTTCTATGATTATACAAAACCACGCAGCGCTGCGGTTATCACGAATCCGCCCTTCAACGAGTGCAACACTGGCGCATGGATTCGGCACGGCTTGGACGTGCTAGGGCTTGACTACATGGCGCTGCTGTTGCCGCTGAACTGGCCAGGGGCTGAGACAAGATCCGGGCTTTGGGCAAGGCATACCCCGGCGCGGGTTTATCTCATGCGCTGGAGAATTGATTTCACCGGGGCAGGCGCGCCGCCAATGCTCAACGCATGGTTTGTCTGGCATGGTAAAACGGCGGACGGCGACACTAAATTCAAAATGCTGAGCAAGTCTGATGCTGGGCTAACGGGGGTGCTAATATGAGAACCGCCCCGCCCAATCGCCGCCCCAACATCACCATCGCCGCCGAATGGCAGGGCATCGGATTTAGCATCACCGCTGGCTACGATCCCCGCACCGCCGACCTATGCGAGGTGTTTGCCGATACCGACAAGGGCGGGCAGATGCAGGCAACCCTCGCCGACGCCTGCGTCCTGATCAGCATTGCGCTACAGCACGGCATCACCACCGATCAACTTGCCAAGTCGCTGGCCCGCGTTCCGAACGTGATGGCAGGCGGTGACGCAACTCTCCCCGCATCGCCGATTGGCGCAATTCTGGAGGCGTTGGAATGACACACCCATGGGGACCATACAGCCCATACGGCGGGCGGCACATGGCCGCGCTTCACATCATCCTGCGGTGCATTGAAACCCGCACGCCGCACCGCATACCGGAGGACGCACGCCAGTGAACCTCACAGTGATCAAGGGCGACGGCCCCGAGCATGACAAGGCCGACGAATTGGCCGAGCGCATCAAGGACGTGATCTACGAATTCTCGGGCCGGATATCCTTGGCAACCGCGATTGGCGTCCTGCACATCGTCGCGGCGGAAATCCTGCAAGAGGCACAGTAAGCGCCGGAAAACGGCA
>JBKJTI010000088.1:0-3052 GCA_046590425.1 Cypionkella sp. | reverse complement strand
CAAGCGCGGGTCAATTCCTTTGAGCATGGTGCCCTCCCTTTTGCGGCTAATGTGCTGGATTTCCGCGAAGGGTCAAGCCAGCCTTTGCCCGCTGGCTTTGTCGAAGATATGCGATTGCGTGGCGTCGGGGGCGAGGGTTATGCTTTCGCCGGGGCGGAAGCTGACGCGTTCGCGGAACACGGCGGTGACTTCGCGGCCTGCAATGCGGACGACGACGTGGGTTTCCGAGCCTGTCGGCTCAACAACTGCGATGGTGCCTGCGAGGCCTTCAGTGGCGGCACTGAAGGTTTCCGGGCGCACACCGTAGACGATCTTCTGGCCTTCGGTGGCGGTTGATCCGGGCGGCAGAGCGAGGCGTGCGCCATCGACATCCACCATGCCACCTTTCACCACGCCATCGATCAGGTTCATCGACGGCGAGCCGATGAAAGAGGCGACGAAAATGTTGGCGGGGCGGTCGTAAAGCTCTAGCGGTGCGCCGACCTGTTCGATGCGGCCGCCCTGCATGACGACGATCTTGTCGGCCATGGTCATCGCCTCGATCTGGTCATGGGTGACATACACCGTGGTGGTTTTCAGGCGCTGGTGCAGTTCCTTGATCTCGGTCCGCATCTGCACGCGCAGTTTGGCGTCAAGGTTCGAGAGCGGCTCGTCAAACAGGAACACCTTTGGGTCGCGCACGATGGCGCGGCCCATGGCGACGCGCTGGCGCTGGCCGCCGGAAAGCGCACGCGGGAAGCGGTCGAGATAGGGGGTGAGGCCAAGGATTTCGCCCGCGCGTTCGACTTTGGCGCGAATCGCCGATGCCTCCATCCCGCGCATTTTCAGCGCAAAGCCCATGTTGGCGGCGACGGTTTTATGCGGGTAAAGCGCGTAGTTCTGGAACACCATGGCGATGTCGCGCTCGGACGGCGGCAGATTGTTGACGCGGGCGGCACCGATGCTGATATCGCCCGCCGAGATTTCCTCCAGCCCTGCCAGCATGCGCAAAAGCGTGGACTTTCCGCAACCTGACGGGCCAACCAGCACCACAAACTCGCCGTCTTTGATATCGAGGTTCAGGCCGTGAATCACCTGCACCCCGCCATAAGCCTTGCGCAGATCGCGGATTGTGACTTCAGCCATGTGGTTCCCCCTCGTTGTTGCCGCAAGAATAGTCACGCCGGGGGGCGCTGTCTATCTGCTGATCATACTAACATGTTAGAATCTTGACAGGGGCATTGCCACAGGCCAAGCTAAGGCCAAGGAAGGTGTTTGCGGTGGGAGGGGAGGCCTGCATGCAGGGTGTGCCGGACGGGCCACCGGGTTCCAAAAGTTTAGCGGTTCCAAAGTTTCGACAGATAACAGCTCGGCGGTCTTTGACCGCGCAAGGGCAAAAAGGGAGGAGACGTCTTGAAAGTAGAACTTTATCAGGCCGCAGTTCAGGCCACGCTCAGCCGCCGTCGCATGTTGCAAGGGGCGACGGCGCTGACCGCACTCGCGGTGATGCCGAAGGTGATGGGCTATGGCCCCGCCATGGCACAAGATTCGGTGCGCGCACAGATTTTGCAAATTCCGGGTGTGGGCAAAGGCTCGCCCACCGATGCGGATTGGCAGAAGGTCGGCGAGATGTGTCTGGCTGAGACCAAGGCCAATGTGGCCGAGGGCGAGTTTGCAGGCGTCGAGCTGGCGTTCTTCGGCATCAATAACAACGGCTTGCACAACATCCTGTTCCGGGGCCTGTTGAAGGGCTGGGAGGCTTACACTGGCGCCAAGATCAACTGGATTGACCTTGCGCAGGCTGATTATAACCCGCGTCTGCAGCAAAGTATCGCCACCGGAACGGTCGATTTCGACATTCTCGCGATGGGTGCGCCGCTGGAGGGCGATACCGCCAGCAAAGGCCTGCTGGATGAGATGCCGGATTGGGTCAAGACCCAGATCGACATGGATGATTACGTGAATTACCTGAAGGCCCCGGTTGGGACATGGGATGGCAAAACCTACCGGATCTCGATCGACGGTGACTGCCATACCTTCGCCTATCGGACCGATTATTTCGGTGAGGGCGCTATTTCTGGCATGGCTGAGCCGCCGAAGACCTGGCAAGAGGTCAACGCCTATTCCAAGGCGATCGTCGGCAAGACCGATCCGCTGACCGGGCAGCCAGCGATTGGCTATCTGGACCCGTTGAAGGGCTGGGGCGGCTTTGGCTTCTACTTCCTTGAGAACCGCGCGGCGGCTTATGTGAAGCATCCGTCCGATCCGGCTTGGCTGTTCGATCCTGAAACGATGAAACCGCGCGTCAACAATCCGGGTTGGGTGCAGGCCATTCAAGACGTGATGGACCTGATCGCAACCCCGGGTGCTTATCCGGCAGACCAGATCAACGCCGATCCGGGCACTACAGCGTTCTCGCAATTCCTTGCCGGCACCGGGTCCAGCCTGATGTGGTGGGGCGATGTGGGGTCCAACGCGCGCACGTCGGATACTTCGGTGGTCGGTGACGTGGTGGGCTTTGGCATCAACCGCGGTTCGGACAAGGTCTATAACGCCAAAACCTCGGCATGGGAGGAGACCTATAACGAGTCGCCGAACATGGCCTTCCTTGGCTGGGGCGTCTATGTGACCAACCGCGTCTCGGCGGATGAGAAAAAGCGCAAGGCGGCTTGGTCTGCGGCGGCGCATCTGGGCGGCAAGGATATCTCGCTGTGGATGGCGGCTTATCCTTCGGGCTTCCAACCCTACCGCAACAGCCAGTTCAACTATGACGAATGGGTGGCCGCAGGTTATGACAAGGCGTTCATCGAGGATTACCTTGGCTCGAACCTTGACAGCTACAACCACCCCAACGCCGCGATTGAACCGCGTATCCCCGGCATCTTCCAATACTATTCGGTCGCCGAGGATGAATTGGCCAAGGGCTATTCCGGCCAGTACAAATCGGCACAGGAAACCGCCGATGCGATTGCGGCGGCTTGGGAGAAGATCACCGACCAGATTGGCCGCGACAGCCAGATTGCGCTGTATAAGGCGTCGCTTGGGATGTGAGTTCGGCGTAGCGGTGGGTTGA
>JBKJTI010000147.1:0-7052 GCA_046590425.1 Cypionkella sp. | reverse complement strand
AGACCGTTGGGGCATTGTCGGTGACGTGAAGCCGTTCTTGCTCGAGGTCTCGCTAGACTTCTATGCCCGGAAAAACCTTAATCCGGATAGCCGGATCGTTTTGCGCGAGCAGATGGTCGGCCTTTTGCAGCGCCATCATTTCTTCCCACCGGAAAGTTCTCTGTCCTGGATGGGTGATGCAAGGCAGGTCTACGCGGATCCGGTCAGCATGGACACCAAGACAGATTACCTCTTCAGCAACCCGCGGGGCTCCACACGAAGGCATGCCGATAACGAGATCAATGACGAATGGGTTCGCGATCGTTTGCGGCATGGACGCCATGACAATCAGCTCTTTCTTGACGCAACGCTCTACAAAGGCTGTCAGCCCGACCACCTACAGGTCAGCATTCAGCACAAAATCGAGGATGAGCGAAATTTGGTAGCCGGAACGTCACGGGTCCTGGCAGATGCTGACCGCCGCGCCCGGATCGAAGTCGAGATGTCAGGTAAGGCATTGCTGGAAGACGGCCTTACTATCCCGGTGATCGGGGCCATGAAAGATCTGGCATTCCGCAAGATCAAGAAGCGATATCTGACTTTCTGGTTTCCAACCACATCAGCGGAACCGACAGAACAGATGAATGCCTGGAAGCAGCTCCAGGGGCGTGGGCTTTATGGAACTGAGCTTATGAACAGGCTTGCGGTTTGGGAGAGCAAAGAAGCAACCAAGACAGCCAGAACGACAACTGGCACTGCGACGATCCACCAAAGGGTGGGAACTGGCAAGACAGCCAACCTGATTGCGTGGAAGGAATGCAATGAGGCTGTAGGTGACGCCTTTGACGTGCTGGAAAAGGTCTGGCGAACATTTGCATGGAGCTGAACTGCGGCACAAGAACCTGTATGGTCGCTAGGCGTTGGATGACAGCAGGTGACGGCGCGGACTTTTCCTGTTCTTTGTTAGAGTGATAGAGTGTTGCATAGGCGATAGAGGAAAGGATCAAGGTAGCAAGGAAGAGGTTGATGGTGGTGACAGTTAATAGCAGCCCGATCCGGACCAAATGCCGCCGCAGCGCCGGGATTAATGCCTGTTGACAGTTCCCGCGACTTCGCGGCGTTGGGTGATAGCAACTACGCCAGTGAAATTTCCAGAAATTCCTGTAAGAACCGCAGCAACTTGGGCCAATTAAATGCCGGGCTTCGATTGCTTCGGGACTGCGATTGGCTTGGTTGGCGCTTGAGGTGAGCGCAACCAGACTTCGGTAGGGGCCGGCCCCATGGGGGAGTGTGGCTTGCTAGGATGCCGAGGTCGCCGAGCTCCGGGTCTGGGCTGTTTCCTGCCAATCGGAGCTGTGACAGGTCTCGGTGCGCGGTGCGCGTCCGCTTTTGTGTGCAATGGCGGCAGTCGAGCCTAGGACTCGAAAGCGCGTCGCTCAGTGCCCTTCTTTGCTGTTGCCCGACAATGTGCGCCAGATAGGTCGATGGGCATGTGCCGCCCCGCTCACGACCCCTGGCGACTCGCCTGCCAGCTCATTGCTGACGCAAGGTGTCGATCACCGCTTCCAACTCCGTCACGGCCGCAAGCTTGAAGCAAACGAGGTCCGCGTCAGCAAGCTGTCGCATTGGCAAGAGTGCGGTGTGGCGGCCATAGATTTTCTTGCCCTTTTCGTTTTCGACGGCAAAGAGCGCATGCGCAGGCGACTCCCGGTGTTCGATCGAACTGCTCGTCACAGCTTTGGCATATTTCTGGTGCATCCAGAGGTTGGGGTGCGATGCGGGACCCTTCTCGAACATGAGCTCGATTCCTTCGCCGCTGTTCGAGCGCAGGATGAAGCGTGCAGCCAGCTTGCCCTGGTGACCAGCCGGGTGTTCCACCGCCACCTCGGACAGGCGTTTTAGGAAAGCGGTCTTCAGCACATCGCGCGCGATCGTCGTCATGGGTAATCCTTGTCGGTGAATTTCATCGGTGGGCATCGGCGCTTCAGGTTTAGCCAGGCAGCTGCAACCGTTTGAGGTTTTGCCAAATCAGCTTATCGCGGGCTGCAACGAACTCCGGCAGCTTGCTGACATGCCGGTCGTCGACGACGTCGGGGATGTAGTGCCGCTTCAAGTAATGTTCGTCTCGTGTCTGCATCCATGTGTCAAAGGGCATGTCACTCTTTTCGAGGTTTTCACTAGCGGGAAGGAGCTGCAAGTTGCCGATGCGGTCGACGCTTGCCATGATCGCCTTGATCCGGTGTTCGGAGATATTGGCGCTCATCAATCTGCGGCGATCAGCATGTGAGTGCGGGATGATGTGGTCAACATGGTATTGGGTGCCGCCCCAATCGAGATTTTCGTAAAGTAAGGACAAGGCGAAGAAGCATTTTGAAGATTTATATTGCAGCTGAAGGACTTCCTCGATGCCGCGCTCATCAAGGCGCGCCAGACGCCCATTGCGACCGAGCGCTTCGAACAGCTTTTCGGTCGGGAAGTTGCGATCAAGTTTTAGGCTTTCGCGGATTGCGGCTCGGGCCTGAGAGATGGTGCGGTCCGAGGTGCCGGCAAAGGCGCTCACCAGCAGACTTTGCAGCAGCCAGGTCTGGATCAGCCTGGCGTTGCGGCGTTCGAAGTCGCTGGAACCCCGAAAGCTGAACTCCGGGTTGTGGTAAAGGAAGTAGGCGATAGGCAGCACAGCATTTAAGGATGTCAGGTTCTCGCCGTTGACGCCAAAGGAGTTGATCAGACGGAAGGTGTTTTCGACGGCGACCTTGATCGGCACCCATCTGCTTTCGATGGCGGCGATAGCATCACTGGTGAAGTTGGCGACATTGTATTTCACGTCGAAATCCAGCAGCGTCAGGCAGGCTTTTAGCAGCACGTCACGGGTGATCTTGTTTTGCACCGACAGGCCGGACTTGATGTGTTCGACAAAGCCGAACATTTCCTCACGCGCCGCGCCGGCTGACCACTTCGAGGTGATCATCGACATCATAAGGTCGGGTTTGTCCAACTTTGTGCCGCCGTCATTGGCGCGCACGAAGATGTCGAGAACGCGGTCGGCAGACTGATTGGTCTCGGTGTAGAAATTGATGGTTTCCTCGACCCAAATCACTTGGTGCAATCGCCGCAAGTTTGACACGGCAATTTCATGGTCGAAGGCTGTCGCCCGGGTGTGGACCTCGCGCATTACCTTGGCGATCAGCAGCTCCAGCTTTTCCGGCGTCTGGTGGTCAAGCATGGTGCCGACCTTGATCCAGTGCTGGTGGTGGTCGTTGCGCGGTTGGGTGGCGGCGAATTTGAAGCCGTAGCTGATGCCCACTTCAAGTTCTTCATCTTCATCTGGCTGGACAGCCGGGTCCTTGAGCACATTCAGAAAAAGGCTGTGCTTGATCCACGCGTCGGGATTTCCATTGCGGGCAAATTTCTCTTTCACACTGAATGTGCCGCGCAGACCTATCAAAAGCGATGTCATGCGCTGTTGCCCGTCGAGAACCAGCACCACATCACGCCCCGCCACCTGCGCCGGCTCATTCATAAGTTGGCCGGCATGGAAGTTTTCGATGAACCGGTAGATGCGGACTTGGTGTTTGGTATCATCATCCAGCGCCCAAAACATGAATGCCGAAATTGGATACCCTTTAAGGAGGGAGTCGAACAGGGCGAGGACCTGATGCTGCTTCCACACAAACGGACGTTGGATTGCCGGCAGGAAATACGTGCGATTCAGGCCGTCAAGGACTTCGCCGATAGTAGTCGTGGAATAGGTCATGCTGCTCCTTGTGGGTAAGGCTTCCGGAAAAGTCGTTCAGCCGCGGGTGTTTGTTAGGAATTTCGATCCAATCAGTTCAGAGCCGCCGCTTCCTTTCTGTCTTTGAGCTGTCGCTGTTGCAGGTGTTCAACAATCGAAGCATCGACTGCTCGACGCTTTGGGTGCCGCCACAACCAGATGCGTTCTGAAATGGAAATTTGCAAAGAGCCACGCCTTCCTTCGCCTTCAACCAGGCTTTGGCACATAACTGGTTTCGTGCCCGGCCGGAAATCCGCACTTTCCACAGCGCAACTAGAACACTTGTTCGTGGTGCGATGTCAACATGCAGGGGAATCCATGTCCGCATGGATCGAACCGATGAAACCCTGACCGCTGCCTTTGCAGAGGTTCTTCGCCGCAGACGCCGTGCAGTTGGTCTGACACAGGAGCAACTTGCCGAGCAGGCTGACGTGTCGGTCAGGTTTATCTCGTTTCTCGAAACCAACCGCAGGCAGCCCACGCTGACCATCCTCGCGGCCCTGAGCCGTGGTCTGAGCATCACGCTTGCCGAATTCGCCAGTGATATCGAAGCAGAATTAGCGTTAGCGAAGCATGTGCCGGATCAGGGATAGCTTGATGTAGTGGTTCCGCCGGGTGTCATGTGTCAGCGCAGCCTAGGAACCGACGCCAGGATTCACTCAGAGGCCCGTAGCGAGTCACCAAGGGGCATTGGCGGCATTTTGGTCACAGGTGGGCCGCGCACCAGTGGCAGTGCTCAGTGGCGCGCTCCTGGGCTATGCGCGGGCGCGCCGTCTGGCGCACGGAACACTTGATCGGCAGACAAAATCAAGCAATCTCGCAGTCAAGCGGCAGGCCACTTAGGGAATGTCGGCTACGACATTGGTGCCCTATGCGGTGCCCGGGTAGAAAGGCGGTCAATTGTGCGCGCCTCACCAAACTTGATTGCTGAGCATCACTGTTGCAGCGCAAAAGGGCGGCGTCTATTCGGGGAATGTCGATTTAGCTGTTCCATCCCGGAACATTGCATCGACGTTCGTCGACTGTCATAGCTCCTCGCAAGGTCTGCGCTGCGTTATCTGATCGCCGAGTTGCATTCCGATGCCAGACACTCACCGAGAACACCTTCAAGCCGATCAGCGCGTGGTGTCGATAGCGGTGGATCTTCATCCCCGGATGCTGGTGGCGCCAAAAGGCATCCCCAACAAGATCAGTGCGAAAACCTAGGACTTCGCATGGAAACCCAATGACGATTCCGGCGCCACCGGTTCCCCTGTGGATGTCGAGCCATTCCTCCAGCGGGCATCGGACCGGTCGGGCAGTCGGACAGATCAATGCGATCACATCAGAGACCTTCGGTTGGTGGCAATGGTTCTAGGAACACTCGGCGCTTCAAAGACCTTCGTCCGACTTGTCCGACCTGTTTGATGGGGATGGGAGCCGCCCTCCTGCGGTTCCTCTGCGCGAGTCGAGCCATTCCTCAACCGCAGGCAACGACACCGACGCGGCGGAATGCCTAACGACTTCAGTTTGCGGTCCTGCATCAATGGTCGCAGTGCGTTCTAGCAGTCCCGGTGCGAAGCAGCATCGGATCACGCGTGATTTCAATCTGGCGTCGGCACTCCGGGTCACGCGCAATGCTTCATATTTTAAGGATCAGCTTCCAGCACCTTCGTCAATTCGAGGCAAAATCCACGCCAGCAATCCCGCAAGCGGCAGAAACGAGCAGATGCGAAACACTGGCTCGCCCCCGTGGCTTTCAGCCAACACCCCGAGGATCGCCGCAGCGATGCCACCAAGTCCGAAATTCAGACCGTAAAACAACCCACCGATCAATCCAATCCGATTTGGCAACAGGTCCATGGCATAGATCAGGATGGACTCGCCATGATCAGGTTTATCATCACCGTCAGCACACCGGTCCAGAAAAGATCCGCGTGAGGCAGGAAAAGCGTCAAGGGCAGCGGCCCAAGCACCGAGATCCAGATGATCCGGTAACGACCAATCCGGATGCTGACGATGCCGCCAATCAGCACGCTTACCGCCGCCGACAGCACGAAGATGAACAGCATCATCTGCGCCTATGGGATGGAAAGGCCAAAACGCTCCATCAGATAGAAGGTGTAAAAGGAGCGCGAGCTTTCGCCATAGGCGTTTTTTGTGAACATCAGTAGGGTCAGCACGACAAGGCGGTGTCCATGGCACCGCCGCGGCTGCCACTTTTGGCTGGAGCACAGCTTGATCTTAGCACGTCTTGAAACGCTGCCACAGCCAAGGATATCTTCGCTTTCGCTATCTCGGTCTACCTGTGGCTCTTGGCCCATAATATCGAATGCAGCACATGTTTCTAGTAGTGCGCAAATCAGCGTTCCTCAAAGCGACTCTGCACCGTCAATGACAAGCGCGTGGCCTGTCATGAACGAAGATCTGTCTGACGCAAGAAACACGATACTGTCAGCAATTTCATCCATAGTGCCGAAGCGGCCCATTGGAATCGAGCCTGCGACGTAATCTTCCAAGGCGGCCCTGCCGCCCATCTGTGCCTCGAAACCAGCGTTGAAGGTGGTATCAATGAAGCCGGGGCACAGCGCATTGCAGCGAATGTTATGACGCGCATAATCGACTGCGATCTGTTTGGACATCGCGATCACGGCATGTTTGGTTGTGGCATAGGCGATCATTTCTCGGTCATATTGCACGCCCGAATTTGACGCAGTGATGATGATGGACCCGCTGCGCTGCATCTTCATCACCGCCACAGCCGCCTGAGCTGCGACGAAATGTGCCCTGACATTCAACCGCCACGACGCGTCCATGTCGCCGGTGGTGATCTGGTCTAGCCTACCCGGAATCTGAACACCTGCATGGGTGTGCAGGATGTCGAGCCTTCCATGCCGCGAAGCTGTATCGCTTATGGCCCGCGTCAGGGCGTCGTCGTCGGTTACGTCCAACGCCATGGCTTCAGCGGTGCCACCGCGGGACACAATCATTGCGGCGGTTGCAGATGCGCTGGCAGCGTCGCGGTCGGTCACAACAAGTTTGGCACCCTCCGCGGCCATTGCCAGTGCGCCGGCGCGGCCAATCCCGGCTCCTGCGGCGGTAACAAAAGCGATGCGGCCCTGCAAAAGCATTGAAGTCCCCTTCAAGATTTGGTTGCACCGCGCCGCAAGATGCTTTGGGCGGTGATCAGAAGGCAAAGGGACACCGCCAGCACCATACTGCCGATTGCGTTGATTTCGGGCGTGACCCCGCGCCGGATCGAGGAAAACACATAGATCGGCAGCGTGGTGTTGGAGCCTGCGACAAAGAACGCGATGATGAA
>JBKJTI010000283.1:0-10783 GCA_046590425.1 Cypionkella sp. | reverse complement strand
AACCGAGAAAGAGAACGAAGACCTGCGCAGCTTGCTGGCGGTGTGTGGTGGCTATTGGCCTATCACGCTGCAAAAGCAGTTGGCCGAGGCGCTGGCGAACCGGCGGATGTTGATCTCGGGGCGGGCACCCTATCGGCAGGTCAATCTGTATCTGCCGCCCGAGGCTGGGGTCGGGCTGGTGGCGCAGATTTCGTTTTTGCGACTAGGCGGGTTTAACTATCGGTCAGCGCCAGCAACGCCGCTTGGGTCTCGGGCGAGAAGCTTTCAAAGCCTTCGGTCAGATCATGCAGATCATCGACGATCTCGCTCACCTCGGCGCGCTGGGCAGCGGTGAAATCTGACCCGGTTTTGGTCACGCCGGCAATGGTGCGCGAGGTTTGCGGCCCCACCGCATAGGTCCAGCCGTTGTGCAGCCCATGCGCCAGCGCGTCACGCATGACGCCTTGCGGGTCTTGGTCGGCGAGGTCCGCCCAGTTGACAGCGCCTGTATGGGTCAGCCCCCAATGCACGACGGGGTCGCTGAGCATGAAACCGCGCTCGCTGTAATGGTCAATCCAGGCCTGATCATAGGTTCTGTACAAGATCGACGGGCGCGTGTAGCGGATGTGGATTGCCAGAGCAAAGCCACTGTCGCAGAGTGCCCGAAGCCGATCCAACCTTTCTGCAACCGCAGCCACTTTCGTCATATCCTTCACGATCACTCACCCTTTGGATGCTAGAGGTTGCGAATTACACTTTATCCGGGCAATGTCTACAGGACGAGGCTATGACTTGGCAGAACCCTCGGCAACTGTTTTGAGCATATGACACTTCTGCAGGCGATGAAAAATCAGATCCAACATATAGCCCCGGCGGGTTCTTATGTCGCTTTGCGGGTCGGGTTCTCATTTCCTGAGGAGGAGATGAACAATCTGCCTGACATCTGGGTGGAGTTTTACACAACCCACGGGTTAGTCGTGCAGGATCCGGCGATGCGGTGGGTGTATGGCAATGTCGGCGGCATCCGGTTCTCGGAAATGGCCGCGACCGATCCGCATCAGGTGCGCGCCCATGCGGCAGTGTTTGGCTTGGGCCATGGTGCTGCGGTGTCGGTAATGACGCCGCAAGACAAGGGGCGGCGCAGCTACGGGCTGTTCTTCCGTGATGACCGCGACTTTGAAGATGCTGAGATGGACGGGCTGGTGCGAATCATGCAGCAACTGCACGCCGGGCCCGAAGATGAGAAAAGCCTCACAAATGCAGAGGTTGAGGCGCTGAAACTGCAATCCGAGGGGTTGCGGCTGAAACAAATCGCCGCGCGTCTGGGGATCTCGGAAAGCGCTGTGAAAGCCCGGCTTAACAACGTCAAGCGTAAGCTGGGCGCCCGGACACAATCCCAAGCGGCTTCGATAGCCGCAGCACGGCGGATTCTTTAAGCGCCGCTGATATTCCAGCAAATTTTATCTATTGCGACAGTCGCGCTAAATTTGCGGACTGTCGGCAAATACAACTTCCGGGGTATTGTCGCTGTATCAGAAACGATTCAGCATGATTAGGAGTACCCTATGGACAATATCCGGTTCGATTTTTCCGATTTCCATCGTTACGGTTCGGCATTTTACGACTTTTTGGCTTTGCGCAAGCAGGTGTTTGTCGATCAACTCGGCTGGGATGTGCCGCATAATGCCAAGGTCGAAATGGACCAGTATGACACGCCGGTGGCGCATTACTCGCTGGTTTTGAAACACGGCCAGGTTGTAGGTGGCGCGCGCGCCATGGCCACGACCGCAAGCTGGGGGGAGCATACCTATATGCTGCGCGATGCCTACTCCGGCAAGCTGCCGCATATCCCGTCGCATGTGATGGCGGTGGAGATCGCCACACCGCATGTCTGGGAATGTACCCGGTTGGTGATCTCGGATGCACTTACAACGGCGGCGGAGCGCACCGAATGTCTGACGGCGATTGTGGATGGTTTGGTGGAAATCACCCGCGCTGAGGGGGGTGAGGAGCTGATTTGCCTGTCGTCGCTGGCGCTGATGCGGGCTTTGCGCCAGATTGGCTATGAGGTGTCGCGGCTGGGCGAAACGTATCGCAACGACGAAGACGGGCGGCAATATGCGGTGCTGCGGATGCCGGCGGAATTCTCGCGGGCGCGGCAGTCGCGGGTGGCGCCGATTCCGTTCCCAAGCCATCGGTTGCGGGGCGAGCCGAGCTTCTTGCAGGGGGCAACGGCTTAGGCCATGCTGCTTGCGATGAAAAGGAAGCCCTATGCCGTTGTTATTGCTGGTTCTGGTGGTGTCGGTGTTTGTTTACGCTTGGCTGGCACGCCGCAACTCCACCCTGACGCGCAACTGCCGCTGGCGGTTGGATCGCCGTTTGGGTCCCAGCAGCTATCACTGCGCCGCCTGTGGTGCTGTCTGTGATCCGGGGGCGGGCGGGCAGCCGAGGCAATGTTTGCGCGGCTTGGCTTAAGGGGAATTGGACAAGTTGACACAAAGCGGGGGATTGCAATGAAACCGGACAAGCCTGACCATGTAAGCCCTGCCGATGCGGCGGCGCGCAAAGCGGTAGCGCCGGTGATCTGTTACCCGGTTTCTGGCCTGCCACGACCGGATTTGGCGCCCTATCTGGCGGCGCGGGCCGGGTGGAGCAAGGTCACCGAAGTGCTGGTGCCAGCACGGGACGCGCGGTGTTTTGACGTGCCTGCCGGGCACTTCTTTCGCATCACCAGCGTTGACGGGCCACAGGTGGGCGATCTCAATCTATGGAACGCCCATGATCTGACCGAGCGGTTTTTCTCGGGCAAAACCCGCGCCTTACATGGCACGCATCTGTCGGCGGGCGACCGGATGTGGTCGGCGCTGCCTTACCTGCGCGAGATGGCTTTGATCACCGAGGATAGCCTCGACTGGTATGGCTTTGATGGTTTCGGCGGGGCGGTGCATGACGTGATCGGCACCCGCTGCGACCCCTACACCAGCAATCTGCTGTCAGGCGGACAGTATCACCAGTGTTGCCATTCCAACCTGACGCGGGCGCTGGCCGAACGCACGGGGCTGCCGATAGTCCAAGCCGAGGCGCATGTGCATGACGTGCTGAACGTGTTCATGTGTACCGGATTTACCCGCGACACCGGGCAGTATTTTATGAAAGCGAGCCCCGTGCGCCCCGGTGATTTCATTGAATTTTTCGCGGCGATGGATTTGATCGGCGGCCTTTCGGCTTGCCCCGGTGGCGATTGTTCGACGGTGCATTCCTCGGATCAGGCAGCGTGTTTTCCGTTGTTGGTCGAGGTGTTTAAGCCTGTGACTGCGCCCGAAGGCTGGCATCCGGCGGCGGCGAATGGCTATGATCGCAGCCATGGTGCGGCTTTGGCGGAGTAAGCTGGGGGGCTTCCGCCCCCCAAACCCCCTGAGGATATTTGCGCACAGAGGATGAGAGTTTTAGGTAAGTTTTAGCAATAT
The DNA here is from genome assembly GCA_046590425.1 of Cypionkella sp. Taxonomy (GTDB): domain Bacteria; phylum Pseudomonadota; class Alphaproteobacteria; order Rhodobacterales; family Rhodobacteraceae; genus Cypionkella. Next base: position 7,337 of record JBKJTI010000283.1, on the reverse strand, counting down.
CTTTCCACCGCCAACAGTTGGTGGTCGCCGTAGCGGTCGCCCGCAGCGAAGCCGGCCGGCAAAAGGCGGTCGATTTCGGCGTGATCCGCAGGGGTCAGGGTGATCTCGGTGGCCTGCGCCCATTGCATCAGGTTTTCCGCCTTGCGGGTGCCGGGGATCGGGATCACATGATCGCCTTTCGCCAAGATCCACGCAAGCGCAGTGGCAGCGGTGGTCCAGCCGCGCGTGGCACAGAAGGCGCGGAACGCGTTGATCGCTTTGGTGTTTTCGCTGAAATTCGGCTCGGTGAAGCGTGGGTTCTGGCCACGGAAGCCGTCGGTGGGTTTGACAAGGGGAATGTCGCCCAACATGCCGCGCGCCAGCGGTGAGAACGGGATGAAGGCCACGCCAAGCGCGTTGCAGGCTTGGATCATGCCCAGTTCGGGTTGACGGCTCCACAGTGAGTATTCGTTTTGCACCGCCGTGCAGGGATGGATTTTATGGGCGGCGCGCAATGTGTCGGGAGCGATTTCGGACATGCCATAGCCGCCGATTTTGCCTTCCTCAATCAGCCGGGACAGGCTGCCCACCACCTCGGCCAAGGGACGGGCGTGCTCACGGCGGTGGATATAGAACAGCTCGACATGGTCGCGGTTCAGGCGTTTCAGCGAGGCCTCCAATTCGGCGCGCAGATGGGCTTCCGAGTTATCAATGCGGCGCGGCGGGCCGGAGACAAAGCTGGCTTTGGTGGCGATGGTGACATTCGGGTGGCGGGTGGCTAGCCATTTGCCGATGATGGTTTCCGAAATGCCCATGCCGTAGATATTGGCAGTGTCGATGAAAGTGATGCCTTGGTCCAGCATGGCATCCAGGCAGGCCAGGCTTTGGGCCTCATTGGTATCGCCAAAGATGCCGCCGAAGGACATCGCACCGAGGCCAATGGCGGATACGATTGGGCCGTTTTGGCCGAGTTTGCGGATTTTCATGGGCGTCTCCTGCTGAGGGGATCGCAATAGACGCCCACGAATCGGTTAGGTCAAGGTCGCATGTAGTGCAGGCCCTGGAATGTCGCACGCAGTGCTGCGGTGCGGGAGGCGACGGTTTCGGGGGCATTTGAGCGCAGGGCTTCGGCGAATAGGGCGGCGAGGGCGGGGGCGTGTTTTGGCGTGACACCGCGCCGTACCAGTTCCGGCGTGCCTATACGTAGACCGTTGAGATCATTTGGAACCTCTCCAATCGGCAAGCCGATGCCGCAGGCGAGGAAACCAGCGTTGCGCAGGGTTTTCGAGGCGGTCTGACCGCCGCCAAAGCCAGCCGCCTCGATGGCGAATTGGTGGCTTTGGGTGCTGCCTTTGTCTGCGGCAAAGATCGGCAGGCCGAGGGCGCTGAGTTCCTGCGCCAAGGCCTGCGCCAGATCGACCATCGCCTGCGCATAGGCCGCGCCATAGTCGCGCCAATCCAGCAGCGACAGCGCCAAGGCGGCCGATTTCGCGGCGTCGAAGTTGGCCGTCATGCCGGGGTAGGCGATGTGATCGAGTCGCTCGGCAATTGCCGCGTCATTGGTGACGATCAGCCCGCCCGCCGGACCACCAAGCGATTTATAGGTGCTCATCGTCATCAGATGTGCGCCCTGGCGCAGCGGATTGGTCCAAAGCCCGCCTGCGATGATGCCGCATTGATGAGCGGCGTCAAACAGCACCTTTGCGCCAACCTCATCAGCAATGGCGCAGATTTCGGCGACCGGATGCGGGAACAGATTGAGGCTGCCGCCGACGGTGATCAGCTTCGGTTTGACCTTCTGGGCAAGGCTGCGAAGCTGTTCAAGATCAATGCTATAGCCGTCAGCATTGACTGGGGCGGGATGGGTGATCAGGCCGTAAAGCCCGGCACATCCGGCGGCATGATGGGTGACATGGCCGCCGATGGCGGCAGGGGGCGCAATAATCACATCGCCGGGTTTGGTCAGTGCCATAAAGCCGTACAGGTTCGCCAAAGCCCCGGAGCCTACGCGGATTTCGGCATATTTGGCTTGGAAAACCTCGGCAGCGAGTTCGGCGGCGATGACCTCGATTTCCTCAATCGCCTCCAGCCCCATTTCGTATTTATCGCCGGGATAACCCAAGGAAGGGCGGCTGCCGAGGCCACGCGACAGGGCGGCTTCGGCGCGGGGATTCATGATGTTGGTGGCGGGATTGAGGTTGAAGCAATCTTGGTCGTGGATCTGGCTGTTGGCTTGGATCAGCGCTTCAATCCGGTTTGCGACCTGCGCCGAGGGGGCGGTGGCATCGGTAGCGTGGCGTTGGATCAGGCTTTCGCAGGCAGCGGGAACCCAAGGGCGGGCGGCAAGATGGGGCATGGTGATCTCCTTTCGGTGCAAGAGACCAGAGCGGGGGCTTGCGGGCAAATCAGAATTGCGGAAAACTAGGGTTAGAAAAACTTAGTCTTGGAAAGTTTGGGATAGTATGGCTGTTGCTCCGCCCCGCCCGAAAGACCTGCCGCTGTCGGCGTTGCGCGCCTTTGAGGCAGCGGCCCGGCTGGGCAGCTTTGCATTGGCTGCGGCCGAATTGGGTGTGACGGCAGGGGCAGTGACGGCGCATATGAAGGCGCTGGAGGCGGCATTAGGATCGCCATTGTTTCAGCGCAATGGGCGCGGCGTTGTGCTGACAGCGGCGGGCGCACGGGCGTTGCCAGAGTTCACTTTGGCCTTTGATGCGCTGGGGGCGGCGGTGCAGGTCTTGCGCGCCGAAGCAGCACCGCGCGTGGTGCATATCGCGACCTTGCCGTCGATTGCGCAACTGTGGCTCTCGCCGCGTCTGCCTGCTTTGCGGGCTGCGGCGCCTGAGATTGAAATTTCGATCACCGCGATGGAAGCCCCGCCGAACCTGAAGCGGTTGCCCTATGATCTGAGCCTGTTTTACGGTGAGGGCGATCAGATCATAGCCCCAGACGTAATTTTTCCTGTGTGTTCCCCGTCACTTGCATTGAGGTTGCAGAAGCCCGAGGATCTGGCAGCGGTCACATGTCTGACCGATGCGAGTTGGGCGCAGGACTGGAAGATTTGGGCGGATGTTGCGATGCCGGGGGTGCCATTTACCCCGCGCGGGCCGATGTTTTCACTGTATGCGCTGGCGGTGGAGGAGGCTGCGGGCGGCGCGGGGGTGCTGATGGGGCATCAGGCTTTGGTTGCCTCGCATCTCGCGGTGGGGGCACTGGTGGCACCGTTTGCGCAAAGGGTGAAGCTGCCGGGCGGCTTGCGGTTGTGGTCAGCGCGCCCGATGCGACCGGGGTCGGCGGTGCAGCGGGCGGCGCGATTTTTGCAGGTGGCAGGCGCGCGGGTTTCAGGCGAAAGCGGCCTCTAACGCGACCTCGACCATCGCGCCAAAGCTGGTTTCGCGCTGGTCGGCGGGCAGGGCCTCATGGGTCAGGATATGGTCGGAAATCGTCAAAACCGCCAGCGCGCGGCGGTTGTAGCGGGCGGCGAGCATGTAGAGTTCAGCGGCCTCCATCTCGACACAGAGCGTTCCGTGGCGCTGTAGTTGATCGGACAAATCCTGCCGTTCATCGTAAAAGGTGTCGGAGGAAAAAATCCCGCCGACATGCACCGGGACACCAATTTTCAGCGCGGCTGTATGGGCCGCCGTCAGCAGGCCAAAGTCGGCGCAAGGGGCAAAGTTCAACTCGCGGAACAGGCTTTGTGACGGACTGCCGCAGGTGCTTGCGGTCTGCGCCAAAACCACATCACGCACCTTTACATAGGTCTGTAAAGCGCCCGCCGAACCGATGCGGATCAGGGTTTGCGCGCCATAATCTTTCATCAATTCATTGGCATAGATCGACAGCGACGGCATCCCCATGCCGGAGCCATGGATGGTGACCGGGTGGCCGCGCCAAGTGCCAGTATAGCCCAACATGCCGCGCACCTCGTTCACCAAAACCGGATTTTCTAGGTAGTTTTGTGCGGCCCAGCGGGCGCGGTAAGGGTCGCCCGGCAATAGCACGGTTTCGGCAATTTCGCCGGGTTTGGCACCGATATGAAAGGTCATCGCATTCTCCGTTTTCGGCGAAGCTATGACGTTTTTCGGGGCAGGGGAAGTCTTAGACCAGAGACGTCTCAGGCCAGACCGGCCGCAAAGCTGGCCTTGTTCAGGCAAAATTCGGCATCCGTGGGTTTCGCCAGCGCGCCACGCTCCAGCACTTTGCTACAATTCTTTCGATCTTTACACTGGCCGCAGGTGTAAAGCAGTTCGTGGTAACGGTCGTGATCGGCGCGGACCTGCGCTTCGGTCAGCCCAAAAATCTGCGCCATCGCCACAACGCGGTCGGGCACATCTTGCGGCATCCGCGCGAAGGCCTCGATCTGATCGCGGGTCATGCCCAGATCGTCCAACTCGCGTTGGTCAAGCTGTGCTATCTCTTTCAGATCTTGCCAGCGGTGCTTCAGTGCCTTGATCCGGTCAAACATGGGCATCTCCTGTGTTATCCGAAGAGATGCCATGGATGGACCGGGGGCGGATTTGATCTAGCGCAAATCCAGCGCGGATTGACGAGAATTCGTCATTCTGCCGCCAGCGTGGTTTTGTCGACCAGACCGACGATATCCAGCATGATCCGGTTCAACTCAAAGTCTTTCGGCGTATAGACGGCAGCGACGCCCATCGCACGTAAGGCACTTGCGTCATCTTCCGGGATGATGCCGCCGACGACCAAAGGAATGTCCGAGAGGCCAGCCTCGCGCATTCTCAGCAAGGTGTCGCGGATCAGCGGGAGATGGCTGCCCGACAAGATCGACAGGCCGACGATATGGGCGTTTTGATCGAGGGCGGCGGCGACGATTTCGGCAGGGGTGAGGCGGATGCCCTCGTAGTGGATGTCCATGCCGCAATCACGTGCGCGGGCGGCGATTTGCTCGGCCCCGTTGGAGTGGCCATCAAGCCCCGGTTTTCCCACCAGAAATTTGAGCGGACGGCCCAGTTTGGCCGACAGGATCTGCACGGCTTCGCGGATCGGCTCCAACCCTTCGGTGCGGTTGGATGGATTGCGGGAAACCCCGGTGGGCGCGCGGTATTCGCCAAAGGCAGAGCGTACCATCAGGCCCCATTCGCCGGTGGTGGCCCCGGCCTTTGCGGCGGCGATGGAGGCGGGCATGATATTGGTGCCAGAGGCGGCGGCGGCTCGCAGGGCGGTGAGGGCTGCTTGCACGGCGGCTTCATCGCGGGTTTCGCGCCACGCGGTCAGCCGGTTGATCTGATCGGCCTCGGCTTTCGGATCAGACAGCATGATCGAACCATCGCCAGCGGTCAGCGGGCTGGGCGTGGTTTCCACCCAGGCGTTGACACCAACCACCGTGGTTTCTTTCGATTCAATCTTGGCGATGCGTTCGGCGTTCGCCTCAACCAAGCGGCCCTTCATATAGTCGATGGCAGCGACCGCACCGCCCATCGCGTCAATCTGCGCGAGTTCCGCCCGAGCGCCTTCCTTCAAAGCCGTGACTTTGCGGTCAATCGCCGGGTTGCCGTCGAAGAGATCGTCATATTCCAAGAGGTCGGTCTCGTAGGCGAGGATTTGCTGCATCCGCAAAGACCATTGCTGATCCCAGGGCCGCGGAAGGCCCAAAGCCTCGTTCCAGGCGGGCAGTTGCACGGCGCGGGCGCGGGCGTTTTTGGAAAGCGTCACCGCCAGCATTTCGATCAGGATGCGGTAGACGTTGTTTTCCGGTTGCTGCTCGGTCAGGCCCAAGGAGTTGACCTGAACGCCGTAGCGGAAGCGACGATATTTGGCCTCGGTGATGCCATAGCGGGTCAGGCAAATCTCATCCCAGAGGTCAACAAAGGCGCGCATCTTGCACAACTCGGTGACAAAGCGGATGCCGGCGTTGACAAAAAACGATATTCTGCCGACCATATTGGGGAAATCTTCGGCTGTTACTTTACCTTTTAGATCATCCAGCACGGCGCAGGCGGTGGCGAGGGCAAAGGCCAATTCCTGTTCTGGTGTGGCCCCCGCTTCCTGCAAATGATAGGAACAGATGTTCATCGGGTTCCACTTTGGCAAATGCTTTTGGGTGTAGGCCGCGACATCGGTGATCATCCGCAGACTGGGTTTCGGCGGCGCAATATAGGTGCCGCGCGAGAGGTATTCTTTGATGATGTCGTTCTGCACAGTGCCTTGCAGGGCGGCCACATCGGCGCCCTGTTCTTCGGCCACGGCGATATACAGCGCCAGCAGCCACGGAGCAGTCGCGTTGATCGTCATCGAAGTATTCATTTTTTCCAAGGGGATATCCTTGAACAAGGCCCGCATGTCGCCCAGATGGTTGACCGGAACACCAACCTTGCCAACCTCGCCGCGCGCCAATTCGTGATCGGAATCGTAGCCGGTTTGTGTTGGCAGATCGAAGGCCACCGACAGCCCGGTCTGCCCCTTGGCCAAATTGCTGCGATAGAGCGCATTCGAGGCAGCGGCGGTGGAATGGCCAGCATAGGTGCGGAACAACCACGGGGTTTCATTGCGCGCCATTTCGGCCTCCTGAATCGTATTAGCAATATTCTTGCGTCAGTGCAGCATTAAGCGCAATTTCACGCAAGTGTCAATTCGCTGCGTTGCGGCGAAAGGCCGGGAATATTGCAGGCCCAATCATGACAGCCCTTGTCATTGGAAAATGTCCGGTGGTTCCGGCAAACCTTAGCCCATGCCAGCCCGGCCAACCCATAGTTGAGGATACCATGCTGAACACCTGCGCCTGAGCCTTGCTGCCCTCGCCTTGGCCACAACCACTTTGCAAGCCGCCGCCTATGAAAGACGGCGCTTTTCAAGACGGCGGCGGGCTGCCAGTATTGTGGCATGACAGACCCCGTCGCCGTGCCTTTTTGGCTGCTGCTGCTGATCCTTGCTTTTGCGGCGATCACCTTTGCTTCGCATTTCCTGTTTCCCTCGGTCCGCTGGTTTTTCCGAAAACGTGCCGAGAAAGCACTGTCGCGGCTGAACCGCCGGCTGGATCGCCCGATTGAGTTGTTCAAACTGGCGCGGCGTCAGGACATGATTGTGCGATTGTCCTATGATCCCCGCGTGTTAGAGGCGGTGGCCGACCATGCCGCCGAAACCGGCGTGCCGGGGTCGGTGGCGTTCGAGGAAGCCCGCCGCTATGCGCGCGAAATCGTGCCGGGGTTTTCGGCGACGCTGTATTTTGGCGTGGCGATCCGGCTGGCGCGTTGGCTCTCAAGGCTGGCCTACCGGGTGCGGATTGGCAAAGTGGACGCGGCTTTGGCGCATATCGACCCGAAAGCCACGGTGATTTTCGTGATGAATCATCGCTCTAACATGGATTATGTGCTGATCACCTGGCTGGTGGCGAACCGCTC
>JBKJTI010000197.1:0-22052 GCA_046590425.1 Cypionkella sp. | reverse complement strand
CTAAGGTGAAAATCGCGCCGGATCAAAGGCTTGGCGCGCAAGTCGTTGAAATGACTAAGTTATTGGAATCTATGGGGTTTTGGCTCATAACCTGAAGGTCACAGGTTCAAATCCTGTTCCCGCAACCAAAAAACTGAATGATAACAAACGCTTATAGCCTGACCTAAACAGTCAGGCTTTCTGCGTTGCAATTCTTGTCAACGCCTTGTCAACGTTTGACGAGTCCCCCCTTAAAAGTCGGGGGCCTTCGGCATTTTGTGGGGCTGTTTTCGCCAGTGGTCGTTTGCTTTCAAACGGTATATCCCTTGAAAACAACGGAAAAATCCGGCCCAGCCGGATCGGGAGACACTTTCCTTAAGGGCAAGTGGCGGAGGAAACGCGACTGCCGCCGAACCGTCTCTGGGCCGTAAGCCATTGATTTTAGAAAAATGCAATATTGCGAATGTTTTTGCCTACACTCAGACCTACGTTTTTTTGGAACATTTTCAGTGCCAGATCGCTGACTAAGCGAGGGAGCCTACCACGAGCATGTTTGCTCACGCGCGGGGATCCGGGTCCAATTGTTGTCGAGACGGATCGCCAAATTGTGAAGCACCACAGACCATTTGCAGTGGACTTGGGCCTGAATGTCGGATCAACAGCAAACATGGTCTGGATGCGCACAATTTTCATGATGGTGATGATCGTAACGATCCTTCCTTGGGGCGCGTTCGCGGCTCAGTTTGTTTCGCCGATGAAACCCGCCGCCGAAGTGTCGGGGGTGTCCGTTAGCGGTGATGTGGCAGAACCGGATGCCAAAGCCGTCAGGGTGGCCAAGCGGTGCAAAGGCCCGGCCCTTCCGGGCTCGCCCTGCGGACCGCAGATACTTGTAAACGTTCCCGCGGCGGGTGAGGATGTTGCGCCTCGCGTGTCAGTCGCGTGGTTTACCCCGGCAGATGTCCGGCTGGATAGTACTTTTGATGAAACGGCACTTGACCCTCCCATTCCCGGCTGAATGACGCCGCCGCGCTCTGTGCGGCCCAACATTCACGAGACAGGAGAACCGCATGATTTCCCGACGCACTTTTATAGCAGCGGCTTCGGCCACTGTGCTTTCCGGCTGCATGCAGCGACCGGTTCAGGAGACACCCGAGGTGACGAACCCGCTGGAAGCTGCATGGCCGCCCTTGCCCGCGCATTACAGCGCCATTTTGGATGAGCCTTATCCGGTTCCAGGCGTGCCTGCGGGCATTGTTCCCCCGCATCTTTGGCGCCAGGAGGTCGTCAATCCGTTTCCGTCCTATGCGCAAGGCATGATCGTCGTGGACCCGGACGCCGCTTTTCTGCACCTGATCGGTCAGGGCGGGCGAGCGATGCGCTACGGTGTCGGCGTCGGTGCCGCAGGTTATGCTTGGAGTGGTGAGGCAAGAATGCAGTTTCGCCGAACCTGGCCGCGCTGGAAGGCTCCCGACACGATGATCGCTCGGCGGCCCGAATTCGAGCCCTATTCGGTGGCCAATGGCGGCATGGACCCGGGCCCCGGCAACCCCTTGGGCGCGCGGGCGCTTTACCTGTTCCAGAACGGGCAGGACACGCTTTACCGCATTCATGGGGCCTGCGAGCCGCAGTATGTGGGCAAGAACGTGTCGTCGGGATGCATCCGGCTTCTGGATCAGGACGTGATCGACCTGCATGACCGGGTCCGCGATGGCGTTAGCGTGATTGTGCTTGCCTCGCTGAGGGGCGAGGCGACGGCGTCGCTGTACTAAATCTTTCCGTCATCTTTGCTCCGGGGCCGTCTTCCACGACGGCCCCGAGTCAGTCATCTGGTCAAGGCCGCTTCACTTCGATACAGGCACCACTACCCGCAGCGTGACGGACATCGGGGCGACGCCATTGTCACGCCAGGACTAACCGTGATTGCCGGTCAATGCTGCCTTCAGATCGCACGCGTCCGCCGTGACCGGCAGGCCTTTTTTGCAACTGCTGGCGTAGTCTCCGCCATCGCCATGAGTGTCATGTTCACCACACCGCCCGTGACGGCCCAGTTGCATCGCGCGACCTCTTGTTCAACAGTTCGGACAGCATAGGGGCATCGCCGACCCGATTGCCAGTCACCTCGATTGCCCTGATTTCCAACGTGTCAGCATCGATACCCAAATAGACTTTGCGCTACTGGCGCGGCTCCGGAGGCTCGTGTTCCATGGCGAACCACTCGCCTTAACCCTCGGTCTTGATGCCCGAGCCCTCGATCAGGAAATGCAGGGTGCCGCTGCTATCGCGATAAGGTATGGCGACGGCCAGACCTTTCTGGCGGCGGCAGAGCGTGCTGAAATCCCGCACCGACCAATCCAGCCCAGCAAGCTTCAGTGGGCTGGCCACCAGTCCGGTCGTTTGCAGCAAAGGCAACCCGAAGAGCGCCTTCAACGTCCGCCATGTCTGGATCACCGCATCGGTAAAGGTGGTAGATCGGCCCCGTTGTCCGTTGGGAGCAGCCGACCAAACCAGATCAGAAACGAGCCCCGCTGCTTTCCGGCGGCATTGTAGGATCGCCTGTTCGTCGTTCCATAGGTCGGAGATGTCGACTTTCTCATGCCTTTGTTTGATTTCGTGTAGTCACATAGGGAATCCCGCACGATTTGTGCAGCAAAGCTTCTGTTTGACTCAAGTCTCGGCGAGATCAGGCACGAGGGAAATGAAGGCGTCATATTGCGCCAAGAAAACCTGACCGGTCAGCGCATCGAGGAAATGTGACTTCTTCAACCGGTCCATCACCGGCCCCTTGACCTCGGACAGGTGCAGCTTCACGTTCATTTCACTCAGGCTGTGATTGATCGTCTCCAGGCTTTCCAGTGCGGACAGGTCCACCTCGTTCACCGCCGAAAACATCAGGATCACGTGCCGCACTGCCTTGTCATCAGCCAGACGGCGCAGCAGGTGGTTTTCCAGAAAGGTGGCATTGGCGAACCACAGGCTTTCGTCGATCCGCAGGGTCAGGATCGCGGGGTCGGTCTGCACGGCATGGCGCAGGATGTTGCGGAAATGCTGGGTGCCGGGCACCAGACCCACCTCGGCGATATGCGGGCGCGAGGAACGCCAGAGGTGCAAAAGGATCGACAGCGCGACCCCTGCCATCACCCCTGCCTCGACCCCCGCGCCCAATGTCAGCAGAATGGTCACGGCAACGGCCGCGAAATCAGCACGGGAATAGGTCCAGGCGGTGCGCAGGATCGAGAAATCAACCAAGCCAAGGACGGCCACAATGATCGTGGCGGCCAGCGTCGCGGTGGGCAGGAAATGGATCAGCGGGGTCAACGCCACGGCGGCGATGGTCAGCCCGATGGCGGTAAAGGCCCCTGCGGCGGGGGTCGCCGCACCTGCGTCAAAGTTCACCACCGACCGCGCAAAGCCCCCGGTGACCGGATAACCGCCGGTGAACGCCGCACCCAGATTGGCGGCACCCAGACCAATCAACTCCTGATCGGGGTCGATGCGCTGGCGCTTTTTCCCGGCCAAAGTCTGCCCGACCGAAATCGACTCGACAAAGCCGATGACCGAGATCAGCAATGCAGGCATGGCCAGCGACCGGACCAGATCGGGCGATAGGTCCGGCAGGGTCAGCGGCGGCAGGCTTTGCGGCACGGCGCCAACGATGGCGACACCGGCGGCCCCCAGATCCAGCCCGGCCACCAGCAGGGTCGTCACGACAACGGCCAGGATCGGCCCGGTCTTGACCAGAATGCCCGCCAGACCTTCGGCCAAGCCCAGCGCCAAAAGCGCGGCTTTCATACCCTTTCGCACCCAGAACAGAAACGCTATGGCCCCCGCCCCAAGCGCCAACGTGATCGGGTTCACCTGCCCCAGATGCTGCCCCAGCGACAGCACCATTTCGGGCAGGGTCTGCCCCGACGCCTTTACCCCAAGGATATGCTTGACCTGCCCCGTGGCGATCAGGATGCCGCTGGCGGTGATGAAGCCCGCAATGACCGGGTGGCTGAGAAAATTGGCGATGAAGCCAAGGCGCATCAGCCCCATGGCCAGCAGCATCACCCCCGACAGACCCGCCAGCGTCAAAGCTGCGGCGGCGTAGCCAACGGTCCCCTGTGCGGCCACCTGCCCGACAGCCGCCGCCGTCATCAGCGATACCACCGCCACGGGGCCCACTGCCAGCGCGTTGCTGGTGCCGAATACGGCATACAGCAGGATCGGCGCGATCGAGGCATAGATCCCCGCCTCGGGCGGCAATCCTGCCAGCATTGCATAGGCCAGCGATTGCGGGATCAGCATGACGGTGACGATGATCGCCGCCGTCAGGTCGCTGGAAAGCAGTTTCCGGTCATAGTGGCGGCCCCAAGACAGGATCGGGAAATAGCGGGCGAGTGATGTGGCGGACATGAGAGCGGTCATTTCTGGATCAAAGGGGGGTGCCAATCGCAAAATGTGGCGTGTCAGCCGCGCGACGCGTCAAACATGCTCTGCGCTCGCTTGCCCGAGCGGCAATAGGCCAAGACCTTGCCGTGGGCCGCGGTCACGGCTGTGGTGAAAGCTGCGACGTCATCCTTGCTCGCCTGACCGGGCGTAACCGGGATATGATACGCCTTCAGCCCGGCCGCCTCGGCAGCGGCCTTGATTTCGGCAAAGGTGGGCTGGCCCGCATCCTCGTGGTCGGGGCGGTTGCAAATCACGGTGCTAAAGCCTGCGGCCTGCAATTGCGCCAGCTGGGGCGCCGTGATCTGCGGGCTGACCGCGAAATCTGGCGTGATGTGTTTGATATTCTGCATCTCTGTCTTTCCTGATCAACGTTCGGCTTCGTGCGTCACAGTCCGTTGACCGGCACCTTCAGCATCGCGCGGCCGTCCGTGTCTTTGGGCACCTCGCCCGCCCGCATGTTCACCTGCAACGCGGGGATGATCAGGCGAGGCATGGCCAGCGTGGCATCGCGTTCGGTGCGGAACGTCACGAACTGCCCTTTCGTGGCCCCCTTGCCGACATGGATGTTGTGCGCCTTTTCCGCGCCCACCGTGGTTTCCCACTGGATGTCGCGGCCGTTGGGGCCGTAGTCGTGGCACATGAACAGACGCATCGCGTCGGGCAGGGCCAGCACCTTCTGGATGCTGTCGTAAAGCGTTCCCGCATCGCCGCCCGGAAAATCGGCCCGGGCCGATCCGCCGTCGGGCATGAACAGCGTGTCGCCGGTAAAGGCCGCATCGCCCATCACATGCACCATGCAGGCAGGGGTGTGGCCGGGCGTGTAGATCGCCACCGCGTCCATCGTGCCAATCTTGTAGGTGTCGCCGTCCTTGAACAGCGTGTCGAACTGGCTGCCGTCGCGCTGAAACTCGGTGCCTTCGTTGAAGATCTTGCCGAAGGTGTCCTGCACCACCATGATCTTGTCGCCGATGCCGATCTTGCCGCCGAGAGCCTTCTGGATGTACGGCGCGGCTGACAGATGGTCGGCATGGACGTGAGTTTCGATAATCCATTCCAGCGTCAGGCCGTGCTGCCGGATATAGGCAATCATCGCATCGGCGTGGCCATAGGTGATGCGTCCGGCGGCATAGTCGATGTCCATCACGGAATCGATGACCGCGCATGAGGTGGAGGCTGGGTCCTGGACCACATAGCTGATGGTGTTGGTGTCGGGGTCAAAGAATGCCTCGACCTTTGGCTTGACGGCCATCTTGATCGGATAGTCGGTCATGACAGTCTCCTTTTTGTTCAGGTCTCACGGCGCAGCACACGGGCCGCCCGTGCGCCGGTCAGGGCCATTAGGCCCTTGGCGGCAAAGATTCCGGCGATCAGGGCGGCAACAAAGGCCACCACTTCGAACTGACCGGTGCCCAAAGCAGGCAGTGCGCCGCCTGGGCAAAACCCAGCGATGCCCCAGCCAATGCCAAACACCGCCGCTCCGCCCAGCAACCGGGCGTCGAGATGACGGTTTTCCGGCAGGTGGAATGTCGCGTCGATGATCGGTGCCGGTCGGCGCAGGACAATCCGATAGCCGATGAAGGTGACGATCAGAGCGCCGCCCATGACAAAGGCCAGACTGGGGTCCCAGTTGCCCGCGACATCGAAAAAGTTCAGCACCTTGGCCGGATTGGCCATGCCGGAAATTGAAATTCCGATGCCGAAGATCAACCCGATCGCATAGCTTGAGAGATAACGCATGGCTCAGGCTCCCAGCATGTGACGGATAACAAAAACAGTGATCCCGGTGGTGACCATGAAGGTCAGGGTTGCCGCGATGGACCGCCACGACAGACGCGCCATGCCGCAAACACCATGGCCAGATGTGCAGCCAGAGCCGTAGGTGACCCCGATGCCAACCAGAAACCCGCCGACCAGCACCATCGGCAAGGTCACCGGCACATGAACCAAAGGCATATTGCCGGTCAGGGCCAGCACCGCCAGCGGACCGCTGATCATGCCAGCCAGCACCGCCAGCCGCCAGCCGGTATCGGGGTGGATGATGGGAGTCAGCACCCCGGCCAGAATACCAGTCGCTCCCATGATGCGGCCCAGCGTCAGCATCAGCAGTACCGATGCCAGGCCGATCAGCGCGCCCCCGGCAAGCGATTGCCAGGGCGTGAACAGGGTGTCGATCGTCATCATGTCCGGCAGGTCCCGATGCCAAGCAACGCGTATAGCGGACAGAACCGGAGCGCCGCAGTTATGATCATTACCGCCCCTATGGCAACGGCTCCGTACTTCCACGCCACCGCGTCGAAAAGTCCCGCACCGCTGAACAGCGCCACAGCGATCATCGCTACGCCGACAGCCAGCCGCAGCGCCCGGTCCACAGTTCCCACATTCGCAACCATCCCATGATCTCCTCTTGGGTCAAGCAACGATTACGCGTTTGCGAATCTCACTTCAGTGACGAAGTCACCAAACTCCAAATTGATTGATCAGGAGGCAATCTAAGCTTTAGCGGGGGCCGCCGTGCTATTGCGGATCAAGTGCGGCAAGCTTTTCCAGCCCGGTCCGGTTCGCAAGATCCACCACGCCGCGTGACTGGCCGATCCAGCCGCGCCGCTGAAACTCGCCCAATTGGCGCGAGATCACTTCACGCGCTGTGCCAAGCTCGACTGACAGCTGTTGATGCGTCGCCTTGACTCGCTCGCCCCCCCGCGCCAGTTCCAGCAGTTTTTGCGCCAGACGAATATCCACCCTCTGAAAGGCGATATCTTCGATCACGCGGAACAGATCGGTGATACGCCGAGAATAGGCAGTAAAGATGAAGTTACGAAACGCAATCGACTGAGACACCAGATCGTCGAACACCGCGCGCGGGATGGCCACGGCGCGGACATCCGTCTCGGCAATGCCTTCGGCGGAATAATCCTGATGCGCCAGCATGCAGGCAGTGGTCATTACGCAGCTTTGTCCGGCCTCGACCCGGTAAAGCACGATTTCGCGCCCCGCCTCCGACAGCTGCTGCACCCGCACTCGGCCCTCCAGCAATAAGAGTAGGTTCTCGGCTGGCTTGCCCGGCCCGAATATCATCGTCCCCTCCGACACGGACAGCACGGCGCTTTTACGCGTCAGAAGGTTCTTTATTCCCGGCTCAAGGCGCGACAGCCCTGAGAACTGAGTGATCCAATCTTGCATTATACGGCGTCTCCGATCTTGTCTTGCGGCGGGTCCTCAGGTCAGTCGCCATCGTCTGCCAAAGAAATGATCGTGTCCAGCAACGGCGCGCTGTTCGAGGCTATGTCGTGCTGACAGGTGCTGCCGTGATCCTGTTTGCCCCACGCGGCGCGTGACGCCATCAGATTTTGACGATCGCCGCAGTCATATGCATTATGCCTATGCCTGCCAGAATCCTGCCTATTACGCCTTGGGCCATCGCCGGTGCAACCCGTCGATCACAAGTGCGTGGCGATGGCCGTCCATATGGGCGCAAAGATGCGGGTGATCCGGGGCCAAATCCGGGTGATCATGCGCGACCTCGACCGGATCATGTGCAGGCCAAAGACGGATCACGGCGAACATCGCAACGGCTCCGACTCCCGCCAGCCCAAGTGCGGCGAATGCCAAGCTGAAGCTGGACCCAAGCCAGCCCGCCAGCGGATAGGTCACCAGCCACGCCGCATGCGACAATGCGAACTGTGCAGCATAAATCGCAGGGCGATCCTCCTCGCGGGCCGAGCGGTTCAGGATGCGGCCAATCGGGGTTTGCGTGAACGAAAACCCGAACCCGATAAACGCCCAAAGCACCATCAGCCCGACCAACCCCGTCACCAGCGGTGTGACGGCGACCCCGACCACCATCAGACCCGCGCCACCGATCATCACGGCACGGTCTGCGGTCCGTTGCAAAATGCGCGGCAGCAGGAACGCGGCAACAATCGACCCCGCGCCGAAGGCCGCAAAGGCCAGCGCTACTTGCGGTGCGCCCAGTCCCAGACGGGCCTGCACCAGCACAACAGTGTTGACGTAAATCATCGCGCCCGCTGCGGCGACGGCCATTTCCATGACCATCAACCCACGCAGGCGGGGTGTGGCAAGGTAGATGCGGATGCCCTTGGTGGTGGAGGCCCAGAACTGGCCCGGCTCGGCCACGGCGCGGGAGGGAAGGGCGACGGTCACCACCAGCAACGCCGAGCCGACAAAACCTGCGACGGTTCCGCCGAACAACACAGGAAAGCTGACCACGGTCAGCAGCGCGGCGGCCAGCATCGGGCTGAGAAGCTGTTCCAGATCTTCAGCCAACCGCAACAGGGACAGCGCGTTAGTGTAGTCTTTCTCATCCGACAGAACATCGGGGATCGTCGCTTGAAACGCCGGGGTAAAGCCTGCTGATGCAGCTTGCAGGAAGAATATCAGCACATAAATCTGCCAAACCTCTGTCACAAAAGGTAAAAACAGCACGACACCGGCACGGATCAGGTCCAGTGCCACCAGAAACGCCCGCCGTGGCAGGCGTTCGGCCAATGCGGCGGCAACCGGGGCCAGCGTGACATAGGCGATCATCTTGATTGCCAATGCCGTGCCCAACACCAGCCCTGCATCCTCGCCCGCCAGTTGCCAGGCCAGCAGGCCAAGGGCCACCGTGGCAAGACCCGTGCCGAGCAGCGCAATCACCTGAGCGGCAAACAAGTGACGGAAAGTGCGGTTGGCAAGAACGTTCAACATCGTGCAGCCCTCGTTACAGAAGTTTAGTCAGGGCGCGGATTTCGGCCAAGTCTTCCGCTCCGCCACGCCCGAGGCAATGGTCGATGTGATCATGGATCAACGCGCGCTTGGCCGCCGTAACGGCACTTTCAACCGCCTTGATCTGGGGGGCAATCTCGGCGCAGGGCCGCCCCGCCTCCAGCATCTCGATGATGGATCGCATGTGGCCATCCGCCCGTTTGAGGCGGTTGATGATGGCGGGATGCGATGTGTGCGGTGCATGGTTTGTCATGCCAGTTCCCTATCCCCCCGGTGGGGATAATTTCAAGCAGCATTTTTTGAAGATCCGCTGGGTCGGATTGCATCCGTTCCCTATGTCGGTTAGATCCTGCGCCAAAGCGCCCCAATGGGGTCGATGATTTGGCTGTAGCGGTGCGCCTGAAGACACTGTGCAGCGATAAGGCGGCGGGCAATGGCAGTTGATTTGATCAAGGATGCGATGCGGCGGGCTGTGGCCTTGGTTTTGCTTTGCGCCTTGTCTTTTGCACCGGTTGCAATCTCGGTGACCCATGGGCCGGATGCGGTCGCAAGTGCGATGCAGGCTGTTACGGCCAAGGCTGCACACGGGCATTCGTATGATTGGGATGAACCGGGCAGTTCCGGCCAGCACGATGCCGCCGACCATGAGCACAATATTGCGTTTTTCTTGTTCGGAGGGGCCACGGCGGTTTTCGACCTCACGTCAGCAACGAGGGCGGACGAACGTGGTTTTCCCTCGGGCCTGTCGCGTGACGGCCCAAGGCGACCTCCGCGAGCCAGCATCGTCTGATCGGCCTTCGGGCTGAACGACAGATGCACTCAATCAAGGACACCTCTATGACAACTATTCTTCGCACCCGATGGGCTGCGGGGGCCTCGCCATCCACGGCGATGCTTCTGCTGACGCTTTCGGGTCTTATCCTCTTTTGGGCCGAAATGGCCTTCGCCCATGGCGTTACGCTGGGCGACAAGGGCTATATTCAGGAAGTGACGGGGGTGCAGATCATCCCCTTCCTGTATCTCGGCGCCAAGCACATGGTGACGGGCTACGACCACTTGCTGTTTCTATTCGGGGTGATCTTCTTCCTCTATGGGATGAAGCAGATCAGCCTCTATGTGTCGCTGTTCGCCATCGGCCATTCGACCACGATGCTGGCCGGAGTGTATTTCGGCTTTGGCATCAACAGCTATCTGATTGACGCGATCATCGGGTTTTCGGTCGTCTACAAAGCGCTCGACAATCTTGGCGCCTTTCCGCTGTGGTTCGGGGTACAGCCCAGTACCAAAGCCGCAACGCTGATCTTCGGCTTTTTGCACGGATTTGGTTTGGCGTCGAAGATCCTGGACTATGGCATTTCGCCTGACGGGCTGGTGCCAAATCTGCTTGCCTTCAACGTTGGCGTCGAGATCGGCCAACTGATTGCGCTGGCGGCCATCCTGATCGTGATGACCCGGTGGCGCGCCGCCCCGTCCTTCGCGCGGCAAGCCTATGCCGCAAACATACTGATGATGACCGCGGGCTTTGCGCTGATGGGCTACCAGCTCGTCGGCTATGCAGTCGCCTGAGACCTGGAGATAGAGACATGCAACAGCAAAAATTTGACGTAAGCAAAGCCCCTGTTCCGCCGCTGCGCGCCGAACCCCGTAACGCAGCTTCTAGCGGCGGGGTTGGCCATATTCAGGGGGTGCAGACGACGTCCGGCGGATTGATCCGCAGCACCATATTGGCAGGGGGTGGTGCGCTTGCTATCCTCGTCTTGTTCTGGCTGCCTGCCGAGTACGGGGTTGACCCGACAGGGGTAGGCGGACTTCTGGGCCTGACCAAGATGGGCGAGATCAAGACCCAACTTGTGGGCGAAGCAGCCGCGCAAGATGCCGCAGCGGCAGCGAACCCCGCCGTTCCTGCGGAAGTTACCTTATCCAGTGATGTCGCACGCCGCCTCGACGGGATCGAAGCGCAACTCCAGCAAATTGCCGTCGTCATCGGCGCCGATATCAAACTCAGTGCCGCAACTCCGCCCCCCGTCCCGGAACCTGAGCCTGCGCCTGAAATCGTCCCGCCAGAGCCTGCAGCAATAGTCCCGGCTGAGGTCGAGCCCGCTCCCATTCCGGAAACTGCGTCGCGATGGCGTGACGAAGTCGTTTTCACCCTCGCCCCGACAGAAGCCAAGGAAATCAAGCTTGTGATGGCGGGGGGCGAGGTGGCGACGTTTGAGTGGGTCGCGGACGGCGCTGGCGTGAACTATAGCCAGCACGGTGATGATGGTGCCGAACAGGAGGTCCGGTTCGAAGAAGGCCGGGCGGCACCGGGCCAGGAAGGCACCATGACAGCACCCTTTGCGGGCAATCACGGCTGGTTTTATCGCAATCGCGGCGATGCGCCTGTGACGGTGACTTTGCGGGTAACCGGTGGCTATTCCGAACTGATCGAAGTCGAATAGCCGGGTAAAGCGATCTGGGCCATGCGACCCGGGCCGCAGTTACCTGTGGCCCGGCTTCAAGCCTTGTCCGACCCCGGCCCGAACCGGGCAACCAGATCAAAGGCATCGCCCCGGAACACCTGCCTGACAATGGTGACGGTGTCGGGCCCGCGCCAGGTGCGCCGCTCGACCAGAAGGCAGGGGGACGTGCTGGTGATCTCCAGCGCCTGCGCACAGGCCCTGTCTGCCGAAATCGCAGCGATGCGATGCTCCGCCTCGGTCCAGGCGACATGCGCTACCAGCCACGCGCCTGGTGGCTGAGTTGCGAAATCGGCGTGTTCGGCCTCGGGGGCGGGGTCCAGAAAGATGTGCCGATCCTCCAGCATCACTGGCAACCCATCGCTGGAATGCAGGGACCGGATGAACCGGCTGCGCCCCAGATGGTGCCCCTCGGACCCCAGATGCACGCAGCAGGGCGGGCGCAGCTCGTCGGTCAGCGCGCGGTAGCCGTAGACACCACCACGCTCCTCCACCTTGGCGCGGATATCGGGGATGTTGAGAATGGCGGAATGAATGCGGGGACGCGCCACGACCGTGCCCGCGCGCCGGTTGCGCAGAACCAGACCTTCGGCGGCCAGCGATGACATCGCCTTGTTCACCGTCATCCGCGAACAGCCATAGGTCGCCACAAGTTCAGTCTCGGGGGGAATCCGGTGCCCCGGCGGCCAGTCGCCCGACAGGATGCGCGCCTCGATCTCGGCCCGGATGCGGGCGTGCAAGGTTTGCGGGCGGTGATCGGGGGCGTGGTCGTGCATCAGATCACCGCATGCACTTGCGCAGTTGCAAGGTGGCAGGCGGCCTCGCCCTGATGTTTGACAGGGCGCAGTTGTGGTTCCGTGACCCGGCATTG
This sequence comes from Cypionkella sp., assembly GCA_046590425.1. Classification (GTDB taxonomy): domain Bacteria; phylum Pseudomonadota; class Alphaproteobacteria; order Rhodobacterales; family Rhodobacteraceae; genus Cypionkella. Next base: position 9,587 of record JBKJTI010000197.1, on the reverse strand, counting down.
CGATACTACCACCGGGCAGCGGTTGGAAAAGCGGCAGCCGGGCGGCGGGTTGCGCGGGCTGGGCGGATCGCCTGCCAGCAGAATGCGGGGGCGGACAGCCTCTATACGGGGATCAGGGGAGGGAACGGCGGACAGCAGCGCTTGTGTGTAGGGATGCGCGGGATCGGCAAACAGTGGCTTGGTCACACCCTGTTCCGCGACCCGACCCAGATACATCACCGTCACCCCCGAACACACCTCGCGCACAATTGCCAGATCATGCGCGACGATGACGATAGTCAGACCAAGCTGGGCTTGCAACCGTGCGAACAAGTTGACGATCTGTGCACGGACCGACACATCCAGCGCCGACAGCGGCTCGTCGCAGATCAGCAGCGTCGGGTTCAGGGCAAGGGCGCGGGCGATAGACACACGCTGGCGCTGGCCCCCCGACAGAGAACGCGGTATGCGGTCCAGCACAGTGGTGGGCAGGGCCACAAGGTCCAGCAATTCTGCCAGCCTTGCCTTGCGCGCCAGCGCGGTGCCGATGCCGTGGATCAGCAGCGGTTCTTCCAGCGTCTGCCCCACAGTTTGACGGCGGCTCATCGACCCAAGCGGGTCTTGGAAGATGAACTGCACCGCGCGGGCAAACTCTTTACGGTCCTCACGTTGCCAGTCGGCGCGGTAACGCCCGTTGATCTTGACGCTGCCCTCAGTGGCCGATTGCAGCCCGATGATGGCCCGCGCGAGGGTGGTCTTGCCGCAGCCGGACTCGCCTACGATGCCGTGAAATGCGCCCTTGGGAATGGTCAGGTCCACGCCATCGACGGCGCGGACAAGGCCAGCGCCGGTCTTGAAGTGAACCTTGAGGCCCTTCGCTTCGATGGCGGGGGCGGAGGTTGCGGGACTATCAGGCATAGGTGGCAATCCCTTCGGCGGCTATGACAACCGGGCAGGCCACGCGGTGCGGCACGTCGCCTGCGGCGATGGTTTGCAGGCGCGGGCGGTGGGTGTGACAGGCGGGTTGTACCTGATCGCAGCGGTCGGCAAAGCGGCAGCCGGGCATAAGCTGTGCCTGATTGGGCGGGATGCCGGGGATTTCCTTGGTCCCCGATGCGGTTTCCGACCGGAAGTCGGGGACAGATGCCAACAGTCCGCGCGTGTAGGGATGGACTGGGGAAGTCAGCACGTCGATGGCGGTGCCTTCCTCGGCGATCTGGCCTGCGTAAAGCACGATCACTCGGTCGGCCAGCACCGACACTGCCCCGATGTCATGGGTAATCAGCACCACGGCGATGCTGTCTTCCTTCTGAATCGTGCGGATCAGCGCCAGAATTTGCGCCTGCACCGTAGCATCCAGTGCGGTGGTGGGTTCATCTGCGATCAGCACCCTTGGCCGCGCCGCCAGCGCCAACGCGATCATCGCGCGCTGCAACATGCCGCCCGACAACTCGTGCGGATAGCGGTCGTACCGGTCCTCCGGGTCGGGAATGCCCGACCGCGCCAGCAGCGAGACGCCCTCTTTCCGGGCCGCCTCTGGCGACAGACCAGCATAAAGCTGCGCCTGCCGCGCCAGTTGCGGGCCGATCTTTAGCATCGGGTTAAGTGCTGACATCGGATCCTGGAAAATGACCCCGAAGAAGCCACCACGCAGGGCGGAAAGCTCTGATGGCGAGAGGGTCAGAATATCGCGCCCATCGGCCCGCGCCGTGCCTTTCAGGTCCACCGCCACACCTTCGGGCATCAGCCCAAGAGGCCCAAGTGTCATCACCGTCTTGCCAGACCCACTTTCGCCAACGATGGCCACAGTTTCGCCAGGGGATACGTGGAAAGACGCCCCATCCACCGCGCGGACAGAAGCCGTGGGGGTGTAAAGGTCGATCACCAGATTTTCGACGGCGTAAACCGGGGTGCTCATATGTTTGCCTCCGTCGCGGCACGGGTGGTTTCCTCGGTCGCGCGCGCCGATTTCTTGCGTCGCAACAGCCCGCCACGGACGGCTTTCGGCACCTTCTGCAAGGCAAACGCCTCTCCAAGCAGGTTGAAGCTGACGACAACGGCGGTCAGCGCCAGACCGGGGATGATGACTAGGGCAGGGTTGTCCTCGATATAGCTCATCCCATCGACCAGCATCTGACCCCATTCCGGGGTCGGTGGTGCGACGCCAAGGCCAAGGAAGGACAGGGTGGCAATCGCCAGCACCAAAGCCCCGGCATCTGCCGACGCATAGACCACGACCAGCCCCAACACATGCGGCAGAATATGCCTCGTGAAAATCCACATGTGCGACGCGCCCATGACCCGCGCCGCCTCGATATAGGGCTGTTGCAACTCCGCCACCACGACAGCCCGGCTCATCCTTGCATAGTTGGCCCACCAGGCCAGCGTCAGCGCGATGATCATCTTCCAATAGTCGCTCATCCACGACCACGCCTCGCCGGAAAACACCCCGATCAGCGCCAGCGCGATGATCAGGCTGGGCAGGGCGAGGGCGATGTCGATGATCGAGATCAGCACCAGTTCGGTGCGCCCGCCGACATAGCCCGCGAACGACCCGATCACCACGCCGATAATCAGTGCCGCCAGCAGAACGGCGACCATTGCCACCAAAGACGTGCGCGCGCCGCCGATGATCCGGCTGTACATGTCGCGGCCCAGATAGTCGGTGCCGAGCCAGTTTGACCATGACGACGGCGACAGGATGACCTCGTAATCCTGTTTGGTCGGGTCATGCGTCATCAGCAATGGCGCAAAGATCCCGATCAGGACGAAGATCAGCGCAGGTGTCAGGATTGCCCAAGGCCAGTTTTTCATCTCATGCCCTCCACATCATGCCCTTCGTGGTCTGCGCAGGCGCGGGTCGGCCAGCATGGCGGCGATATCGACGATCAGGTTAACCGACACGAAGAACACCACGAAAAGCAGCAAGACCGCCTGCATGCCGATGAAATCGCGAAACCGGATCGCCTCGATGAAGAACGCTCCGATGCCGTTCAGGCCGAAGACCCGTTCAACCACGATCGCGCCGATCATCATCAGGGTGAACTGCGCGCCGAAGGTCGTCATGTAGGGGATCAGGATGTTCGGCAGCGCCTCGCGGAACAGCACGGCGCGGCGGGTCAGACCCTTGGCGAACCCGGTGGTGGCAAAGGGGCGCGACATCGCCTCTTGCAGGTTCACCCGCACGACGCGGGCCAGAACCGAACCGGGGAACAGGGCGATGGTGATCCAGGGCAGCAGCCATGACGTGAACCCGGCGACGCCAAAGGTCGGCACCCAGCCCAACATGACTGAGAAGACGATGGTCAGCATGGCTGCGACAAAGAAATTCGGGGTCGAGGCCCCGACCAGCGCCAGCCCATGCAACATTTTGTCCACGATCCCGCCATTTGACACCGCCCCCGCCAGACCCATCGCCAATGACAGCAACAGCGCCAGAACGCCGCCCCCCGCCAGCAGGGCCAGCGTCTTGGGGATGCGCACCGCGAATTCTTCGGCCATCGGCTTGCCGGTGCGCAAAGAGACGCCGAAATCCCCGGTCACGGCATCCCCCAGCCAGCGCAGATAGCGCACTGGCAAGGGGTCATTCAGGCCAAGATCATTGGCGATCTTGGCAATCATCGCGCCATCCGCGCCAGCACCCGCCGCCCGTTCGGCAATCAGGGCGGCCACATTGCCCGGTGCGGCGGACACCAGCGCAAAGGTCAGCGCGGTGGCCGCCAGCATCAAGAGAAGGGCAAGACCCGCCCGCCGCAGGAACATGCGTTGCATCAGTCTTGCCCTCCCGTGGCGGCTCAGGCCAGTGTGATGCCCTTGAACGGCAGATCGTAGTCGGTTGCGGGCAGGCCAAAGCCTTTGACGCGCGGATTGACCGCCCAGATGCGTTGGCTGACCACCAGGGGGCAAGCCGCCGTATTGGCGCTGATCCAGTCGTAGACCGCCTGCATTGCAGGTTCGCGTGCATCGCCGCCCGCATCGAGAGCGGCCAGAACCACGGCGTCCAATGCGTCCGAGACATAAATCTTGCCATCCGGCCCGGTATCCGCTGCCGTCACGAAAGACGCCCCAAGCGAGCCATGCGGATCATAGGGTGCTCCGTAAGTGCCAAAGAAGGTCAGGTCATATTCGAATTTCGGGCGGCGGTCATGCATGGTGGCATTGTCCACCGACGAGATATTGACCTGAAATCCAACCTCCATCAGCTGGCCCTGAATCATCTCGGCAATCCGGCGGGAGCCGGGGAAAGACTCTTCTGACACAAGGAAATCAATGGCAAGCGGCGCGCCATCCTTGGTGAAACCGCTGGCATCCCCCGCCCAACCGCCTGCGGTCAGCGCGGCCTGCGCCGCGGCCACATCCCGCGCCGGAACCGGCACCCGCGCGCCTGCCGTGGGCACGGTTGTCGGGAAGATGTTCACGGTCGCATCGGCATAGCCTTCGAACAGCACGGCGGCCAGTGCTTCGCGGTCCACACCGATGAAGATCGCATCGCGCACGGCCTTGTCCTGCATCATCGGCGACTTGGGCGAGAAACCAAGGATCGTCGTCGCGGTGCCGGGTTCGGCCACCACGGTCATGCCATCGCTTTTCAGCGCCGACGCACGGCGCGGCGACAAGGGGGCAACCCAATCGCCGCCGATCACATCAAGATCACCGGCGCGAAGGCCGTTGGCGCGGGCCAGCTCGTCTGGCACCACCAGCAGTTCCATGCGGGCGAAGCTGGGCTTTTCGCCCCAATAGGCGTCGTTGCGCACCAGCACGGTCTTGTCGCTGGCATAGGTCTCCACGATCCACGGCCCGGTGCCGATGGGGGCTGTCTGCGCGCCGTCCGCATCGGCTGCCTTGGGCGACAGGAACCGCACCGGGCGCACGATGGTCAGTTCCAAGAGCGCAGCAGCCACCGGGCGCTTCAGCTTGACGGTGATCTTGTTGGGCGCATCAATCACCACCCCATCAAACGCATCCGAAATCCCGATCCAAGAAAAATCGGCAACCCCCATCCAGCGCTTCAGGTTCCATTCCGCAGCGGTGGCGTCAAATGGCGTGCCGTCCGAGAAGGTGACCCCCTCGCGCAGATCAAAGCTGATCGACAGACCATCTTCGGCCACGGTCCAGGCGGTGGCCAGACCGGGCTCCAGCGTGCCTCCGGGGCCGTAGTGGATCAGGGCATCGAACACCACCGTGTAGGAAGACAGCGTGGAGACGTTCTGCAACAGGTCCAGATCGCCGGTTTCGCCCGCAATGGCGACTTTCAGCGTGTCATGACCGTCGGCCAACACGATCTGCGGGAAGGCTGAAAGAAAGGTAAGCCCTGCCGTTCCGGCAAGGAAAGTCCGACGTTGAAGCTTCATTTTGGCCACCCCCCAGTTGATTAATTTGGGCGAGCCTAGCAGGCCGCGAGTTATTGTATAGATATTATTTTGACGCCCGTGCCCTTGGGGCAAGGCGACGAAGGTTTGCTGCAATCAGCGGCAAGACTGCACGAATTTTTAGCTCTGTGGCCACTTTGGAAAGCAGATCATGGACTTGCCCTGCCAAAGGGCGCAGCGCTCTGCCGCGTGTTGGCGCGGCGTGGCCGAGGCGTTAGAACACCAGAACCTTGTCGGCGGCGATGGTCGTCTGGGCCAGTTCGTCCATCGTTGACCTAACCGCACCCGTTATGACTTCCTCCGCCGTCAGCCCGCGCGCATCCGCGCAGGTGCCGCACAGAAGCACCCGGCCTCCCGCGCTGAGAACGCGGCCCAGCATCCGTTCCAGATTGTAAAACCCCTCTGGTGTCTTTTGGCCAGCCTTCGCACAAGCCACCGCGTCGGCCATCAGAAAGACGGTGACCTGCGCCTCTGGGTCGTGCTTGGGCAAGGCAATGGCGAGGCGCAGGGCGTTATAGCTGCGTTCGGTGCCATAGGGCGGGTCGTTCAGGATCAGCAGGTGTTGCATTGTCGGGCCTTTCAGGTTGCCGGGTTCAGGCGGGGGTGGGTTTCCTCGCCCCAAAGCCACAGGACAGCGCCGGAGAGCGCCATCGAGACCGCCACGAACCAGAACGCCGCCACGGTCGATCCGCTGAAATGCGCGGCCAAGCCAAGGCCCAGCGCGCCGATGCCATAGCCAAGGTCACGCCAGAAGCGGTAAATGCCGATGGCCGATCCGCGCCAGGTCGGCGGGGTGATGTCGGCCACGGCGGCCGACAGGTTCGGATACAAGAGCGCCATGCCAAAGCCCGCGATGGCAGCTGATACCGACCACCAGACAAAGCCGTCGCCCAGAACGACCAAAGCGATCCCGGCACCGCAAATCCACATGCCCAGAACGTTGGGCCAGAACCGCCCGATGCGATCCGACAGCCTGCCGGTGAACAATTGCGAGCCGCCCCAAACAAAGCCGTAAATGCCGACGATCCAGCCGATATCGGGCAGGCTGACGCCATGGTCGCGCAGGAACACCGGGAACATCACCCAGACCAGCGCATCGACGAATTTCTCAACCAACCCGGCCTGCGACACCGCAGCCAGGCGCCGGTCGCGCCACGTCATCAGCGCGAAAACCTCCCATGTGGTGGGGGTTTCTGAAACGCCCTGCGGATAGCGCGGGCGAAAGGTGGTGGTGGTCTTGGCCCTGTGCCGCGCCGCTTCGGCCTTGGCAAAGGGCAGAGTGTCCTGCACCCAGACCAGCGTCAGCATCAAAGCCAGCCCGATCACCACGCCGCCAAAAATCAACAGCCCGAGCCGGGCCCCCAAGGCGCTGGCCGCATATGCCGTGATGATCCCGGCCACAGCCACGCCGACATAGCCCGAAAACTCATTCAGCCCCAAGGTCAGCCCGCGTTGATCCGCCCGCGTGAAATCCAGCTTGGAGGTTTGCGTCATCGACCAGCACAGGCCCTGATTGACCCCCAGCAATACAGTGGCGGCGACGATCCAACTCCAGCTTGGGGCAAAGTAGATCATCAGGGGGATCGGGATCGCGGCAATCCATCCCAGCAGCAGCACACGCTTGCGCCCGATCCGTTCAGACAGCCGACCGGCCACGAAGTTCAGGGTTCCCTTCACCACACCAAAGGCCACGACAAAGGCGCTCAGCAGCAGGAACGACCCTTTGGCGACGCCGAATTCGCTTTCTGCCAGCGCCGGAACCACGGTGCGCATCATGCCGATGGTGAAGCCGACCAACAGCACCTGGATCAACTGGTGCACGAACTGCGTCAGGTTCTGGGAAATGCCAAGCGTCAGTTCGACGGCGCTGTCGCCGGTAAATGCGGTGGGCTTGGTCATGCAGGGACCACTTGGCCGGAATTGATCGCCCGGTTCTGTCCGGCCCCGGGCGGTGGCGGCGGAATATCGGCGGTCATGGCAGCCACGAATTCAGCCTCGTCCGTCATGCGGAAAGCCGTGTTGTGACGCACAAACCACGGCTCGGACGCGCGGGTGCGGTCGGCCACGACCAGACAGAGATGCTCGGTCGTGTTGCCCGGCGTGTGCAGCACTTTGGCTGCCACTTTGCCAAACTCAAGCACGTCGCCGTCCTGCACGCCTTTGAAGGCGAAGTCGGCAATGGCAGCCGCAAAAAGTACGTATTCGGCACCCGACACATCAGCCAGCGCCCGCGCGGACGACACATGATCCGCGTGAAGATGGGTGTCGATCACGTAGAGGATGCGCATCCCCAAGGCCGCGGCGGCCTGAAGATAAGGGGAGATGTCGCCCACCGGATCGACCACGGCACCCGAGGCATTGCCGCCGCACCCAAACAGATACGAAGCGGCGACGGCATCTGAATGCAGGAACTGGCGCAGGATCATCTTTGGTCTCCATCAGAGTTCAGCCAAGGTCGGACTTGCTCGCACCCTTGCGACTCGCTACATTCAAGCGAATACTTGAATGATCTAGGCCCGAAGGATCAGCCCTGTCAATGACGCCGAAACTCGCCCTGCTTGAAGAATACGCCCTGATCGCCCGCGCATTGGGCGCGCCGCACCGGATGTTACTGTTGGAGCAGTTGGCGCAGGGCGAACGAGGGGTGGAGGCTTTGGCGGACAAGATCGGTGTTGCTGTGGCCAACTGCTCGCAACACCTGCAACAACTGCGCCGGGCGGGATTGGTGACCAGCCGCAGGGCCGGAAAGGCGGTGATCTACCGCATGACGGACGACAAGACATTAGTTCTGATGGACCTTCTGGGAATGATTGCCCGGAAGAACTTATCGGTTGTGGGTGAGATTCTTCAGGGTCTTTCAGATGGCACCGCACCGGAGCCAATGACCCGCGCCGAACTTGCCATGCGGCTGAAGGAGGGTTCGGTCACGCTCCTAGACATGCGGCCGGAAGATGAATTTGCCATGGGTCATATTCCCGGCGCGGTACAGGTCGATCTGAGCAAACTGGATGCGCTGGCCGCGACCCTGAACACCACCGCCGAAATCATCGCCTATTGTCGCGGGCCGTACTGCATCTATGCCCATCAGGCCGTCGCCCGCCTGCGCCAGTTTGGCCATGAAGCACGCCGGTTGGACGGCGGTCTGCCGGAATGGCGCGCCGACGGGCGACAAATTGTGTCAGCCTTGGCCTGAACAGTCCCATAAGGATAGCCCGGTATACGACCGCTGGAATTGCGCCATAGTGATCAGCCCAACCTGAAGACCCAGCCCGAACGCACGCACAATGCCGCAAGGTGAACCTTTGCCAGTATCTCGTGCGCTTTGGCGCCAATTGTCTATAGGCACTCCCAGACGTGACTTGATTTGGCCCGGTTCACGGCCTAATTAACTTCCATGTGGCGCCAAAACCGCATCCATGCTCTCAGCAAATTGCTGCTCCGCCTCGGCTTCGTGCTTGCGTTGTTCGTCATGCTGAACCTTCCGCATCCGGGCACGACTGCCGTAACCGAAACGCCTGCGATGACGATGTATCACACCGCCGACACGCAGGGAAAGATGAGCCACGCCGGGGGTGTGCATGAGTGGATAAAAGCAGCGCTTTGTGCCGTGCTGTGTGCTAGCCTAGAGGCAGCCGAGGGGCCAATGCATCTAGCGCGGATCGTGGTTTTCGCATTTGCGCGCTGGCCGATTGATGCAGACCCCGTTTGGGTTCCCTTCCGACCAGACCCGGCCCAACGGCCCCCGATATAATTCCCCAAGCTTGAGCGCGCTTCGCAGGACCTGCGGGGCATTTCCTTTGCGTTGGCTTCGCTGAAGCCAAATGGAGTATCAAACATGACATACGATCATACAAGGCGCGGGTTTCTTGCCGCATCTGCGGCGATGGCTGCATCTGTGGCGCTTCCACGTCTGGCCTTCGGGCAATCCACGCCGTTCACGTTGACCGCCGCCACCCGAGTGCTTGAGATTGATGGCAAGCCAGCCACAGTTTACGGGTTGACCAACGGGGCAGGCGGGCAGGGTCTGATCCTTGATCCGGGCCAGCAATTCTGGGTCAATCTGACAAACAACCTTGATGTGGAAACCATTATTCACTGGCATGGCCAACTGCCACCAAACGCGCAGGACGGGGTACCAAACCTGCCAATGCCGCTGCTGAAAACTGGCGAGACACGCAGCTTTGACTATGCTCCAAACCCCGGCACCCATTGGATGCACAGCCATGTGCCGGTGCAGGA